>NZ_JBVJCT010000010.1:7904-78203 GCF_055588305.1 Streptomyces sp. NPDC042002 | reverse complement strand
AGCCCGCATGCTTCCCGGTCCGCAGACCTTTCGGCCCTCACACCTTCCGGTAGGAGTACGCCTCCGCTGCCGCAGCCTCCACCGCGGCGAGGTCGGCGCCCGTCGAGGCCGTGACGACCGCGGCCACCGCCCCCTCGACGAAGGGGGCGTCCACCAGTTTTGTGTCGTCCGGAAGTTCGTCGCCCTCGGCGAGCAGCGCCTTGACGGTGAGCACGGCACTGCCGAGGTCGGTGAGTACGGCGATCCCGGCGCCGCGGTCCACGGAGGCCGCCGCGGCGGCTATCAGCTCGGCGCTGGTGCCGAGTCCACCGTCCACAGTGCCGCCCGCCGCGGCGACGGGGGCGATCGCGCCGCCGCCCGCCAGGCCCGTCGCCAGTTCGGCGACGGACGTGGCGACGGCGGCGCTGTGGGAGACCAGCACTATGCCGACGAGTCGTTCCTCGGTGTCACTCACCGGCCGCCTCCACGAGTGCCGCGATCAGCAGCGCCGAGGACGTGGCGCCCGGGTCCTGGTGCCCGATGCTGCGCTCGCCCAGATAGCTCGCCCGGCCCTTGCGGGCCTGGAGGGGCGTCGTCGCGACGGCGCCCTCCTCGGCGGCGGACTTCGCCGCGGCGAACGACTCGGCCAGCGCGTCGACCGCGGGCACCAGGGCGTCGATCATGGTCTTGTCGCCGGGCGCGGCTCCGCCCAGCGCCATCACCGCGTCGACGCCCGTGCGCAGCGCGTTCGTGAACTGTTCTTCGGTGACCTCGGCGGCGTCCCCGAGTGCCTTGCCGGTCCGGCGCAGCAGGGTGCCGTACAACGGCCCGGACGCGCCGCCGACCGTCGAGATCAGCTGCCTCCCGGCGAGTGTGAGGACGGCGCCGGGGGTGTCCGGAGCCTCCTTCTCCAGGGTGGCGGTCACGGCGGCGAATCCACGGTGCAGATTGCTGCCGTGGTCGGCGTCACCGATGGGCGAGTCCAGGTCGGTGAGCCGCTCCGCCTCGCGGTCCACGGACGCGGCGGTCACCGTCATCCAACGGCGGAAGAAATCGGCGTCGAGCACGGAATCTCCTTGCGTGGTACGGAAGTTGACCTGATGTCGGCCGACTGACACCGAGCGGCGGCCGGCCTTCCGTCGACCGGGCTCACCTGCACCGGTGCACAGGCCGGGATCACGTACAGCGGCTCGGCGGCCGGGATCCCGTACCCCGGCCCTGCGGCCGGGTTGACGTACCCGGTCCGCCGACCGGGTTCACACGCCCCAGCGCAGTCCCGGTGTCTTCACCGGCGCGTCCCACAGGCGCAACAGTTCCTCGTCCACCTGGCACAGGGTCACCGAGGCGCCCGCCATGTCGAGGGAGGTGACGTAGTTGCCGACCAGGGTGCGCGCGACGGCGATGCCCCGCTCGGTCAGCACCCGCTGCACCTCCGCGTTGAAGCCGTACAGCTCCAGCAGGGGAGTGGCGCCCATACCGTTGACGAGGACCAGCACCGGATTGCGCGGTGCCAGGTCCTCCAGGACGGCGTGCACGGAGAAGTCGGCGATCTCGCGCGAGGTCATCATCGCGCGCCGCTCCCGGCCCGGCTCGCCGTGGATGCCGACGCCGAGCTCCAGCTCTCCGGGCGGCAGGTCGAATGTCGGGCTGCCCTTGGCCGGAGTCGTACAGGCGCTGAGCGCGACGCCGAAACTTCGGGAGCTCTCGTTGACCTGCCGGGCCAGTGCCTCGACCGCCTCCAGGGGCGCGCCCTCCTCGGCGGCGGCGCCCGCGATCTTCTCCACGAACAGTGTCGCGCCCGTTCCGCGCCGCCCGGCCGTGTAAAGGCTGTCGGTGACGGCCACGTCGTCGTTGACGAGGACCTTGGCGATCCGGATGCCCTCGTCCTCGGCCAGCTCCGCCGCCATGTCGAAGTTGAGAACGTCGCCCGTGTAGTTCTTGATGATGAACAGCACACCCGCGCCGCTGTTCACGGCCGCCGCCGCCCGCAGCATCTGGTCAGGCACCGGTGAGGTGAAGACCTCGCCCGGGCAGGCCGCCGACAGCATCCCGGGGCCCACGAATCCGCCGTGCAGCGGCTCGTGCCCGGAGCCGCCGCCGGAGACGAGGCCCACCCTTCCCGCGACCGGGGCGTCCCTGCGTACGATCACGCGGTTCTCGACGTCCACCGTCAGCTCCGGATGGGCTGCCGCCATGCCCCGAAGCGCGTCCGCCACCACCGTCTCCGCCACGTTGATGAGCATCTTCATGGGTACCTCCCGGTGAGATGAACAGACGAGTTTCCGACCTGTGTTTTCCCTGGTCAAACCTGGTGCGGATAGTTCTTGATCTTGGCGCTTGATGGAGCTCGTTGCCGGGCTGTGGCGGTACTGACGCTGACCCGATGCCGACTTTCGTGACGGCCTGTCAGGTTTGCGGGGACGATTGGATGCGGGTCGGCGGGAGTGCTGTCATCCCCAGTATCGACCTTGCGGTAGCGAAGGTCACGTGCGTGGACGCTCGGGGAGGTGCGCGCGTACGTGAACCGCTCTCCGCCGTCTACGTCTGGGGGCGGGGCGCAACGAGGGGCGGCAGGTGCTCGTGGTCGGGCGCACGACGGTTCCACCCGGCACCGCTGGGTGGCAGAAATCCTTGGGGCGATGCCGGCCGAGCCGCACGACGGCCCTGCCCGGCCCCCGGAGGCTTTCGTCAGGCTGATCGACCAGCTGATGAGCCCCGCCGACGCACTGGAGGGGGGCCTGATCGTCCGAACGTGCCGCGCCGGCCCAATCGGGTGCGATACAGGAGGGCTTCGAAGCCTTCCATACCGACGATGGACACGCCATCGTCATGGTCGGGGACGTGACCAGGGCTCGGTGAACGAACGTGCTGGAAAGCGTCCTTGAACGCTTTCCAGCACGTCGTCACACGCAATTCGTCACCGGGGCGACGTCACTTGCCGTAGTACGCGTTGTGGATCGTCAGCGTCGACTCGTTGCCCTGCTTGTCCGTGACATCGGCGAGGAACGAGATGCCCTCGTCCTTCGCCGGGTTCCTCACGGAGATCTTGCCGCTCTCGACCTTCACGAGCTGCCAGGTCGCTCCGTCGTCGTAACTCACGGACACGACGAGCGACTTGAGGTTCTTCCCGGCCGCGGAGCCCTGCACGGCCACCGGGACCTGGACCGACGTGCCCGCCGGGGCGCGTGAGGCGAGGTCGACGGGGGCCGCGAAGCGGACCGTGGACACCGGCAGCGCCGTGGTGGCCGCGACCTCCTTGGAGCGGAACGTGAAGCTGGTGTCGACGCGGGTGGAGGCCGCGGCGACCTTCGCCGAGCGCTCGACGGAGGTCGTCAGCCGGTATTCGGCGTCGGCGGAGTCGACCGTGAAGGGCTTCGCGCCGCTCAGCGGGTCGTCGTTGTCGCCGACCTTGACCCCGTCGCGGTACAGCGTCGACGTGGCCGAGGTGTACGTCGAGAGGCCCACGTGGCCCTTGCCGTCGGCGAACATCGGCAGGGAGCCCATGATCTGCTGCTCGCCCGTGGCCGGGTCGGGTGCGGTGCGGAAGACACCCATGTTCTCGCCCAGGAGCGGGCCGAACACGCCGGTATTGAACGTCTCTCGGTACGACCTGCCGGCCTCGTAGCGCTTCGGCTCGGACATCTCGTAGGCACCGTCGAAGGACGGGTAGCCCGACTCGTCGGGCTCGCCCAGCTGATCGACCTTGGTCAGCCACTTGACGCCGTCGGCAGTCGAGACGTAGAAGGTGCGCGTGCCCGGCGCCGCCTGTGGCGCCGAGAACCCGTTGCCCTCCGGAGCACCCGGCAGATGGGGGAACGGGGAGGCGAGAGCGGTCTTCCCGGCAGCGGAGGCACCGACGTGCACCTTGAGCTTCGCCAGCTCGTCCGCCTTCACATGCTTGGTGTAACCGGTCGCGACCTCCCGCGTCTTGCCGCCGTAGGCCACCGAGTACTGAGTGGTGGCGTCCTTGAGGAAGTGCGCGTCCCAGGTCTGCAGGAGCGAGCCGTCCGTGACGGCCGGACCCAGGTGCGCGGTGCGGAAGCCGGTGAAACCTCTGAGGACCCAGCCGTTGCCGACGCGGCCGATGTCGGTCGCGAGCTCGTAGTACGTCCCCCCGTAGTCCACCGTGCCGAGGCCGGGCACGGTGATGTCCACCGGCTTGGTGGTGCGCGCGTCGGCCGTGACCGTGGTGTCGCCGGAGATGTCCAGCTTCGGCTGGGCGATCCAGTCGGTGCCCTTGGTGAGATCCGACGGGTCCTGGTAGACGGCCGTGTTGAACGTGTACGAGCCCTTGGGCACGCGGATCGTGTGTGTGCCCGGCTCGTTGTCGATGCGGGTCTGGAAGCCCTTGGCGGCGCCGGCGACGCCGATCAGGCTGCTGGAGAAGTTCCGCGCGTCGGTGCCGTCGCGGTCGATGGTCCTGAGCGTGACGTCGTAGGACTCCGCCTCGCGGACGGCCGCTACGGCCGTGCGGACGGACTGGCCCGCGCCGGTGGCGGTGACGTAGCCCGAGTAGGTGCCGTCGGCGTCGCCGATCCTGGTGTCGGCGGTCAGGTCGACCTCGGTCCTGCCGCCGGCGGGCACGGTCACCTTGGTGGCGCCGAGCGCGAAGAACCCGGCCGGGGCCGGCTCACCCGCCGGGTCCAGCGCGGACACCGACAGGTCGAGCGTGACGTCGCTGGTCCCGAGGTTGCGGTAGCCGACCTTCCGAGTGAGGGGCTGGTCGTCGGTGTGCGGCCACTGTGCGACGCCGAAGCTCAACGAGACCGGATCGGCGATCACGCTCTGGGCCAGCGCCTTGTCGACCTGGATGCGGCCCGAGCCCTGCTGGAAGACGGTGTAGTCGCCGCCCTTGGCCGACGCGATCAGCGCGCCCTTGAGCTCGGCCGACTTCCAGGCCGGATGCTGCTGCTTGAGGATCGCCGCCGCGCCCGCGACGTGCGGGGTGGCCATGGAGGTGCCGTCGAGCTGAAGGTAACCGGGGGCCGGGTGCGGGATACCTGGGTCGGTGTCGAACCGGCTGCCGGAGGCGGCGGCCGCGGTGATGGCGACGCCGGGGGCGGTCACGTCCGGCTTGACGGCGCCGTCGCCGACGCGCGGCCCGATGCTGGAGAAGGACGCCAGCTTGTCGTCCTTGTCGACGGCGCCGACGGTCAGCGCGGCGTCCGCGCTGCCCGGCGAGCCCACCGTCGACTCGCCGTACTCGCCGTCGTTGCCCGCCGCGATGGCGAACAGGATCCCCTTCTCGGCGGACAGCCTGTTGACCTCCTCCTCCATGGGGTCGACGCCCGGTTGGTCCGGGCCGCCCAGGCTGAGGTTGACCACGTCCGCGCCCTCGTCGGCGGCCCACTCCATGCCCGCGATGATGGCGGAGTCGTCGCCGAACCCCTCGTCGTTCAGCACCTTGCCGCTGAGCACCTTGGCACCCGGCGCGACGCCCTTGTACTTACCGCCCGACTCGGCACCGGTCCCGGCGGCGATCGAGGCGACGTGCGTGCCGTGCCCGACGCGGTCCACGGTGTCGGGCGAGCTGGAGAAGTTCTTCTCCTCGACGACCTGGGTCTTCAGGTCGTCATGGGTCTTGTCGACGCCGGTGTCGAGGACGGCGATCTTGACGCCCGTGCCGTCGTATCCGGCCGCCCACGCCTTGTCGGCGCCGATCTGCTTGACGCTGCGGTCCAGGCTCGCCCTGCGTACCCCGTCCAGCCAGACCTTTTTGATGCCGGAGGCGGTGGCACGCACGCCGCTCTTCTGCTGGTCGGTCAGCGCCTCCCACACCTTGGCCACGTCGTCCCGCGACGTACGGATGGCGTCGGCGTCGATGGTGGGCAACGTGCGTCGCAGCTGGGTGTCACCGGCGGAACGCACCTCGGCCCGTGCGGCGCCGGCGCCCCCGTCGTACTGCACGATCAGCTTGAGCCCGTCGCGCTGGCTCTTGCGCAGCAGCGGGTCGGTGAGTTCACCGACGTCGAAGAGCCGCTGGTCCAGCTTCCCCGTGGCGATGAGGCGCTGCGCGTCGCTGGGCACCACCAGCGTGTGGTCCTTGACGCGCTGCACCTGTACGGGTATGCGCTCACGGCCCTTGGCGGGCTCGAAGCCCACCACCTGGCCCTTGGCGCCGACCACCACACGGTCGCCCGTGATGAGCTGGATCCGCTGGTCGCCGTCGAAGCGCGTGGTGTTCGGTGCGGTCGTCGTGTTCGCGGCGATCGCTGTCGTGGGGCCGGTCATGCCTGCCACGAGGGCCACCGACGTGGCCGCCGCGATGGTGAAGGCGCGTGCTCTCTTCACTGTTGAGCGCAAGTCTCCCCCAGGAGCTTGGGATGAAGGCGAGTGGTCGTTTCCGGCCGTGGGCGGAACGTCGCTCGCCGGTCAGCGCAGTATGTGATGTGAGGGATACGTGATCAACGGCGTGGCAGGAGTGAAGAATCGAGGACATGACTTCAAGACACCTTTGGACATGCTGACCTTCAGGCGAGCTGGGGCCGCACGACCGATGGCCGCGCCGGGCCCTCATTCATGTGGCGGCCCCCCTTGTGTGGTCGTGATCTACCGCGAGCGGCTCAGTGTGCGGTGCAGCCAACCGAGGTGCACCGCCATCGCGTTCGTGAACGGATCGGTGTTCTCGCCCCGTACCGGGCCGGTGTTCTCGTCCCGTACCGGGACCAGCCCTTGCGTGGCCCGAGCAAGCCCGCCCTGGCACCCGGCAGTGTCTCCGGGGCGGCGAACGCCTGGACGGACAGGCCGATTTGACCGAGCTGGCCCCTGGCCGCTGAACATCACGTCCACAGCTGCCTCGCTGGCTTGGGTCGCGACCTCGGCGAGCGCCCGTGCGTGCGTCCTCGGGCATCAGCACATCCGCGGACGGAGCATGTTCTTCCGATTGGCCGGATCGTAACCTGCGTGGAGCCTGTCGCCGTTCGGCCACGGGAGTGCCGTCGTGACCCGCGGCCCGCCCTCCGGGAGGGCCCGGGAGCCGGTCGCGTCACCGTGCCACAGGTCCGGCAGCCAGAACGGTAGCCGCCGAGGCCAGGTCGCGTCAGGCAGCTGTGGCGCGGCCCCCTCGGCGTGGGCGCCGCGTGGTCCAAGCGAGAGCCCTGAGTGGACCCGGGAGCCTGGGCGACGGGCTCAGAAGACGAAGCGCTTCCGGATCCGACGGGGCTTTCAAGGCGTCAGAGCATAAGCAGCAGTCGCGTGTTCGGTACGAGCTTCCGGTTCACGCTGGTGCTCTGCACGAAGATCGTGAAGTCGTCGTTGTGGTCGGGCCTGACGCGCACTTCCACGTCCGGCAGGCCGAGCAGGGCTCGGGCCTCTGGGCCCGAGTACACCCGGTCCGTCTTCTTCTCCAGCACCGCGATCTGCTTCCGTGCCTGGATCTTCTCGGACTTGCTCAGCTCGTAGAACGCGCCACCGGTACGGTAGGTGTGCCCGCATTCGACGACCCAGTCCCGTATCGCCGCGTCACGGGTCACCGGGATCAGCCGGTATCCCGACGGATCCACCGCAGCGAGGCCGGCCGCCTTGATGGTGTCCTCGTTGACCGCCTCCGCACCCACGGAGAACACTGCCCGCGATCCCCGGATGCCCTGGGTGCGGCCCACCATGAATTTCTCGGTGGCCTCCCGGATGACCTGGCCGGCTTCCTCCAGACCCTGTGTGCTCGTGGCGTCCCAGACCGCGATGTTGTCCCTCGGGAAACCGCACTGCATGGCCTCGCGCTTGCCCATCTGGTCCGGCACGAGGACGGCCAGCGTCCAGTTGTCCTCCTGCGTCGCGATCATCTCGGCCACGGCCTTGACCAGTTCACGCGGATTCCTGACGGGGGCGTCCGGACAGCGATGACTCGCGTTCTCCTGCCCGTCCGTAAGCACGAACGTCAGGAAGCTGTGGTCGCCGTACAACTGGGCCGTCTGTGCCAGCTCTTGCTGTGACTTCAGTGCGGCCGCGAGCAGAGCCGTCATTCCACCGACCCGGTACGACTGCTTCAGCGACGGCATCCGCAGCACGTCCTTGTCATAGATGACGCACTCCACCTTGTCCGCGAAGACGTACACCGTGACACGGGTTTCCTGGTCCAGCTCCCTCGACCGGCGAGCGAGATACGCAATCTGCTGGTCGGCGACTTCGACGACCTTGCGGCTCAGATGCGACATGGACGAACTGGCATCCAGCACAAGGGCAACGTGATTGATGTAGTTCTGACTTCCGGCCATGGCAGCTCCCCCTGGTTCCGACTCGATGCCCTCACTGTCCCACCCACCACTGACAATCGATCTTGGCTCCGGGAGCGGAGCGGCCATGGCGTCCGGGCTTGTTCGGTTGGCTTCCGCTTGTCCCCAAATGAGATGTTCTCAACCTGGAGTCGCGGACGTGCCGGCCTGCCCGGTGCTACGGCGAGGTGGGCGGATGGGAGGAACGGAGCACGAGCAGGGTGATCTCGCTGGGGGCGAAGACACGGAAAGGCGGGCCCCAGAAGCCGGTGCCTCGGCTGGTGTAGAGGAGGGTGCGGTTGCCATGGTGGCTGAGGCCGGCGACGGTGGGCTGGTCGATGCGGACCAGGTGGTGGAAGGGCCAGATCTGGCCGCCGTGGGTGTGGCCGGAGAGTTGGAGGTCGATGCCTTCGGCTGCTGCCCGGTCGACGAACTTGGGCTGGTGTGCCAGGAGCAGGACGGGCAGGTCGGGGGCGGCGCCGTTCAGGGCTCCGGCGAGGTGGGCGCGGTGGCCTGCGAGGCCGGAGGACTCGGCGGTGACATCGTCCACGCCGGCGACCACGAGGGTGTCGCCTCCGCGTTCGAGCAGCAGATGCCGGTTGCGCAGCGGCTCCCAGCCCAGCTCGTCCATCAGGTCGACCCAGCCCTGGGCCTCGCTGTAGTACTCGTGGTTGCCGGTGACGTACACGCGGGCCCGGGTGGCCCGCACGGTTCCGAGCGGGGCGGCCTGGGCGCGGCGGCGTTCGGCCGTGCCGTCCGCGATGTCGCCGGTGTGGCAGACCAGGTCGGCCTCCAGAGAGTTCACCGTCTCGCACACCCGTGCCGACCAGCGGGCGCGATCGAGTGGGCCGTAGTGGGTGTCGGTGATGAGGACGACGCGGGTGCCGTCCAACCCGGCACCCAGTCGCGGGAGTTGCACGTCGAGTCGGCGCACGCGTGGCACGCGCCGGGCCTCGGCGTACCCCCAGGCGAGTAGTACCGCGGTTACGCCGAGGACGGCCCAAGTGACGATTCGGGCCCGGTCCTGACCCTCGCCGACGCCGGCCACGGTCAGGGCGAGCCGCAACAGGACGCCGAGCAGCACGGACCAGGTGAACAGCACCCAGCTGGCGCCCAGCAGGCTGTCACCGACGATCGCCGCCCGGTCCTGCTGACGCCGGCCGTGGCCGCGCATCATCGCGAGCGGCATTCCGACGAGACCGAGGACGAACAGGGCGGTGCCGCCCAGCGTGACGGGCGGCGACCAGTGCTGGCCGGTGTACAGGAGCACCCAGCAGGGCACGGCCCACAGCAGGACGGGGGCGATCAGGGGGATGTAGCGCATCAGGCGGTGCAGTCGGCTCTGCCGCGGCGCTTGCGCTTCACTGTCGGCGGATCGGGTGTTGCTGGTGTCGGTCACGCTTCCCCTCTCTGACCAGGCCGCAGTCTCTGACCAGGCTGCCGCCTCGCGCACTGTATCCGGTCGTCTTCAGGCCGGCCGAATGGGCGTTCATGGGTGCGGTTCCTCTTGGGGCGAGGGGTTCTCCGCGGGACGGCAAGGCCCCGCCGGAGACACCTCTACTTGACGAACCTGCCGGCTGCCGACGAGGCACGCGTGGGCGGGTTCCTTAGGGAGGCGCAGGGCTGCCGCCTCCGCCGGACCCGTCGCCTCGGGTGCGAGCGGCAGGTGGATCGTGAGGGTGCCGGAGCGGTGCGTGAGTTCGCCGAACGGCATCGGGGCGACGCCCATTTCCGCCGCCACCGTGCTCGGCTCACAGTGATCGCGCATCAGCGGCCGCGTCTCGAAGGGCGCGGGCCGGCGGGCGACCAGCCTGCCGATGCGACCGAAGCCGAGGACGCCCGCCGTCTTGCGCCTCGGCGTTGACCACCACATCCTCGTCGACCTGGGTGCCACTGCCATCCAATTCTTCGGTGGGTTTGATTCGCCGCCGCGAATCCGGCGGGGAAGGGTCCCTGAGCTACAAGGGCGCACGGAATTGCTCCGTCCGAATTGTTCATCCGCCGTGATAGGCCGAGTCGGTGCCCCCTGGCGCTCGTGCTGGAAAGCGGATTCAAGCTGGGCTGGATCCTGGCGCAACAGGGGGCAGCCGCAAGATCTTCATGGCTGGCTCATCACGCAAATTCCGATTTGGAAGTATTCTCCGGACGGAACTGCCTGTGCAGGGTGGCTGCCGTCGCGGGCGGCGTCCGTTGCCGCGTCGCGACGCTGGCTGGAGGCAATCCACGCCTTAATTTACAAACTGGTCCGTACCGGATATGCGGAGTTGGGGATGTTCTCGTCCTGCTGGATTGGGGAATCCTTTAGTAACCGGTGCTGGCATTCGCGTCTCCGGTCGGTTAACGTTTTCCTCGTGCTCCATGATCAATACATGGTGACGCGCTCTCCGTCATGCGGTTCCACGGACGACGCACCGGCATGCGGAGGGAATTCCCCCGCATGCCCTGTCGGCTGATATCTCTAGGTATACCTCTATGATTTCAAAGGCTGATCAGGGCTGCTCGGGATTCGAGGTCGGTGTGTCGAAGGATCTCATCCTGGATGAGATATTGGTCGAGTACCACTCTGTGCGGGGGAGCACTCTTTCTCTGGAGTGCGAAGGGTTCAATTTCTTCGGGTTCGTGAAGGCTGAAGCGACCGCCGCGATGACATCGGCAGCCGAGGAAGAAGGCAGGCTCAAGCCGGAATCCACGTTCATCGAGTCTTCCTCCGGAAGTCCCGGAATTGCCGTCAGCGCGATCCCCGCCAACCGGGAACGCAAGCTGACCTCCGTCGCCGACGTCCGGCGCAACGAGCGGAACATACGGCTCATGCGTTCACTCGGCACCGAGACCGTGGTGATCCCGGACCCGGACGAGAGCGGCCCTTGCCTGGGAAGCCGGATCCGCCACGTGCGGAACGACTGCGCCCTGGCCCCCGACCTGGTCTGGCCCAAAGAGCACTTCAGCGACGATGGTCGGCGCGCCCGGCACGGCACCACGGCGCCCTGCACGGCGAGGACTGGGCTCGCACGCATTTCGGCAACACCTACAGGTTCGAACCCTCCCCGGAATTCACCTCTCCCGTTGCCGGACCGGCCCAGGTACAAGGAGACGAAGATGTCGACCGATTCGCCGTCCGACGTTCGTCTGGACCAGCTGTTCATCGCCCAGGCGGAGCGCACGCCGGACGCGCCGGCCCTCGTCCACGGGACGGAGCGACTCAGCTACGCGGAACTCCACGCCCGTGCCCTGTCAGTGGCCCGACGCCTGACCGCACTCGGTGCCCACGAGGAAACCCTCGTCGCCGTCGCCTTCCACCGGTCCGCCGATGCCGTCGTCGCCATGCTGGCGACCCTGTTGTCCGGGGCCGCGTACGTGCCGGTGAGTCCCGCCTACCCCGAGGAACGCATCATGCGCATCCTCAGGGATTCGAAAGCCCCCATCGTGCTGTGCGGCGACGGACTCGAGGCGTCTGTCGCGCGGGCCGCACCGGCGGGAACCGAGGTGCACGGGCTCAACGCGCTCCTCTCCCGGGAATCGCCGCTTCCCGAGCCCGCGTCCGTTCCCGTGCCGGTCACCTCCTCCTCCGCGTCGCCGCTGGCCTACGTGATGTACACCTCGGGCAGCACAGGCCGCCCCAAGGGCGTGATGGTCGAGCACGCCAGTGTGCTGCGCCTGGTCCGCGGCGCGGACTACTTCCCCTTCTCCGCGGACGAGCGGTTCCTGCAGACGGGCGCGTTGGAGTTCGACGCCGCCACCTTCGAGATATGGGGGGCGTTACTCAACGGCGCCGTCCTCCACATCGTCGACCAGGAGACGCTGCTGACGCCCGCACTCCTGAAGAGGGTCCTGCGCCAGGCGGAAATCACCGTGCTGTGGCTCACCTCGCCGTTGTTCAACCAACTGGTAGACGACGACGTCAGCGTGTTCTCCGGACTGCGGACCCTCCTGGTCGGCGGAGACGTCCTCTCCTGTCGGCACGTGAACCTCGTCCGCACGGCCCACCCGACCCTGCGTGTGCTGAACGGATACGGCCCCACCGAGAACACCACCTTCACCACCGTCTTCCCCGTCGAGAGGCACTACGACACAGCCATCCCGATCGGGCGCCCCATCAACGGGACCACGGTCGCCGTCCTCGACGCCGACCGGAAGCCCGTGTCCGCCGGAGAGATCGGCGAGCTCTACACGGCGGGGACCGGCCTGGCCCGGGGTTACCTGAACAACCCCGAGCTGACGGCCGAGAAGTTCGTCCTCGTGGACGGCGTACGGCACTACCGGACGGGCGACCTCGTAAGCAGCGATCCCCACGGCGTCCTCTCGTTCCACGGCCGGACGGACCATCAGGTCAAGATCCGCGGGCACCGGATCGAGCTGGGAGACATCGACAACGCCCTCCTGGAGGCCCCTGGCCTCGTCGACAGCCACACTCATGTCGAGGACGGGCCCACCGGCGGCAAACAGCTGATCAGCCACGTGGTGCTCAGCCCCGGCCACAGCGAGCAGGACGTCCTGGACGAGCTGCGCAAGCGGCTCCCGTCATACATGTGCCCTGCGCACCTGGTGCCGATGGACCGCCTGCCCCTGAACGCCAATGGCAAGGTGGACCGAGACCAGCTGCTGTCGCCGCCACGCCGGAGCGGAGCCGGAGCGGCGCCCAGGACGCCCGAGGAACACATTGTGGCCCGGCACTGGGCCGACGTACTGGGCCTGGACGCGGACCGGCTCGGCGTGGAGGACGACTTCTACCAGCTGGGCGGCAGCTCCATCACCACGGGTGCCCTGATCGGCAGGCTGGCCAGGGACCCCGGGGTGGAGCTCGGCTTCGGCGACCTCTTAGCCGCACGGACCCTCGGCTCCATGGCGCGGGCGGTCGCCGGCGCCGCCACCACCCGGTTCCTGCCGATCCCGGCAGCCACCGGCAGTGGTGTGCTCCATCCACAGCAGCGGGCGCTCTACGCGCTCTGGCGGCTCGACCCGAAGAACCTGGCCTACAACATCCCGATCCGAGTGGAGGCCGGCGGCCCACTCGACCCCGATCGCCTGCGCACGGCACTGGGCCGGTTGACCGAACGCCACGACGCCCTGCGGACCAGGTTCGACACCGGCGGCAACGGTGTCGTGAGGCGGGTCGAGAGCAGCGCCCCGGTGGAACTGACCGTGGTCGACGGTGCGGCCACCGACTGGATCAAGCCCTTCGACCTCGGCGAACTGCCCTTGCTGCGTGCCGCCCTCGAACGGTATCCGTCCGGTGCGGACGTCCTCCACCTCGATGTCCACCACATCGTCTTCGACGGTATGTCACTGCGCCTCGTCATGGACGAACTGTTCGAGCTCTACGCGGGCTTCGAGCCGGCTGCTCCGGCCGTGGACTATGCCGCCGCGGCCGAATGGGCCGACGCAAGGACCTCTGGGACGGAGCTGGCGCGGGCGAAGCGGTACTGGCTCGCCCGGTACGCCGAGCCGGTGCCGGCCCTCGACCTGCCGACGGACCGGCCACGCCCCGCCCTTCGGTCCACGGCGGGTGCCGTGGTGGCGATGGACCTCTCCTCCGAGGACACGGAGCACATACGGGCCGTGGCGGCGCGGGAGTCCCTCCCTCTCTTCGTCGTGCTCCTGACCGCCTGGACAGCTGCCCTGGCCCGGCTCTGCGGGCAGCGGGACATCATCGTCGGCAGTCCCATGGGCGGGCGGCCCCATCCCGACCTCGAAGACGTGGTGGGCATGTTCGTCAACACGGTCGTCCTGCGGGCCTCGCTGTCCCCAGGTGCCACTCTGGGTGATCTGCTGAAGGACCTGAGCGCGGAGCACGGCGCCGCACTGGACCACCAGGAGTACCCGTTCGCCGAGCTCGTCCAACAGCTCTGCCTCCCGCGGGACTTGAGCCGCAACGCTCTCTTCGACGCCTTCTTCGCGCTGCAGGACATCGATTTCCACAGCTTCCGCGCGCACGGGCGGAGGGCGACCCTGTCGCTGCCGCACCCCGGCACCTGCCGCTTCGACCTCAATCTGCAGGCCTGGCGGAAACCCGGCGGCTTCACGCTGGAGCTGGAGTACTCCACGGCCCTGTTCGAAAAGGCCTCCGCCGCCTTCCTGCTGGACCGTGTCGTCGAAACGCTCCGCGAGCTGTCGTTCACCCCGCACGCTCCGGTTCTGCCGGAGCGGGCCGAGCAGCCCGCTCGGGTTCTCGAGGCAGCCGACTTCTCCTTCTGACCAAGGCGAGATTCTGATGACCCCCTTGACCATCCTCCTTTGCGGGGCTGTGACGTTCGCCGTTCGCTACGCGCTTTTCGGGCCGATCGGTCCCGAGCACCTGCCCACGCGCATCCGCGGCACCCTGCCCTACGTGATGCCCGCTGTGCTGATGGCGATCATCGTGCCGTCGGTACTGCTGGCCGGTGACTCCGGTGACTCCGGTGATCCGGCGTCGGTCGCCCCCTACCTGGTGGGGGCGGCCTGCGGGTTCACGGTCGGCGCGTTCAAGAAGGACGCGTTCTTCCTGGTGTTCGCGGTCGCCATGGCCGGCTTCATGGTCACCAAGTTCGCGCTGTGACCCGCCTCCTGACCGCCACTGGAACGAGGTTGAAGTGATGTTGCCGCGACACAGTCGTGGGGGTGAAGCCCTGCAGGGAGCCCTGGCCGCCGTCCCCGTCATCATCGGCGCGGTGCCGTTCGGCCTGCTCTTCGGCGCGCTCGCCGAGGCGCAGGGCATGAGCGTGGTCAACACCATGTCGATGAGTCTGTGGGTCAACTCGGGCTCTGCCCAGATGATCGGCCTCGGCATGATCACGTCGGGCGCCGCGTGGCCGCTGACGGTCATGACCGTCCTGTTGGTCAGCCTGCGCCACGTCTTCTACTCGGCCGCCCTCGCACCGTACGTACGGCCGATGCCCCTGCTCTGGCGCGTGGCCATCGCCTTCGGAATGACGGACGCTGTCTACGCCTTGGCGGCCAAGCGGTTCAGCGATCCCGTCCCCGAGCAGGACAACCGGCGCTGGTACGTGCTGAGCAACGCGATCACGATCTACCTCGCCTGGAACCTCAGTACGGTCTGTGGCTGGGTCTTCGGCCAGACACTCGCGGACCTGAGCTCCTGGGGCCTGGACTTCGCCGTCTACGCCTCGTACATCGGGCTGGTCGTCTCGTCCTTCACGACCAGGCGTGCGTTGGTCATCGGGCTCATCGCAGGCGCCGGCGGCCTCCTGCTGAGTCATCTGCCGTATCAGAGCGGCCTGTTCCTCGCCACGCTCGCCGGCACCTCGATCGCGGCCTTCTGGGAGAGCAGGGCGCGCGTCTCCGACACGGAGCAGTCGTTCTCCCCGCGATCTGAAGACGAACGGCCGGACAGAGAGATCGGTATCACCACCCGCTGAGCGCCATGCACCGACGCCCGTCACAGCCGTCGGCTTCTCCACACATCCCCATCCGCAGCAGAGGGGCGGGCCCGTGATGGCCTCCCCGTCGAGACCGGGACTACGAGATGAGTATTTTCCAACTGCAGCAGGCCCGCAGCATCCATCCCGACCAGGCGGAGTTCTGGGACGCGCAGCAGGGCGCTTGGGCCGAACCCACCATGCTCATACGCGACCACGCCCGCCACCACGAGCCCGTCACCGACCGCGTCGTTGTCGGACTGGACTCCGCCACAGCACAGGCCGTCGCCCGGATTTCCCAGGGGGACGGGGTCCTGAAGACCGTCCTCGGCGCGACCGGTCTCGCGCTGCTGGCGGTCCGCAGCACCGACCGGGCCGCGGTCACGCTGTTCGTTCCCGTTCCGGACGACCAGGGCCTCAACCGGGCCGTCCCGGTGAGCGTCGCGGTGTCCGGTGCCGATTCGGGCCGCGCGTTGCTGACCAGCGTGCGCACGAGCTACCTCGCGGCATCGGCGAACCTGGACATTCCGGTCCGGCGGTTGCTCGACAAGCTCGACGTACGGCCCAGCGACCTCATGCTCTCGCTCGACGGCCGGCTCACCGCCGAGGACGCCCGGGCGGCAGGGAGCCCGCTCCTCTTCGACCTCTGCCTTCCCGCGGACGGACCGGCCCGCGTCGAGCTCGACTACGACTCCGCCCTCTTCACCGCTGCGACCGCCGAGCGTCTGGCCGCCGCGTACGCGCGGGTCCTCAGCGGTCTGGTCGACGATCCGTCGCTCCCGGTCGGCCCGCTACTGCTCCCGGGGGACGAGGAACTCGCGCTGCTCGAAGGCGAGTTCAACCGGACCGAGGCACCCTTCCCCGAGGACCGGCTGCTGCACGGCTTCCTGGAGGAGCGGGCCGCCGCCGAACCGGACCGCGTCGCCGTCGTCGACGACGGCACCACCTACGGGGCGCTGAACGCCGCGGCGAACCGTCTGGCACGCGCCCTGCGCGAGTCCGGGGTGGGGGCGGGCGCCCCCGTCGCCGTGTGCGTTCCCCGCTCAACCGACCTGCTCGTGGCGATCTACGCCGTACTGAAGGCGGGCGGCGCCTACCTGCCGGTCGACCCGACACTGCCGCGCAACCGCATCGACTACCTGCTGGAGCACAGCCGGGCGGGCATCGTGGTGGCGACCGGGGCCACGGCGGCCGTTGCCGGGCGCCGGCGGGTCCTGCTGCTCGACGACCCCTCCGTGACGGGTCGGCCGGACACCGACCTGGACCCCGTCACCGGGCCCGGGGACGTCGCGTACATCATCTACACCTCGGGATCGACGGGCCGACCCAAAGGGGTGATGGTCGAGCACCGGGCCATCGTCAACCGCCTGTGGTGGATGCAGAGCGCCTACCCGCTCGACGGCCACGACGTGATCCTCCACAAGACACCGTTCACCTTCGACGTGTCCGTCTGGGAGATCTTCTGGTGGTCCCTCGCCGGTGCGTCCGTGGCCATCCTGCCCAACGGCGACGAGCGCGACCCCGAGCGGATCATCCGGAGGATCGAGGAGAGCGGAGCCACCACCCTGCACTTCGTCCCCTCGATGCTGCACGCCTTCCTCGGCTTCGTCGGTGCCACGGGTGAACAGGAACGGCTCTCCAGTGTCCGCCGGGTCTTCGCGAGCGGTGAGGCTCTCGCCATCGACCAGGTCCGGCAGTTCGAGGAGCTCCTCGGCGCGCAGCGCGACCTGGTCAACCTCTACGGCCCCACCGAGGCCGCCGTCGACGTCACGCACCAGCCCTGCAACGACCTGGACGGCACCCGGTCCGTGCCGATCGGCCGCCCGATCAGCAACATCCGGCTGACCGTGCGGACGAGGTCCGGGGACCTCGCGCCGATCGGCACCCCCGGTGAACTGTGCATTGTCGGCATCGGACTGGCCCGCGGCTACCTGCACGCCCCCGAACTCACCGACGAGCGGTTCATCACCGGTGAGAACGGCGAGCACCGCTACCGCACCGGAGACCTCGCGCGCTGGCTGCCCAACGGCACGGTCGAGTACCTGGGGCGACTGGACACCCAGGTGAAGATCCGCGGCTACCGTATCGAACCCGGCGAGATCGAGCATGTGGTCCAGCAGACGCCGGGGGTCCACCAGAACGCCGTCGTCGCACGGAGCACCGAATCCGGTGACAGCCTGCTGGTCGCCTACGTGGTGACCGGCGACGGCTACGACGAACCGACCCTGCGTGCCGCCCTGGAAGCCGAACTCCCCTCCTACATGGTGCCGCGGCACATCATCGAGGTCCCCGCGATCCCCACCAGCCACAACGGCAAGCGCGACGTCTCCGCTCTGCCCGCGCCGCTGCGGGACGCCGCCCCCGTCATCGCCCACCGGGCGCCGCGGACGCCGGTCGAGCGGCGGCTCGCCGAGATCTGGACGGACGTGCTCGGCCTCGACTCCATCGGCGTGGACGACAACTTCTTCTCCCTGGGCGGGGACTCCATCAAGTTCATCACCGTGCTCGCCCGCTCCAGGGCCGCCGGAGTGGACTTCACCTTCCAGGAGCTGTTCGACCACCCCACCATCGCCGCGCTGGCCACTCGCGTCGTCGCCGCCGGAACCGGCGTACCGGAGGCCGACGACGAACCCTTCGCGCTGGTCGGTGAGCCGGACCGAGCGCTGCTCCCCGTCGGGGTCGTCGACGCCTATCCGATGTCGCAACTGCAGGTCGGCCTGATCTACGAGGCCGTACGCGGTGGCACCGAGGGGATGTACCACGACATCCTCAGCTACCGCATCAACGGGACGGTGGACACCGGCCTCTTCGACCGGGCGGTGGACTCGGTGGTGCGGCGGCACCCGCTGCTGCGCACCTCCTTCCACCTGAACGGCTTCAGCGTTCCTCTGCAACTGGTGCACGAGAGCGCTCCGTCGCCCCTGCGGGTCTTCGACCTGCGAGGCCGGTCCGCCGACGACCAGCAGGAGGAGCTGCGTCAGTTCGCCGAGCTGGAACTCCGCGGCGGCTTCCGCTACGGCAGTACCGACCTGGTCCGTGTCCACCTGCACCTGCTGTCCGACGACGAGTACCAGTACTCCCTGAGCTACCACGACGCGGCGCTGGACGGCTGGAGCGTCAACACCGTCCACCGCGACATCTTCTCCGCCTACTTCGCGCTGCTGGACGGCGACGAACCGCAGGTCGGATTCCAGGCGGAGAAGATGTCGCACCGCCAGTACGTGGCCCTGGAGCAGGCGGCCGTCGCCTCGCCCGAGCAGCGCGCGTTCTGGCTTGAGGTCATGGACGGTGCGGAGAGCACCAGGATCGCCCCCTGCACCGAGCCCGAACCCGAGCGAGGCGGCGTGGGCATCCACGACGTGACGTTCCCGCGAGGCCTGTCGGACGCCGTCCGGGCGACCGCCAGGCAGATGCGGGTCCCGGTCAAGGCGGTGCTGCTGGCGGCCCACGTCGGCGTCCTGGCCTTCGTGGCGGGAACCTCGGACGTCATCACCGGCTACGAGCACTCGGGGCGTCCTGAGATCGAAGGCGGCCAGGACATCGCTGGCCTCTTCCTCAACACCCTGCCGTTCCGGGTCCGCGATCTCGGCGACCGCTGGGAGGACCTGGTTCACGCTGTATACGCGGCCGAGTCCGAGCTGCTGCCGAACCGCCGCTTCCCGATGGCCGAGATCAAGCGGGCGGTGGGCAGCCGCGAGACCCTGTTCGAGACGGTCTTCAACTTCACCCACTTCCACGTGCTCAAGGACCTCACCGCCCGGGACGGTTTCGAGTTGGTCCGCTCGATCGTCAACGTGCAGAGCGAGTTCCCCTTCCGCGCCGAGTTCTCCCAGGACGCGGTCAGCGACGAGGTCATGCTCAGCCTGCACTTCCACAACGCCGTGTACGAGATCGAGCAGGTGAAACGGCTCGGCGGCTACTACCTCGCCGCACTGAACGCGCTGGTGACCGATCCGGCCGCACAGCGGGTCGGCACGTCACTGACCCGCGCCCAGGAACAGGACGCCCTGCGATCGATGTCCGAGGGCCCCGGGTTCCCGCTGCCGGAGGGGACCTTCCTCGACGTCTTCGCCGAGCAGGTCCGCCGGACCCCGGAGGCGATCGCCCTGGAGCACGGCTCCGAACGGCTCGACTACGCCGCCCTCGACTCCGCCTCCGACCGGTGCGCAGCGCAGCTCCTCGCGGCGGGTGTGGTACCCGGCGATGTGGTCACCACGGTGCTGCCGCGGGGGATCCTCTGGTCGCTGACCATGCTCGCCCTGCTGAAGATCGGCGCGGTCTACCTGCCGCAGGACCGGAGCTTCCCGGTCGAGCGTATCGCCGCCGTGCTCAGGCGCAGCGGCTCCCGCTTCCTGGTCGCTGAGGCCGACGACGCGGCGCGGTGCGGCGCGGCCCTGCGCGAACGGGTGGACGGGCTCACCGTGGTGACGCTCACGGACCCCGGGCCGGGTACCGCGGTCGAGGTTCCCGCCCCGCCTGCGCCGGAGGACACCGCCTACATCATCTTCACCTCGGGATCCACCGGCGACCCGAAGGGCGCCACGGTGCGCCACTCCGGGATGCTCAACCACCTGCTGTCCAAGGTCGTCGATCTCAAGCTGACGGCAGAGGACCGGGTCGCCCAGATCAGCACCCAGTGCTTCGACATCTCCGTCTGGCAGCTGCTCGTCGTGTGGCTGGTCGGCGGGCGGACCGTCATCTACGACCACGACACGGTTGTGGATCTGCCGGTCTTCCTCACCGCGCTGGCCGATGACGGCATCACCATCCTGGAGACGGTGCCGTCCTACACCGACGCCCTGCTCACCGAGGTCGAGCAGCGTCCCACCCCGCTGCCGGCCCTCCGCTTCAACATCATCAACGGGGAGCCGCTGCCTCCGGCACTGACGCGACGCTGGTTCGCCAGCTACAAGATCCCCGTGATCAACGCGTACGGCCCCACCGAGTGCTCCGACGACGTGACCCACCACTTCATGTCCGCCGGCTTCGACGGCGTCCGGGTCCCGATCGGCCGGCCGATCATCAACACGAACCTGCACGTCGTCGGCGCGGACGGGCTGCCGCGCCCCATCGGCAGCTACGGCGAGATCTGCGTCACCGGCGCCGGCGTCGGACTGGGCTACATCAACGACGCCGAACGCACCGCCGCCGCGTTCGAGCCGAACACGCTCGACGGGCGGTCCGCGCGGATGTACCGCACGGGTGACATCGGCCGGTGGCTCCCCGGCGGCCTGCTCGACTGCGCAGGCCGCCGCGACGGGCAGGTCAAGATCCGCGGATACCGCATCGAACTGTCGGAGGTGGACGGGGCGGTCAACCGCCTGCCAGGCGTGGAGACCTCGGTGACCCTGGCCCGCGACGTGGTGGGGGAGAAGCGGCTGGTGACCTTTTACACCGGCCCGGCCGAGCCCGACCGCACCGAGTTCAGACGGCAGCTCGCCGAGATCATCCCGGATTACATGCAGCCGGAGATCCTCGTACGCCTCGACGCCTTCCCGCTCAACTCCAACGGGAAGATCGACCGCCGGGTGCTGGCAGCCCAGCCCCTGAGCACGGACCGGGACGTGGAACGCGAGCAACCTGCGACCCCGGACGAGGAGTTCGTCCGCGATCTGTTCGCCTCGGTGCTCGGAGCGCACCCCTCGGAAGTCGGAGTCACCGACAACTTCTTCGAGATCGGCGGACATTCGATCGCGGCGATGAAGGTCGCGGCCTCCTCACAGGGCCGCATCATGCTGCGCGACCTGCTGGTCAGACCCACCGCGAGACTGATGGCCGTGAGCTTCGCCGACAACGGCCGCTCCCGGCGCGGCCTGCTCGTCGACCTGACCGCAGCCTCCGGAGCCCGCCTCGACAACGCCGAGGCCCTGCTCGTCTGCATCCCGTTCGCGGGCGGTAGCGCGGTCAGCTACGTACCGCTGGCCAGGCAGCTCACCGACGACGGCATTCCCGTCCGGGTCATGGGAACCGAGCTGCCGGGCCGTACCGCGGGTGACGTCCGTCCGATGGTCTCCGTGGACGTCCTGGCACAGCAACTCGCCGACGAAGTGGCCCGGGAAGCCGACGGGCGACCCGTGCTGGTACTCGGCCACTGCGCCGGTGCCTCGCTCGCGATGCACACGGTCCGCGCCCTGGAACGGCAGGGCCGCACCGTCGGCCGGCTGCTCATCGTGGCCAAGCTGCTGCGCTCCATGGACCCCGCGGACCACGCCGCCAACGAGGTGGTGCACATGAGCGAGCAGCAGATCATGGACTGGATGGCGGACAACACGGGCCTGGACGAGGTTCACCGGCTGTCCGCGACCGAGCGTACGGACCTCGCCAAGTCGTTCCGCTACGACACGGTCGAGGCCACCCACGGGTTCCACCTCGCGCTCTCGGATCCCGGCCGCGCCGCGCTCGCGGCCCCCGCGACCGTGCTGCTCGCCACCGACGACTCGCTGATGGGCGACCACGAGGCGGTCGTCGGCAACTGGGAGGGGTTCGTGCCGCGGTGTCGCGTGGTCGTCACCGACCACGGTGGCCACTACCTCAACACCAGCCGCCCCGAACTCCTGGCCGAGACGGTGCGGCAGGACCTCGCGTCGATGAAGAGCACCGGCTGAACGCCCGGGGTGGCGCCAGGGCCGGCCGCCACCCCCTCCTCAGCCCAACGGCAGGGATTCCTGTCCGACCGCCCGAACGGGAACTCACAGCTGAGAAACCGGAGCAACGACATGACTCCTTCCCACGACCCGGCACGGGTGGTCGAGGCCGCCGGCCTCACGGGAAGAATCCGCAGCACCCCCAGCCGTCTCCTGGACGAGGAGGTCCTGGAGCCACAGTTTCGCTACGAGGCCGAACATCTGCTGCCCTGGTACAGGGTCGTCGAGAAGGTGTTCGCGATCGAGTACCGGCGTATGGGGCTGATCACGGAGCATCAGGCTGCGGAGATCGGCCGGCTGCTGCACCACGCGACGCGGGACCGCATCACAGCGGACGCGCAGACCAACATGTCCGACATCGCCTTCGCTCTGGAACTGCATGTCGAGCAGGGCCTGAGCGAGCCGGTCACGGCCTGGCACGTCGACCGCAGCCGCAACGACATGCAGTCGACCGCCCAACTGCTCTTCGGACGCCGGTTGCTGCTCGAAGGCGCCCAGGTTCTCCTCGCCTTCACCCGGGCCGTCCACGGGCTGGCCGCGCGCACCGCCGACCTGCCGATGGTGGGCCAGACGCACCTGCAGGCGGCCCAGACGATCACGCCCGGCTTCTACTTCACGGCCGTCTCCGAGCAGATGCTGCACACCCTGCGCCGGCTCCTGTCGACATACGACGGACTCAACCTCAGCCCGCTCGGCTCCGGGGCCATGACGGGACAGGACCTGCCCTGGGACCGCGCCGCGATGGCCGAGCTGCTCGGTTGCTCGGCTCCTCAGCCCCATGCGCTCACCGGCGTGGCCTCGCGGGCCTGGGTGCTGGAGACCGCCGCCGAACTCTCGCTCCTCGGATCCTCCCTGAGCCGGTTCATCAGCGACCTGATGACCTGGGGCAGCGGCCTGTACGGGTTCATCGAGCTGCCCGATGAGCTGTCGGGCATCTCCTCGGCCATGCCGCAGAAGAAGAACTACCCGGTGCTCGAACGGATCCGGGGCAAGTCGGCGCACCTGAGCGCCTACTACTTCGACATGCTGCTGGCCCAACGAGCCACGCCCTTCAGCAACATGGTGGAGGTGTCGAAGGAGGCCGGAGCGAACCTGCTGCCGATGTTCACCACGCTGGGCACCACGATGCGGCTGTTCACCTCGGTGGTGGAGAACCTCCGCTTCGACCGGGCGCGGATGCTCCAGGCGGTCGAGCGGGAATTCCTCGGCGGCTTCACCCTCGCCAACCAGCTGACCCTCCAGGAATCGGTGCCCTGGCGCAAAGCCCAGGTCATCGCAGGCCGGTACGTCGTCGCGGCGCACACCGCGGGTATCCGCCCCCGCGACTGCGCACCGGAGCTGCTGCGCACCGCGGCGGCCGAGCTGGGCTTCACCCTGGACGCGCCCGAGGCCCTCCTCGCGACGGCCTTCCAGGGCGAGGGCGAGCTCTACCGGAAGACCACCCCCGGATCGGCCCATCCCGATCAGGTGCGCAAGCTCCTCGACGCGCAGAACACCCAGCTCCAGCATCTCGACGCGGTGTGGTCCTCGCGGCAGGAGACCGCCGACGCCGGCGTGCGGCGCGTCGATGCCCTTCTCGGGCTGACCGGCGAGTTCGTGGGCGAGGGAGACCTGAGATGACCGGTGGCGACAACGTGGCCGCTACCATCCAGGCCGTCGACGCGCCCATGGTCGGCACCGGCAGCGCCCCGGGCACGTTCGGTGAGCTGCTGCAGGGCGCCACCTCGCAGGAGCGGCTCGACTTCCTGGTGACGCTGCCGATCGACCGGGGCGCGACAGCGATCTTCACCGCCGATCCGGCCCGTCCCGACGTCACGGTATTCCCTCCGCACAAGCACCGCTCCCGCCGGCTCGTCCAGGTGATGCTGCGGGAGTACGGCTTCGCGGGCGGGGGCCATCTGGACCTGCGCGGAGACCTGCCGGAAGGCAAGGGCCTGGCCAGCTCCTCCGCGGACCTGGTCGCGGCCGCCCGCGCGGTGGCCGAGGCCCTCGGACTCGTGGCGGGCGGCGAGACCATCGAGTACTTCCTGCACCAGATCGAACCCACCGACGGTGTGATGTACCCCGGGGTCGTCTCCTTCTACCACCGCGAGGTGCGGCTGCGGGAGCGCCTCGGCGCGCTGCCGCCCCTCTCCATCGTCGGCATCGACGAGGGCGGCGTCGTCGACACCATCGCGTTCAACCAGCAGCCCAAGAACTTCTCCAGGGCCGAACGACTCGCGTACGACGGCCTGCTCGCGCGGATCACCCACGCCGTGCGCACCAGCGACCTGGAGTCGGTCGGCCAAGTGGCCACCCGGAGCGCCCTGATGAACCAGCGGCTGCGGCCCAAACGCCTGCTCCAGCAGATGATCGACCTGTCCCGGGAGATCGACGCGCTGGGTGTCGCCGTCGCGCACAGCGGCACCGCCCTCGGCGTGTTGGTCTCCCGGTCGGACCCCGACTACCAGCACAAGATCGTCGAGGCCGACACCCGCGCCACCGCACTGGCCGGCAACGCCACGCTCTTCCACTCCTGCCGCCAGCCGGCCTCCTGACCACCTCTCACTTCGGACGGGAACATGCCCTACCAGAGCATCGTCGACGCAATCGGCCACACCCCGCTGATCAAGCTCGCGCTGGACCTCCCCAACTCGGTCGAGGTCTACGCCAAAATGGAGTTGCAGAACCTCTACGGGATGAAGGACCGCGTCGCGCGGCAGACCATCCTCCAGGCCCGCAGGACCGGCGAGCTCGCCGAAGGCGCGCCCATCATCGAAAGCTCCTCGGGCACCATGGCCCTCGGCGTCGCACTCGTCGGCGCCCACCTCGGCCATCCCGTGCACATCGTCACCGACCCCCGGATCGACCCGATCACCCACGCCAAGCTCCACGCGCTGGGCTGCACCGTGCACATGGTCGAGACCATGTCCGCCGCCGGCTGGCAGAGCGCCCGGCTGGAACTGCTCGCCGAACTCATACGAGACCTGCCGGACGCCTTCTGGCCCCGCCAGTACAGCAACCCCGATAACCCCGGCGCCTACCGCTTCCTCGCCGAGGAACTGGTCTCCGACCTGGACCGGATCGACGTCCTCGTGGCCTGCGTCGGCAGCGGCGGCTCGCTGTCCGGAACCGCCAGGGCCCTGCGCCGGTTCCTTCCCGACCTGCGCGTGGTCGCTGTCGACTGTGTGGGGAGCGTGGTCTTCGACCAGCCCGACAACCCCAAGCGGCTGCAGAGCGGCCTGGGGAACAGCCTCGTACCGGTGAACCTCGACCGCACCCTCATCGACGAGATTCACTGGCTCAACGACCACGAGGCGTTCGACGCGACCCGCGCCCTCGCCCTGGAGCAGCAGATCTTCGCCGGGAACACCTCCGGCTCCGTGTACCGCGTACTGCAGGACGTGGCCCGCCGGGCCGCTCACGGCTCCAAGATCGTCGGCATCTTCCCCGACCGGGGCGACCGCTACTCCGACAACGTCTACAGCGACGCGTACTGGACCGAGCGCTCCGTGGCCGCACTCCCTCTGTCGCGTACGCCGGCTGAGGTGGCCGCGGGTACCGAGGTCGGCACCTGGTCATACGCGGCCCAGGACCAGTCGGCCCCTGCCCCGCGCAAGCTCCTGTTCGTGGAGGCCAACACCTCGGGAACGGGAGTGCTGGCCCTGGAGCTGGCGTCGCGGATGGGCCTGGACCCTGTCCTGCTGACCAACGCGCCAGAGAGGTACGCGGGGGCAGCGGAGTCCGGGTGCGAACTCGTCGTGTGCGACACCTCGACGGAACGCGGCCTCAGGGGGGCGATCAGCGAGCGGTTCCCCCGCCGCGACATCGCCGGCATCACCACCACCAGCGACTTCTACGTTCCCGTCGTCGCCGCCCTGACCGACTGGCTGGGCCTGCACGGCAACCCTCCGCAGGCCATGGCCGACAGCCGCAACAAGGCCAAGGTCCGTGAACTGCTGGACGCCGCGGGTGTGCCCCAGCCCCGCTTCGCCCCCGTACGCTCCGCCGCGGAAGCCGACGAGGCCGTGGACCGGGTCGGCCTGCCGTGCGTCGTCAAGCCCGCCGACGACTCGGGCTCCAACGATGTCCTCCTTTGCCACTCGCGCGCGGAGGCCCTCGCACACGCGGAGCGCGTCCTGGCCGTCGAGGTGAACGTCCGCGGACTGCCTACCGCACGCACCGCGCTCTTCGAGGAGTACGTCGAGGGACCCGAGTTCAGCGTGGAGATGTTCAGCACGGGCGGTGTCGCCAAGTGTGCCGGCATCACCGCCAAGACGGTCTCGGCCGGGCCGTACTTCGTCGAGCAACAGCACGTCTTCCCGGCCCCGTTGGCAGAGCGGGACGCCACCGCCCTGCGTGCCGCCGTGGCCGCCGCGCTGGACGCGCTGGGCATTCGGACCGGACCCACGCACTCCGAGGTCAGGCTGTCCGACCGGGGCCCTCTGATCGTCGAGGTCAACCCCCGGCTGGCCGGCGGCATGATCCCGGAGCTGATCCGCCTGGCGACCGGTGTCGAGCTCCTGGAACAGCAGCTGCGAGCAGCCTGCGGGCGCGATGTCACGCTGGAGCGGACCCGGGAGGCGACGGCCGGCATCCGCTTCCTGGCCGCCGGCCGGGACGGAGTACTTGCCTCCGTCGACGGCACGGACGGGGCCCGGGACGTACCGGGTGTCCAGCGTGTTCATCTCACCGCGGCGGCAGGCCGACCGGTCCGGCCTCCGCGGAACGCCTATGACCGGCTGGGATACGTGATCGCCGAGGGAGCCTCGGCGGAGAACGTCGTCAAGAGCCTGGACGAGGCGGCCCGACTGCTGACCGTGCGCCTCGAAGGTGCGTGAGGCATGAGGCAGTTCCGGGAATCCACCGATTCGCAAGGAGTCCTCATGCCTCAGGAAGCCCCTTCACCCATCGGAATGTCGTCCTCCATGGAACAGCTGCGTCTCGAATACCTCGAGCGGTTCCCGGGCTGGACGCAGCAGTTCGTCACGATCTTCTCCGGCAAGGCGGCGCCCGGACAGCGCGCCCCGAAATGGATCGCACCGCCCCTCGTCAACTGGTTCCTGACCCTCGTCCAGCTGGCTGCCGCCGTGCTCGGCAGCGTGTACGCGGTGCGTTTCCTCGGCTGGTACGCGGCAGCCGTCCTGCCGGTGACCTGGCTCGTGACCGTCAACGCCGTCCGCAAGCTACAGGTCACCTGGAGCCATCACGCCGTCCACAAAGAGATTTCGGGCAACAAGCACATGGACAAAGCGGTCCAGGTGGTGTCCAGCGCGATCAGCCTGACCTCGAACTACGAGGACATCTTCGAGGACCATATCCGCAGCCACCACAACCGAAAGGTCTTCACCACCATCAAGGACCCCGACTCGGGCTTCCTGATGTACCTCGGGTTCCGGCCCGGCATGCCCATGGACCAGCTGCGCAAGACGCTCCACCGCGCTCCGTTCTCTCCGCGGCTGCACCTGCCCTTCGTCACTTTCCGCTTCCGCACCAACTTCATCACCGCCACCTGGACCCGGCGGATCGCCTCCACCGTCTGGGTGGGCTTCCTCGTCCTGCTGGGTGTCCTGATGGACGGCGTCGAGTACAGCCTTGCCTTTCTCGTGCCCTGGCTGCTGCTGTTCCACTGGGCGGCGCTGTTCCAGACCATTTCCGAACACCCCTGGATGGCGTACGACGGCGCCCCGGTCACGCGTGCCGACTACGTCTCGCGCTGCTGGGCCCGCTTCTGCCTGGAGCCGCTGCCCGCCCCGGACGCCCCGGCCGCCCGGCGCGCCGCCGCCTGGGGCCGCTGGCTGCTGCGGATGGTGTTCATCCAGACGCCGGCCCGATTCGGAGTCCTCGTCTCGGACCTTCCGGCCCACGACCTGCACCACGTCGTCCCGGCCGACCACGCCTGGCACTTCGCGTTCTGGCACCGGCAGGGCCACATCGACGACGCCCATGAGAGCCGCATGGACCAGCGTGAACTGACCATCACCCGTGCCATCGACCACGTCCTCGGCGGGATCAGCCTCTCGCCGCTGGCATCGCCTCCGTCCCCGGCGGAGCCCGCACGATGAGCTTCCTGTACCTGAGCATGAGCTTCCAACGCCTCATCGCACTACGGCACGACCCCTACAAGGAGACACCCATGGCCACCTCAGCGCCCGCCCCCCGGAAGCAGCTGCTGATCATCGAGCCGATGTCCTCGGGACTGACCCTGCTCGGCGCCGCTCGCGACCTCGGCCTCGCCACCGTGGTCTTCTCCCACGACGACGCCGACCGAGTGGTGCCCGAGGCCGCCCGCGGTGAGATCGACACCTTCGTGGTCGTCGACACCAACGACCCTGCCGCGTTGGCCGAGGCGGCTGCCCGGGTGCACGCGCGGCTGCCCCTGAGCGGGGTGGTGTCAGGATCGGAGTTCTACGTGGACGCCGCCGCCCGCATCGCCCACCAGCTCGGACTGCCCGGCCTGCCGCTCGACACGGCCGAGGCCGTCCGGGACAAGACGCGGATGCGTTCGATGCTGTCGAAGGCGGGTGTCCGCGTACCGAGGTACGCGCCCATCTCCACCTCGGACGATCTCGACGAGGCCGCCTGTGAGGTGGGGTTCCCTTGCGTGTTGAAGCCGGCCGCCGGGTCCGGGTCCATCCAGGTCAGCCGCGTGGAGGACGCGGGCCAACTGCGCGCCGCGTACCGGGCTCTGGCCGACGAGGCGGACTTCGTGTTCGACCAGCCGGAAGACGGCCGGGCCTTGCTGGAGCGGTACTTGGAGGGCCCCGAGTACTCCGTCGAGGGCTACGTCAGCCAGGGCCGGGTGACCATCGTCTCCGTCACCCGCAAACTGCTGGGCGCCGAACCCTACTTCGTCGAGCTCGGCCACGTGGTGCAGGCGGACCTGCCCCCGAAGGTGCAGGCGCAGGTCATCGAGTACACCTCGGAGGCCGTGTCCTGCCTCGGCATCAGTCTGGGCCCCTTCCACGCCGAACTGCGCCTCACCGAGGACGGTCCTGTGCTGATCGAGGTCGGCGCGCGCCTCGCCGGGGACCGCATCGCCGAGCTGATCTTCCTGGTGACGGGGGTCTCGCTCCGCCACATCATGGTCGCCGCGCACACCGGTCTGGACCCCGAGGCCGCCACGGCGCACGCCCAGCCCGCCGCGAAGTACGCCGCGGTGCACTTCTTCACCGCACCCGGCCTCGACGTCCTCGACCGGATAGAGGGCCTGGACACCGTGGAGCAGCATCCCCAGGTGACCGAGCTGCGCATGTACCTTCAGCCTGGAAGTCCCATCCCGGCCGCTCGCGACCTGCGTTGTCGGCTCGGACACGTCGTCTTCACCGCGGACTCGGCGGAGCAGGAGGCCGAGAGGCGCGCCTGGGTCGCCTCCACCATCCGCTTCGCATGAGACGGCACGCACCACGTCAGGAGGGGGTCCGGTCATCGTGAACGCGGCCGAGCGCCGCCTGCCCGGTCGGCGAGCGTATCGGCTGTGCGGGGAGCTGACACTGAGAGTGTCGGCGCTCGGACGGCGAAGATCGCGTGCGCGGACGTTCTCCCGGTGGGTGCGCCGCGCGTGGCGCACCCACCGGTTCCACGCGCCCTGGACCTACTCCCTCCCCTTCGGTCGCGGGCGTACGTCTTCCCCGCGACCGAGGGCGTACTACCTCCCCGCCTGTTTCCCTACGACTGAGGGCGTACTGCCTCCCCGCCTACTTCCCCGCGTTCCGCACCCGCAGGCCGCCGCGCTCGTTCTCCTTGAGCGCGCGGCCGATGATCAGGCGCTGGATCTGGTTGGTGCCCTCGAAGATCTGCATGACCTTGGCCTCGCGCATATAGCGCTCGACGGGGAAGTCGCGGGTGTAGCCGGCGCCGCCCAGCACCTGGACCGCGTCGGTGGTGACCTTCATGGCGTTGTCGGTGGAGATCAGCTTGGCGATCGACGCCTCGGACTGGAACGGGAGCCCCTCGTCCTTGAGACGGGCGGCGGCCAGCGTGGTGGCCCGGGAGACCTGCACCGCCGCGGCCATGTCGGCGAGGACGAAGGCCAGCCCCTGGTGCTCGATGATGGGCCGGCCGAACGTCTCCCGCTCCCGCGAGTAGCGCAGCGCGTGGTCCAGCGCTCCCTGCGACAGGCCCGTGGCCACCGCCGCGATGCCGAGCCGTCCGCAGTCCAGCCCGGCGAAGGCGATCCTGAGCCCCTCGCCCTCCTCGCCGAGCCGGCGGCGGGCCGGGACACGTACGTTCTCCAGGCGCACGGTGGCGGTGGCGGACCCGGTCAGGCCCATCTTCTGCTCCGGGGGATCGGCCACCACGCCCGGAGTGTCGGCCGGGACGAGGAAGCAGGAGATGGCGCGTGAGCCCTCGTCGGACGTACGCGCCATGACCGTGTAGAAGTCCGCGTACCCACCGTGCGTCGTCCAGGCCTTCGCGCCGTTGAGCACATAGTCGTCGCCGTCCCGGACCGCCCGGGTGCGCATCGCGCCCGGGTCGGAACCGGCGTGGGCCTCGGACAGGCAGTAGGCGCCGAGCAGCTCGCCGCCGAGCATGTCAGGCAGCCACTCCTTCTTCTGTTCCTCGGTGCCGAACGAGGCGAGGGCGAAGCAGGACAGCGCGTGCACCGAGACACCGACCGCCACGCTCGCCCACACGGCGGCGATCTCCTCGAGAGCCTGGAGGTAGACCTCGTAGGGCTGGTCACCGCCGCCGAACTCCTCGGGGTAGGGCAGGCTCAGCAGCCCGGCCCTTCCGAGCGTGCGGAAGACCTCGCGGGGGAAACGCCCCTCGGCCTCCGCCTCGGCGACGCGCGGGGCGAGCTCCTTCTCGGCGAGCTCGCGGGTCAGGGCGATCAGGTCGACGGCTTCCGGCGTGGGGAGCGTGCGGGTCGCGGGCATGGCATGTCCTCGGTGGTGGCAGTTCGCTGGACGATTTTGATACGCCAGGCGATACAACAGTATCGTTTTTGGTACCGTCCGGCCACGGCGACCCTCGACGGATCCACCGGGCCGCCGGCCGGTCTGCTCGTCCTGGAACTTGCCGGGCTCGGGCCGGCTCCCCACGCGGCCCTTGTACTGGCCGATCTCGACCCCGCCCGGCTGCCCGCCCAGGGCGACCGGGGAGGGCAGCCGGTGCCGCGGGAGCGGTTCGCTTCCCGGAGCCGAGACGACTGGGCTGCGTATTCCGCCGGAACGAAGGTGTGTGTCATGCCCGTACTCATGCTCGCCGCGGCCGGCCGGCCGGCACCCGCATCCGGTGGCTGGCCCGGGGCACCCTCGTCGAGATCGACGGCGTCCCTCAGGCCGTACCCGCCCCACGGTTCTCCAGTACCTCTGGCTCGCGGTTGTCCCGCCCGCCCGGTCTGCGGGCGACCGCCTTGGGCGAGCCGGGAGTGGACACGCCGACGGTGCCGCCGCGGGACCGGGGCCGTGGACGCGTGGGACGCGCGGACGTCAGGCGGGCGTCAGGGTGAGACGGCGTGGACGATGAGCGACGCCAGCTCGGCGTAGGCCTCGGCGTCGTTCAGCCCGGTGCGGGCAGTGACCTCGCCCCGCTGGATCTCCTGCATCGTGGCGGCCACCACCTCGCCCACGAACGCGGCATGGACGTCCCGGAACGCGCCGGCGGCCACGCCGTCCGCGATCAACTGCCTGATCCTGCCCGCGGCCAGGCGCGTGTTGGCCTCGTACACCTCGCGCGCCGGCTCGAACTGGGCCATGTCGTCGAGGAACCGCCGGGACAGCGGTCGCAGCTGCTGGGCGACCGCGTTCAGGTAGACCACCACGCGCTCGGAGGGCGCGGAGGTGTCGGCGACCCGCTTCTCGACGGCCTGGGCGGCCTCCCGGAAGTAGTGTTTCACCGCCTCCCGGACCAACTCCTGCTTGCTGCCCGCCAGTTGGTACAGCGTCGTCTTCGAGCAGTGCAGCCGCTCGGTCAGCTCGTCGAGGGTGAACGCCGCGAAGCCCTCCGCCACCAGCAACGCGACCAGCCGTTCGAGCAGGTCGGTCTGGCGGGCGGTGCGACGTGTGGACGGCATGATCTCAGCGTAACCGTTCCTCCTTTACCGTAACCGTCCCCCCTCCAGGAGGGTGATTTCTGACGGGAGGCGCGCGGCCCGGGGTCGGCGGGCGGCCCAGCCCCCGTCGACGACGACCGTCTGACCGGTGACGTGGCTTCCGGAGTCGCCGGCGAGCCATGGCACGGCACGGTGCCGACGACGTCCTCGGGGCTGCCCTCCCGCCGCAGCGGAGTGTTGCGGCGCAGATGCGCGGCGGCGCGGTCGCCCTCGTACGGCGGACCGGTGATCTCGCTGCGGAGAAGCCGGGGGTCACCGCGTTCACGGTGTTCACCCGGATCGGGTGTCGCGCCCACTGCACCGCGAGCTCGGCGGGTCAGCCCGGACAGTCCGGCCGTGCTCACCCCGGGCAGCCGACCGGAGGAGGAGGAGGAGGAGGAGGAGGAGGAGGAGGAGGAGGAGGTCGAACGACCGGGCGCCGGACGGGTCAGGGCGAGCGGGCCGAGGGCGTCCTCGACGACGTCCTCGTCGGCACCCTCGGGTACGGGACGGCCCGGCTCGGTGATAGAGGTCGGCCCGCTCGACCAGGCCGACCTCCGTACGGCGGTCCTCGGCCTGGGCGCGGACGCCTGCCTCGCAGACGGCCGCCGCCGCGTACCCGTCCCAGCAGCTCGCCCCGGTGACCTCGCCCCGCGGTGCGGCGTCGACCCAGGCCTGCACCTCGCGGTCGTACGGCTCCGCGAACCGCTCCACGAAGTCGCGGGCGATCGAACCTCCCCACCGTCCGGCCGAGTTGACCAGCATCCCGTGGTCCTCGCCGGTCCGTGCCGTTCTCGCAGACGGCTCGGCGTCGTAGCGCCGCGTGAAGCCCACCTGGACCCGCCGGTGCCCGAGCCGGAGCTCGGCCTCCAGCGCGCGCGGCGCGGAGGCCGCGTCCGGGGTGAGCGGTTTCTCGCACAGTGCCGGCAGGTCGTGCTCGAAGGCGGTGAGCGGTGCCGCCTCGTGAGGGGGGTCGGGGGAGGCGATGATCGCGGCGTCGACGTCGTGGGCCGCGAGGGCCGTGGCCGGGTCCGTGTACGCGGTGCAGCCGGCGATGCCGTCGGCGAGTCCTTTGGCCCGCTAGGCGTCGATGTCCGCGACCGCGCTCACCCGCGCCCCGCTGATGACCTGGGTGATCCGCCGGACCTGGTCGGCCCCATCCGGCCGGTACCGATGACGGCGACCCCGAGTGCCGCGTGCTGGGGCATGAGGTTCGGTGGTCCCTTCGGTGAGTCGGGCGCAGCAAGACGCAGGCCGTTCAGGAGGTCCCTTCGGGGGAGGAGGGCGCAGGTGCCCGAAGGTCCTCCGCTTCCGGGAGCTCCTGTAGGTCGACCCCGCGCACCTGGGCCAACTCGTGTTTGAGCGCGGCAAGTTCGGCGCCGCCCGCCATGTGGTCGGTGAGCTCCTCCAGGCCTATCTCGCCGCGGTCGGCGCTGAGTTCGAGCGTGCCGAGCCGCAGTACGCTGAAGTGGTCGCCGACCATGTAGGCGTGGTGCGGGTTGTGGGTGATGAAGATGACGCCGAGGCCGCGGTCGCGGGCGGCGGCTATGTACTTGAGGACGACACCGGACTGTTTGACGCCGAGCGCGGCGGTCGGTTCGTCGAGGATGAGGACACGGGCCCCGAAGTGGACGGCCCGGGCGATGGCCACGGACTGCCGCTGGCCGCCGGAGAGCGTGCCGATCGGCTGGTCGAGGTCGTCGAGGGCGATGCCCATGTCGCGCAGTTCTCTGTCGGCGGTCCGCTTCATCAGCGCGATGTCGAGACGACGTACGGGCCAGGGCCCTCTGGTGAGCTCGGAGCCGAGGAAGAAGTTCCGCCACACCGGCATCAGCGGCACTGTCGCGAGGTCCTGGTAGACGGTGGCGATGCCCTTGGCGAGGGCCTCGCGCGGGGTGCTGAAGCGCACCGCCTTGCCGTCCACGAGGAACTCGCCCTCGCTGTGCTGGTGCAGTCCGGAGACGATCTTGATGAGGGTGGACTTGCCGGCGCCGTTGTCGCCGAGGACGCAGGTCACCCGGCCGGGGTGGACGGACAGGGAGACGTCGTGCAGGGCGCGGATATTGCCGTACGACTTGCCCGCGCCGCGCAGTTCGACGATCGCGGCGCTGCCGTCCCCGGGCGGGGTGTCCGGGAGGACGGCGCCCGCGGTTCCGGATCCGTTGCTTGTCATGGGTCGGTTCACCTCCGGGTCGCCGTGCGGCGGACCCACAGATTGACGAGCGTGGCGCCGAGCAGCATCACGCCGAGGAAGGCCTTGAACCAGTCGGGGTTCCAGCCGGCGTAGACGATGCCCTGGTTCACCATGCCGAACATGAAGGCGCCGAAGACCGGGCCGATCGCCGAGCCGTAGCCGCCGGTGAGCAGACAGCCGCCGATCACCGCCGCGGCGATGTAGATCAGTTCCTGGCCGACGCCCTCGCCCGACTGCACGGTGTTGAACGAGAACAGCTCGTGCATGCCGACGAACCAGGCGCCGAAGCCGACCGTCATGAACAGCGTGATCTTGGTGAAGGTCACCGGAACGCCGACCGCGCGGGCGCTGTCCTGGTCGCCGCCGACCGCGAAGACCCAGTTGCCGTACTTGGTGCGCAGCAGCACCCAGGTGGCCAGCGCCGCGAAGACCAGCCACCAGACGATCGTGATCTTCACCTGGACGCCGCCGACGTCGAACGACGAGGCGAAGATCTGCTTCGCCTGGCCGAAACCGTCCATGTCGCTGATGTCGTCCGTGGCGACGTTGCCGGTGACCAGCTTGGTGACGGCGAGGTTCACGCCTTGCAGGATCAGGAAGGTCCCGAGCGTCACCAGGAAGCTCGGGAGCCCGGTGCGGACCATCATCCAGCCGTTGAACGCCCCGATCCCGAGGGAGACGACGAGCGCGACGACGACACCCGCCCAGACGTTCATGGTCAGTTGGTAGCTGAGCATGCTCGCCGTCAGAGCCGAGGTGATCACCGCGACACCGGCGGACAGGTCGAACTCCCCGCCGATCATCAGCAGCGCCACGGGCAGTGCCATGAGACCGATCGTCGACGACTGGTAGAGCACCGTCGCCATCGAGCTGCCGGAGCGCACCGAGGGTGCCGCGATCAGGAAGAACACGAACACGGCGACGGCGCCGAGGAACACCCCGACCTCGGGCCGGGCGAGCAGCCGCAGCGCCAGGGGGCGCCGGACCGTCCGCCCGTCGGGCGTCCGGGGGCCGGGAACCGGCGGCGCGGTCACCGTCGGCCCGGCCTGCCCGGCCGTGCTCATCACCGGGTGCCGTTCGCGGCGAACTTGGCGACGGCGTCGACATTGCCCTTGTCGACGAACGCCGGACCGGTCAGTACCGGCTGCTCGCCGCCGCCGCTGTAGTTGCCGTTGTTCTTGTAGAGCCACAGCGAGTCGATCGCCAAGTAGCCCTGGAGGTAGGGCTGCTGGTCGACGGCGAACTGGATGGTGCCCTTGCTGATGGCGCCGGTGAGGTCTTTGTTGAGGTCGAAGGTGGCGATCTTCGCCTTGCTGCCGGCGTCGGCCACCGACTGCACCGAGGTCAGGGCGTACGGGGCGCCGAGCGTCACGACGTAGTCGATCGCGGGGTCCTGCTTGAGCTTGGCGGTGATCGTGGACTTCACGGAGGGCATGTCGGTGCCGTTGACGTACAGGTTCTCCGTGGTGCCGCCGAATGTCTTCTTCACACCGTCGCAGCGCTGGGTGAGGCCGATGTTGCCCTGCTCCTGGACCACGCAGACGGTCTTCTTGGCACCTTCCGCGTTCAGCTTCTTGCCGAGCGCCTCGCCCGCGACGGTCTCGTCCTGGCCGAAGAACTCCGTCAGGCCCAGCTTCTTCCAGTCGCTGAGACCCGAGTTGAGCCCCACGACGGGTATACCGGCCGAAGTCGCCTTGCCCACCACGTCCTTCATGGCGTCAGGCTTGGCCAGCGTGATGGCGATGCCGTCGACCTTCTGGTCGATCGCGTTCTGCACCAGGTTGGCCTGACCGCCCGCGTTCGAGTCGGCGGAGTAGACGAGCTTGATGTTGTCCTTGGCGGCGGCGGCCTCGGCGCCCTTGCGGACGATGTCCCAGAACGTGTCGCCGGGCGCCTGATGAGTGACCAGGGCGACCGTCATCCGGGGTGTGTCCGCCTTTCCCGCGGCGCCACCGCCCCCGCTCTCCTCGGACTTCTTGCCGCCCGAGCTGCTGGAGCAGCCCGCGGCGAGCAGTGCGGACGCCGCGGCCAGGGCCACGAGGGGGGCGATTCTCCGGGAACGGGAGTGGAACGTGCGATCCATCTTTCCAGCACCTCACTGTGCGACCGGGGGAGAGGGAACGGGACGGTACGGGGCGCGGGGCCCCCGTGCGGGGTCCGCGGCGGCGGGTCCGGACGGCGGGTCCCCGGACGGTGAGTCCGGGGTCGATCCGGTGGAGCGGCGGTTGCGTTGGGACCGGATACAAGTCCCTGTCGCACCCACCTGTCAATACTTTGTTAAGACATCATTTCAGGAGTAGGTTCGAATGTCCGTACAAACTGTTGACAGGGGAGAGTGGAGCGTCCTACACCTGAGAGGCGCAGGGCGCCTCCTCGCCCCCTCGCCGCATCCCATGCATCCCCCACATCAGGAGCCTCACGCATGTCCGAGTCCGCCGTACCTCCGCGCACTTGACCGGGCCGACCGACAACACCCCCGAACGGAGCCCGACTTGAGCATCAGCATCCCCGATCTGGTCACCGTGCGCGCCCGGCACCCGGAGGCCATCGCCGAGGCGGCCGCCCGCCGGGTCCGCCGCCCGCTGATCGGCGACAGCGGCCGTCTGATGATCGTGGCCGCCGACCACCCGGCACGCGGCGCGCTCGGCGTCGGCGGCCACCGGCTCGCCATGGCCAACCGCGCCGACCTCCTCGAACGCCTCTGCGTGGCGCTGTCCCGGCCCGGCGTCGACGGGGTGCTCGCGACCGCCGACATCCTGGAGGACCTGCTGCTGCTCGGCGTCCTGGAGGAGAAGGTCGTGATGGGCTCCATGAACCGCGGCGGACTCGCGGGCGCCTCCTTCGAGATGGACGACCGCTTCACCGGCCACCGCGCCGAGGACATCGAGCGGTTCCGCTTCGACGCCGGGAAGCTCCTGTTGCGTATCGACTACGACGACCCCGGCTCGCTGACGACTCTGGAGGCCGGTGCCCGCGCCGTCGACGCCATGGCGGCACGCCGACTGCCCCTGTTCGTCGAGCCGTTCATATCCCACCGGGAGAAAAGCACCGGCGCGGTCCGCAACGACCTGAGCGCCGACGCGGTCACCCGGTCCATCGCCATCGCCTCGGGTCTCGGCGGAACCTCCGCGTACACCTGGCTCAAACTGCCCGTCACCAGTGACCCCGACGACATGACCGAGGTCCTCGAGACCTCCACCCTGCCCGCCGTACTGCTCGGCGGAGAGGTGGGCACGGACCAGGAGGTCACGTACGAGAGATGGCGCAAGGCCCTCCGGCTGCCCACCGTCCAGGGCATGGTCGTCGGCCGCTCGCTTCTCTACCCGGCCGACGGCACGGTGGAGACGGCGGTGGACACGGCCGTCGCCCTCCTCTGACCTCGTATCCGGACACGCCCCGCACGGCGGCGGCGATCCCGGGAAGGGTCCCGGGGATCACTCCGCGCCGATCGTCACCCACGCGCCCGACTCCGCGGAGCGCGCCATCGCGTCCAGGGCGGTCGCGCTGCGGACCGCGTCGACCGGCGTCGCGCCGTACGGCCTGTTGTCGGCGATGGACCGAAGGAAGGTGTGCGCCTCGACGACCTTGAGGTCGTCGTAGCCCATGCTGTTCGCCGCGCCCGGCTGGAAGGCGGCGTAGTCCCCGGCCCCCGGACCGACGTACACGGTGCTGACCGGCTGGTCCTGGTACGCCGTGCCCCGGCTGACCCCGAGTTCGCCCATCCGGCGGAAGTCCCAGAACACCGCGCCCTTGGTGCCGTGGATCTCGAACCCGTAGTTGTTCTGCTCGCCCACCGAGACCCGGCACGCCTCCAGGACGCCGCGCGCACCGGAGGTGAAGCGCAGCAGGCAGTTGACGTAGTCCTCGTTCTCCACGGGCGCCGGCTCGCCGCCCGTCGCGCGTGTGTGACCCGCGGTCGCGCCGTCCGGCCGGGCCCGCAGCGGCACGAAGACCGCGGTGTCCGCCGCCAGCGCCTCGATCTCGCCCAGCAGGAAACGGGCCAGGTCGACGCCGTGCGAGGCCAGGTCGCCGAGGACCCCGCTGCCGCCCCGCTCCCGCTCGTAGCGCCAGGTCAGCGCGCCCTCCGGATGGGCCGCGTAGTCGCTGAAGAGGCGGATGCGTACGTGGGTGACGTCACCGATGCCACCGGAGGCGACCAGTTCGCGCGCGGCCACGACGGCGGGAGCGTTGCGGTAGTTGAAGCCGACAGTGCCCCGGACTCCGGCCTTGGCCACCGCGTCCGACACGGCTCGGGCGTCGTCGACGGTCAGGCCAACCGGCTTCTCGATCCAGATGTGCTTGCCGGCCTCGGCCATGGCCACACCGATCTCACGGTGCAGGAAGTTCGGCGCGGTGATGCTCACGGCCTCGACGCGCGGATCGGCGGTGATGTCCCGCCAGTCGCGCAGGGCCGTGGCGAAGCCGTACCGCGCGGCGGCCTCCTCGGCCCGGCCCGGTACCTCGTCGGCGACGGCGACCGGTTCGGGACGCAGGGCGAGGTGCGGGAAGTGGTGGAGCACGCGGGCGTACGCCTGGGTGTGCACCCGCCCCATCCAGCCGAACCCCACGACGGCGACACCGAGCGCACGCACCATGACTGTCCTTCCTCGGACCGGTCCGACGAACTCCCGCCTCTCAGTGAAGCCCAATCCCGTCCACGTGCCCAGCAGTCCGCCGAGAGCCCGGCCGCCGTCGGGCGCGCTCCAGGCCTGTGCGCAAGCGGGGCGCGCGCCGCCGCTCAGGCCAGTTTCTTCAGCAGCTCCGCCGCGAGCGGGGCCGCGGAGGCCGGGTTCTGGCCGGTGACGAGGTTGCGGTCGACGACCACCTTCGGGACCCACGGCTCGCCCTCCTGGAAGTCGACTCCCGCCGCGACGAGCCGGTCCTGGAGCAGCCACTCGGCCTTGTCGGCGAAACCGGCCTGGGTCTCCTCGACGTTCGTGAACGCCGAGACCCGGTAGCCCGCGAAGGAGTTGGTGCCGTCCTCCCGGGTGGCGGCCAGCAGCGCCGCCGGACCGTGGCACACCACGCCGAGCGGCTTGCCCGACTCCAGCGTGCGGGTGAGCAGCCGGCCGGACTCGGTGTCGGCCGAGAGGTCCTCCATCGGGCCGTGCCCGCCCGGGTAGAAGACGGCGGCGTAGTCGTCGAGGTTCACCTCGGCCAGCTTGAGCGGCTGCCGCAGCTCCGCCATGGACGCGAGGGTGCGCTCGACCTCGTCGGCGCCTTCCTGGCCACCGTTGAACTCGGGCGCCAGGCTCCCCTGGTCCACGGTCGGCACGACCCCGCCCGGAGTGGCGACGACGACATCGTGCCCGGCCTCCTTGAAGACCTCGTACGGGGCGGCGGCCTCCTCGGCCCAGAAGCCGGTCGGATGCTGCGTGCCGTCGGCGAGCGTCCAGTGGTCGGCGCCGGTCAACACGAAAAGGATCTTCGACATGGTGTGATTCTCCGAGGGTGCGGGCCCTGACGGCCTGGAGCGGATTCCGGTCGTACGCCGCTGACGTTCCGTACGTGGACCGGCAGGGCGGCGATGTACTCGACCGTATGCGGGCGGGACGCGGGTGACCAACAGGGAACCCGCGCGGTCCTGGGGTACCCGGTGGGACCACGCGCACACCCGTCGACCGGGACGATGCCCGGAAGCCCCGGAAGCCCCGACCGCCTAGCGGGCGACGGACGCGCGCTGTTCCAGGACAAGCAGTGCCCGCTCCGCCCACTCGATGATCGCCCGCTCGAAGGCGCGTCCCCCCAGGAGAGTGAGATACGGTCCGACGCGCTCGGCGCCGGCGAGGTACTCGTCCTCGGTGCGCCCGTCGAGCAGGCGGGCCCCGATCCGGTCGTAGTGCGCCAGTTTGGCGCGAGCGCCCTCCAGCCGCTCGGCGATCGCCGTCCGGACGGCGTCGGCGTCCCCCTCGTCGAGGGCGTACACCTTGACCATCAGCTCGTCGCGGATCGCCGTGGGCCTGGCGGGCCCGGCGGTGAAGGCGGACAGGGCGCCGAGACCCGCCGCGGTCAGCGAGAACACCCGTTTGTTGGGCCGGCGTTCCTGCCGCACGAGCCGGGCCTCGATGAGCCCCTCGGACTCCATCCGGTCGAGTTCCCGGTAGAGCTGCTGCGGGGTCGCCATCCAGAAGTTGGCCACCGAGGCGTCGAACCCCTTGGCCAGGTCGTAGCCCGACGCCTCGCCCTCCAGGAGCGCGGCCAGTACCGCGTTGCGCAATGCCATCCTGCAAGGCTAGACGGCATGCGGTCTCCGGACTAATCTCATCCGCACCTAATCAATTAGTTGAGTAAGAAGGGCGGGCGCAATGAACTCCTTCCGCAAGGCCGTGGAGGCCGGAGACCTCGGCGCGGTCGAGGAGCTGCTGGCCGACGACGTCGTGTTCACCAGCCCCGTCGCCTTCAAGCCCTACCCGGGCAAGGCGATCACCGCGGCCATCCTGCGCGGTGTCTGGCGTGTCTTCAGCGACTTCCGCTACGTCCGTGAGATCGCCGGTGCCGACGGCCGTGACCACGCGCTGGTCTTCACGGCCAAGGTGGGGGACAAGGAGATCAACGGCTGCGACTTCCTGCACTTCGACGAGAACGGACGCATCGACGAATTCACCGTGATGGTGCGTCCGTTGACGGCGGCGCAGGCGCTCTCCGAGGCGATGGGCGCGCAGTTCGCGCAGATCTCCAAGGAGGCGGCCGGCGCGTGAGGTTCCTGCCCCGCGCTGTTTGAACCGACTTCCTCCGGCTACCCGCCTGTTGTGACGACGACGACATCGCAGCAGGAGCTCTTCCGGTTCCTGGAGGACCGCTTCGCCTGCGCCCAGGCCTGCACCGAGTGTGCCCGGACCTGTGCGCTGCGCGCGAGCCTCCTGGATCCCGACGGGCCGAAGAACCAGGAAGCCGCACGGCGCGCCGGCGTCCTGTGCGCCGAGGCGTGCGAGGCGACTTGCCTTGTGCTGTCCCGCCAACTGGGGCAGGACGAGAGGGGTATCCGCGTCCAGCTGGAGTGGTGCCGTGACGTCTGCCTGGAGTGCGCCGGCGCCTTCGACGAATGCCCCGGCGCGGAGGCCGCCGCGAAGACCTGCCGTGAATGCGCCCAGGCGTGCGCGGACTTCATCGCCACGCTGAGGTGAGTCCGAGGGCAATCCGGTTCAGCCCGGGGTGAGTTCGAAGGCATACCGGTCAAGGCCTGCGGTGAGGGCGAGGGCAGCCCGCGGCAGGACGCCGGGATGAGGGCGCAGGCCGCCCGGGTCGGAGTCCGTTGTGATGGCAACGGCCGCCCCGATCAGGCCGGTTCGGCGAGTGGGCGTCCTGCGCGGAGGTTCCAGCGCCCCGCGCGCCCGCTCAACTCCGTGACGGTGAGCGGCGGCACGTCCACGCGCCAGAACGCCGACTCCGGCGCCCCCAGCACCCGTACCACCAGGGCCCGTACGACCTCGGGCTCCACCACCGCGACGGTACGGCCGTCGAACTCGCCCGCCGCGTCGAGGCGTTCCGTCACCCGGTCGCAGAACGCCCGCACCGACTCCCCGTCGTGCGGCGCCGACCCGGGATCGGCGAGCCAACGCGCCACCGCCTCCGGCTCCTTCGCGCTCACCTCGGCCAATGTCGCCCCGCGCCAGCGGCCCACGTCCAGACCGGCCAACTCCGGTGCCTCAAGGGCGCCGTCGAGCCCGAGCGCCTCCGCGGTCTGCCGGCATCTCACGGTGGGGGAGACCCACAGCCGGCCACCGGCCGGAACCGCACCCGCGTCGACCGCCGTCCGGGCGGCCCGCAGGCCCGCGGCGTCGACTGGGCTGCCGTCGTCGAAGCGGGCCTCGCGCAGCGCCTCACTGATCGCCGCGGAGATCAAGATCACTCGGCTGGTCATGCCATCACTCTCATGCGTTCACTCTTACGCGTCGGGGGCCGGGCTCATACGCCGGGCTCGTGTGTTGGGGACCGCGTGTTGCGGACCGTGTCCGGAGCCAAACCCCTGGTCCGGCAGGGCGGTTGCCGTGCTTCCCGGCGCGTGGGGCGCACATGGTGAGGGATGTGCGCCCTTGGCCGGGAACCGGCTTCGCGGTACGGTCACGTGGATATTGACGACGGTTCGGCGGAAGCCCGGTGGAAATCCGGCACGGTCGCGCCACTGTAAGCCCAGCACTTGTCGCTCCGGCCAGGGGCGGTGGAGTCGGGCCAAGTCAGACCCGTGGCTGTCGTCCTGTGCACCACCGAGATGGGACGCGAGTTCCCCAGGAGGTTCTGCCGCATGGCGCAGTCCGTCGTCCAGCCGACCGTCACCCCCACCGCCGTTCCCGCCAAGCTGCCGATCGGCGCGATCGTCCCCTGGGCGGTCTTCTTCGGCATCCTGATGCTGGTCCTGCTCTACTTCGTCGGCGCCGAACAGGGCGCCACCTCCGTCGTGTCCGGCGAGAACGTCCACGAATGGGTCCACGACGCCCGCCATCTGCTCGGTTTCCCCTGCCACTGACGGCGACGGGGAACGTACGAGCCACGATATTCCGCGACGGCCGGAAACCCGGCCCGGGCACAGGGGGGGGGGGGGGGGGGGGGGGGGGGGGGGGGGGGGAGAGGGGGGGGGGGGGGGGGGGGTTGGTGTCTGTGCAGCCAACAAGGGCTGGTGTGGGGGGTGGGGGAGAAAGGCGGGGGGGAGGGCGTCCCCCCCCCCCCCCTCACCCCCCCCCCCCCCCCCCCCCCCCCCCCCCCCCCCCCCCCCCCCCCCCCCCCCCCCCCCCCCCCCCCACTGTGCGTAGGCAGGCGCCCTCGCCCACATCGGGGACCCGGCGCCCACGTCATCGGCATTCCCAATTTCTGGAACACGTTCTACGGTGTGCGCCGTCAGGTCGGGCTCGGGAGGGCAGGAGGCGCCGTGCATCTCGAATACACGCCGGAGCAGCAGCGGTTGCGGACCGAACTGCGGGTCTACTTCGCCGAGTTGGTACCGGACAACGCCTACGCGCGCTACGGCGATCCGGCGGCGCAGAAGCGCTTCTACCGCGAGACGATCCGGCGGCTCGGCGCGGACGGCTGGCTCGGGGTCGGCTGGCCCGAGGAGTACGGCGGCCGGGGCCTGAGCCCGATGGAGCAGTTCGTCTTCTTCGACGAGGCGGCCCAGGCGGGGGTACCGCTGCCGCTGATGGCCCTCAACACCGTCGGACCGACGATCATGCGGTTCGGTACGGAGGAGCAGAAGTCGTACTTCCTGCCGAAGGTCCTCTCCGGCGAACTCGACTTCGCGATCGGCTACAGCGAGCCCGACGCCGGGACGGACCTCGCCGCGCTCAGGACCAAGGCCGTACGGGAAGGCGACGAGGAGACCGGCCACTACACGGTCAACGGCCAGAAGATCTGGACGACCAACGGCGACACGGCCGACTGGGTGTGGCTCGCGGTCCGTACCGATCCGGACGCCCCGCCCCACAAGGGCATCACCATGCTCCTCGTGCCGACCTCCGATCCCGGCTATTCGTGCACCATCATCAACACGCTCGCCTCGCACGACACCACCGCGAGCTACTACGAGAACATCCGCGTCCCCGCCACGCGCAGGGTCGGCGAGGAGAACAAGGGCTGGCGGCTGATCACCAACCAGCTCAACCACGAGCGCGTCACCCTCGCGGCGCACGGCACCATGGCCATCCGCGCCCTGCACGACGTCCAGCGCTGGGCGATGGAGACCAAACTCGCCGACGGCCGCCGCGTCGTCGACCTCCCCTGGGTGCGCCGCCTCCTCGCCCGCACACACACCAAGCTGGACGCCATGAAGCTCCTCAACTGGCGGATGGTGAACGCCGTCCAGGAGGGCACGCTCACCCCGCAGGACGCCTCCGCCGTCAAGGTGTACGGCTCCGAGGCGCGCCGGGACGCGTACGCCTGGCTGATGGAGATCGTCGCGGCCCCCGGTGTCCTCAAGGAAGGCTCCGCCGGCGCGGTCCTGCGCGGCGAACTCGAACGCGGCTACCGATCGGCCGTGATCTTCACCTTCGGCGGCGGCAACAACGAGATCCAGCGGGAGATCATCTCGTGGATCGGACTGGGGATGCCCCGGGTGCGGCGCTAGCGCGATGTGACAAAGATTTATAGTTGGCACAAAAGAGGGATAGTTGGCACCGGACCGAGGGCGCGGACCGGAGGGTGGCGGGCCTGGCTTGCAGACTATTTCAGGCGGCTGACCTGCCGCTTTCTCACGGCTGGTGAGGGTCGGGCGTGCTGTGCGTCCATGTCTCCTACTCGATGACCGTACGTATGGAGACGCGGAGGTGCAGATTCTGGTCGCAGGTTGTCCCGAGTCGTGTTGAGTCTCAGGCGTCCGCGCCAGCAGAGCTGCGCGCTGCTTCGTCCCCCAGCGTGAGGCCTGTGATCCTCATGCTGAGGTCGACCTGGACAGGATGTCGTCGATGCGGACTTGGAGGCTGGCCTCACGGTCGCAGGTGCTCGCCAGATGCGCCGCGTAGACGTCGAGACGTCTACGGAGATGGAGCCGGGCACCGCGCAAGTCGTCTCTCTGGAGAACGGAGAGTTCCCTGGTGAGCGAGGTGACGTCATCGCCGTTGCGCTCGGATTCGCAGATGACGGGGCTGTGGACAGGTTCGCCCTGAGTGGCTCTGCTCCATGCGAGGGCGGATCCAATCCCAGAGTCGCCCCGCTCGTGAAGTCTGCGAAGGCGCGGGATGCCAGCAGTCAGGAGGCGCCACTCTTCACTCGCCATGCGGCACTCGGCCAGGCGCTGGCGGCGGTTCGCATAATTGATCCGGTCCTCGGTGACATCAAGGTGGTCTGCGATCTGGTCGACTCGTCGGTCGAACTCAGGCCACAGGTTAATAGGGTCGAAGCGCTTGGCGAGGCCGGATAGGAGCTTGGCGGCCATCTTAGGATCAGGTCGAGGACCTCGGCGCATCGGGGCCAGGAGGCGCCGATGATGAGTCTCACGAGCCGGATAGAGGCGGCGCGGGGGACTGTAAAACGTTCGACCCTGGCTTTGAACTCCCCTCGCGGGGTGCCGCTTGTGACGGTGAGGGACGAGTTCATCAGGTGTCTCTGTATGTGTGGTTGCGGGCCGCCGTGCCGTGGTCAGGGTGCAGCCTGGGGCGGGGTGGAGTGGCGGACGAAGACGGGCTTGAGGTGCTTCTCGGGCAGGGCGTCGGGGAGTTGTTCCCAGTCGAGGACGTGGGAGACGACTCGGGCGGGGTCGACGGTGCCGGAGGCGGCGAGGTCGAGGGCGTCGGGGATGTGGGCGCGAACGTTGTCGCGGGCGATGCGCAGGGTGACGCCGGTGAGGTACATGTCGAGGAGTGGCAGTTCACCGGGGCGGAAGTGGTTGCCGGCTGATTCGCAGATGCCTTCGGGCGCGAGTGACTTGACGGCGAGGGTGAGCTGGTCGACGCGCCCGGTTGCCTCGACCGCGAGGTCGAAGCCGTGGCGGATCGCTTCGATCGATTCGGCGGTGCGGGCGCCGAAGCCCTCGGCGAGCTTGCGGTGCTCCGCGTCGGGGTCGACGTAGAGAACGTCGGAGGCGCCGAGGGCGCGGGCGATGTCGCAGACGTACAGGCCGATGCTCCCACGGGCGACGACCAGGACCCGGGCGCCGGGGCGGGCCTTGAGGTGGGGCGCGACCAGGCGCCAGGACAGCGACCAGTTGTCGCTCGCCGAGGCCATCGCGACCGGGTCGAGACCGACGGGCAGGGGCACCAGCATGGCGTCCGCGTACGGGACGCGGACCAGGTCGGAGAAGAGGCCGCCCCAGTTGCCGCCGATCGGCGCGCCGTACATGGCCATGTGCGGGACCGAGGTGCAGTGGGCGGTGAGTCCGTTGCGGCAGTGGTCGCAGGTGCCGCAGCTGATGGACCAGGGTACGACGACGAGGTCGCCGGGGGCCACGGTGGTCACCGCGTCGCCGATGTCGGTGACGCGGGCGATGCACTCGTGGCCGAGGGCGAACGGCGGATCGATGAAGCCGTGCCCGGCCAAGATTGCCGAGTCCACGTCGCAGGAGGTCGCGGCGATCGGCGCGACGATCGCCTCCTGGTCGGACTGGAGCTCGGGGTCCGGGGCCTCGCGCCATTCGACCGTGCGGCGGGCGACGTATGTCAGCTCACGCATCCGCCTGCTCCTTGTTCTGCCGCGCCAGAGCGACCAAGTCGGCGTAGCGGATGACGGAGCCGCCCGCTCCCCAGGTTCCGTCCTGCTGCTCATGCACGAGCACCCACACTCGCAGCGCGTCGTCGGGGGAGAGGCCGGCGGCTGACAGAACGGTCTTCGTCGCGTCCTGGACCAGGCTGGCTTTGCGCCGCTCGGACAACGCCCCCCGCGGCACCGTCACCTCCACCAGGAAGCGGGGAGCGTCGTCCTCGGCGGTCCCTTGGGTGCGTTCGGGCAGCTCGACGAGGTAGCTCCACGCCTGGGCGCGGAAGAAGGCGGTGTCGGGCGCGCCCTCCCAGCGCAGCAGCACGGCCGCAAGGTCGCGCTGAACGGTGGTGCGGCCCTCTTTGGTGAGGGCTCCGGCAGGCACGGTCAACCGGATCATGGGCATGGCAGCTCCTATGACGATCGTTATAGACCTGGGTCACGGTAGGCTATGACGGTCGTTATAGCGAGAGGGGAGTGCGAGATGGCCAAAGGCGGTACGCCGTCCCGTGAGCGGATCGTGGCCGGTGCCGCGGACATGATCAGTCGGCGCGGCCTGAGTGCGACGAGCATCCGGGAGATGGCCAAGCACGCCGAGGCGCCGCTCGGCTCGACGTACCACTACTTCCCCGAGGGCAAGCAGCAACTGGCCGCCGAGGCGGTCCGCTTCACGGGCGAGTGGGTCGCGCGGAGGCTGCGCAAGGAGCTGGAACCCGGGCCGGCGGCGGGGCTGCGGGCGTTTCTGGACCTGTGGCGGAGGATCGTCGTCGAGAGCGACTTCCATGCCGGCTGCCCCGTTCTGGCCGTAGCCATCGAGGAGCCCCCGGCCGACGAGGTGCCGCCCGCCCTGGTGGCCGCCGCTGAGGTGTTCGAGCAGTGGGAGAGCTTGCTGGCCGCATCGCTGCGGGAGCACGGCGCCGGGGCCGAGCAGGCTGCGCAGCTCGCCACGCTCATCGTCGCCGCCGTCGAGGGGACGGTGGCGATGTGCCGCGCCAAGCGCAGCACTCAGCCCCTCGATCAGGCCGCCGAACAGCTTCAGGCCCTCATCGCCACCGCAACCAGGGACTGAGCCGAGCCGGGCCCGGCCGACCGGTCTTTCGCCGGGTCGGCCCTCGCTACCAGGAAGGCGGGCGGGAGGAACGAAGGAGTGGGGGACTTTGACAACGCCGTGATTTCACGGCGTGACGTCGTCCAGGAGCCAGGAGCCAGGAGCCAGGAGCCAGGAGACGATGGAGACGACGCGGCGCGGGTCAGCAGACAGCGGTGGTGCTGTCCACGCGGAGGGGAGCATTCGTGCGGGCAGTGATGTCCTCGATCGTGACACCGGGGGCGGTTTCGACGAGGGCGAGGCCGTCTGGGGTGATGTCGAGGACACCGAGGTCGGTGATGACGCGGTGCACGCACTGTTCTCCTGTGAGCGGGAGGGTGCATTCTTTGAGGATCTTGGGGCTGCCGTCCTTGGCGGTGTGTTCCATGAGGACGATGACCCGGCGGGCGCCGTGGACGAGGTCCATGGCTCCGCCCATGCCCTTGACCATCTTGCCGGGGATCATCCAGTTGGCGAGGTCGCCCCGCGCCGAGATCTGCATGGCACCCAGCACGGCTGTGTCGATGTGGCCGCCTCGGATCATGCCGAAGGAGAGGGCGGAGTCGAAGAAGCTTGCGCCGGGCAGGACGGTGACGGTCTCCTTGCCCGCGTTGATGAGGTCGGGATCGACCTCCGTTTCCGTGGGGTAGGGGCCCGTACCGAGGATGCCGTTCTCGGAGTGCAGGACAACATGCACGCCGGCCGGCAGGTGACCGGGGATCAGCGTCGGCAGGCCGATGCCCAGGTTGACGTAGGAGCCGTCGGTGAGTTCGGCGGCGGCGCGGGCGGCCATCTGGTCGCGGGTCCAGGCCATCAGGAACGTACCGTCCTCTTCTCGATCTTCTTGTCGGCGGCTTCCTCGGCAGTGAGCGCCACGATCCGCTGGACGTAGATGCCGGGCAGGTGGATTTCGTCGGGGCGCAGCTCGCCCGGCTCGGTGAGTTCCTCGACCTCGGCGATCGTGATGCGGCCGGCCATTGCGGCCAGAGGGTTGAAGTTGGCTGAGGCTTTCCGGAAGACGAGGTTGCCGTGGCGGTCGCCGCGCCAGGCCCGTACGAGGGCGAAGTCGGTGATGATGCCGTGTTCCAGGACGTGTGTGCGGCCCCCGAAGTCGCGGGTCTCCTTGGGCGGGGAGGCCACGGCGACCGAGCCATCGGGCCCATACCGCCAGGGCAGTCCGCCCTGGGCGACCTGCGTACCGACACCTGCTGGGGTGTAGAAGGCCGGAATACCGGCGCCGCCGGCCCGCAGGCGCTCGGCCAGAGTGCCCTGGGGCACCAGTTCGACCTCGAGTTCTCCGGACAGGTATTGCCGGGCGAACTCCTTGTTCTCACCCACATAGGAACCGGTGACTCGGCTGATGCGGCTCGCGGCGAGGAGAACGCCGAGGCCGCGGTCGTCGACGCCGCAGTTGTTGGAGATGACCTTCAGACCGCTCGTGCCGTGCGCGTGCAGGGCGCGGATGAGGGCTTCGGGTACGCCACTGAGTCCGAAGCCGCCGACGGCCAGCGAGGCGCCGTCGGGTATGTCGGCGACCGCTTCAGTGGCGCTCGCTCGGACCTTGTTCATGCGAAGGAGTCCTTTCAGGGGCTCGTGCCGGGCAGGACGGCGGAGCAGTCGCCGTCGACGACGAGGTTGGCTCCCGTGATGCGGGCGGCTCCGGCGTAGATGATGTCGATGCCGCCGAAGGCGTCCACGGCTTCGTGGACCCAGGAGGAGACGGACTGCTCGTCGGTGACGTTCAGGGGGCCGGGGGTCAGGACGGTCCCGCCTTCGCGGGCGATGAGCTGCTGTGTCTCGAGTGCCTGCTCGTGCAGCAGGTCGCCTCCCACGACGAGCGCGCCCTCGGCCGCGAAACGCAGTGCTGCGGCCCGGCTCTGACCGCTGGCGGTCCCGGAGATCAAGGCCACCTTGCCGTCGAGTCGCCTCACGCGCCGGCCTCCCCAAGGAGGGCGTCCGACACGGACTTCACGCCGCCGTGCGCGGTCAGGCCGCCGTCGACGGCGATCTCCGCGCCGGTGATGAAGGAGGATTCGTTCGACAGGAGGAAGACGACCAGCGGGGCCACCTCGGCCGCGGTGCCCGTGCGCCCGAGCGGGGTCTCGCGGATGTTGGCTTCACGGAAGGCCGGCGCGGCGGAGGCGGTCATCTCGGTCTCGATGTAGCCGGGGTGGATCGTGTTGACGCGGATGCCGCGCGGGCCGAGTTCCGTGGCCGCGGTCTTCGACAGGCCGCGCAGGGCCCATTTGCTGGTCGTGTAGGCGACCGGATAATGAGCGGTGAGGGCCGCCGAGGAACCGACGTTCACGATCGATGAGCCGGGCGGCATGAGCGGGGCGAGGTGCTGAATGCCGAGCAGCGGGCCGCCCACGTTGACCGTGTGGACACGTGCCAGGTCTTTGGGGCGCACGTCGCCGACGCGGGCCCGCCAGGTGATGCCGGCGTTGTTCACCAGGCCGTGTACCTGCCCGTACGCCTCCTTGAGCTCGGCGGCCAGTTCCGCCCAGTCCTTCTCGCTGGTGACATCGAGGCGACGACAGCCCGCGGCGGATGCGACGTCGGTGGCGATGACGCGGGCTCCCTCCCGCACCAGTGCCTCGGCCTCGGCGGCCCCCTGGCCCCGGGCCGCTCCGGTGACCACGACGACCTTGCCGAGCAGCCTTTTGGGGTGCAGGTCGCTCACGGCCTCTCCCGGGAGCGGCGCCGGCCGAAGGGAAGGGCGATGAGTTCAGGGCCGGGGGCGACGGTGTTGGACACGGTGCCGATGCCCTCGACCGTGAGCGTGACGGTGTCGCCCGGTTTGAGCGGGGGCGGGGTCTGTTCTCCGCGTACGCCCCACAGTTCGGCCAGGCAGCCGCCGTTTCCGCAGGTGCCGGAGCCGAGTACGTCGCCCGGGACGACCCGGGTGCCGCGGGAGGCGTACGCGACCATTTCCTCGAACGTCCAGCTCATGTTGGACAGCAGGTCCCTGCCGACGACCTCGCCGTTGACTTCAGCAGTGAGGGCCAGCCTGAGGAAGCCGTCGTCGTCCCGATGCCGCTCGAGCTCGTCGGCGGTGACCAGGTACGGGCCGAGGGTGGTGGCGGTGTCCTTTCCCTTGCACGGGCCGAGACCCACCTTCATCTCGGCGGACTGAAGGTCCCGTGCGGACCAGTCGTTGAAGACCGTGTAGCCGATGATGTGCTCGCGTGCCTGGTCGGGAGTGAGGTCGCGGCCTTCGCGGCCGATGACCGCGGCAACCTCCAGCTCGAAGTCCAGGACTGCGGAGCCCGGCGGCATCGGAATGTCGTCGCCGGGCGCGTAGATCGCGTGCGGGTTGGTGAAGTAGAAGGTGGGCGCGGTGTACCACTGTTCGGGCACGCCGCCTGTTCCCTCCACCGAGCGGCGTACGCCCTCGACATGCTCCTCGAACGTGACGAAGTCCCGCACGGAGGCGGGCTGAAGGGGTGGCAGCAGGCGTACCTGGGAGACGTGCGGTCCGGCCGGGACGTCGAGGGTGGCGGCACCGAGATCGAGGAGTGCGGGGAGACCGTCCCCGGCGCTGATGACCTCGGTCAACGAGCGGAGGCCGGGCACGGGATACAGCACGCCATCGGCGTCGACCACGGCAACGCGGGGTTGATGCTGGTGTTCGTAGGCGGCGAAGCGCATGAGCAGCTCCTGGCTGGGACTGAGCCCGAGGCGCGGCGCCGTGTGTCAGGGCAGGTGACAGGCTGCCGCGCCCCGGGAGTTCGGAGAGGGATCAGACCGGCGGGGCGACGAAGCAGCCGCGGTCGGGGTCGTTGAAGGACTCCTTGGCGACGAGCTCGTTCATCGGGTTGGCGGTGCCCCACTGGTCGGTGACCTCGGGCTGGGAGAAGTCGTAGACGTGCGGGTGCCAGGTGTCCTCGTCCAGGCATTCCAGCTCGGTCGTGTACTCGACGGTGTTGCCGTGCGGGTCGAGGAAGTACGTGAAGGTGTTGTCGCCGGCCATGTGGCGGCCGGGGCCCCAGATCTTCTTGAAGCCGGCCCGGATCACACGGCCGGAGCCACGCATGTACTCGTCGATGCCGCGCATTTCGAACGACACGTGGTGCAGGGAGGCGTGCGGTCCCTTCGCCAGTGCCATCGAGTGGTGCTGGTTGGAGATCCGCATGAAGTGCATGACCTCGCCCATGTGCGGCGAGCTCAGGGTGTCGGAGAGCCGGAAGCCGAGGTGCTGCTCGTACCACTCCTTCGTCCGGTCCAGATCCGGGGAGTTGAGCACGACGTGGGACAGCTTGACCGGGATCGACTCCTTCTCCTCGATCTTGCGGTGCTGCCGTACCGCCACGTCGGCAGAGACCTCGATGGTCCGGCCGTCCACGTCGAAGAAGCGGAAGCCGTAACCCCCGCCGGGTGTGTCCACCTTGCCCGGGTGCGTGATCAACCGCACGCCACCGGAGAGGAGTTGTTCGGCGAGAGTGTCCACGTCAGCCGGCGAAGCGGCACCATAGGAGACGAGGTCGAGGCGCTTCTCCTCGGCCTTGCGCAGCCTGATGACGTACTGCTCGGGGGAGCCCTCGGCGGCGAGGAAGGAGATCCCGGAGTCCTCGGCGACCTTGGTCAGACCCCAGACACCCGCGTAGAAGTCGAGCTGCTTGTCGTAGTCGGGCACGGCCAGGTCGACGTGCCGCAGATGGGTGAGCAGTCGTGCGCTCATGAGGGTTCCTCCTCAGGACAGGGTCAGGTTGAGCAGGGCGGAGGCGGTACCGCCCCGGATGGCCTCGAAGTCGGCCTCGGAGACACGTGCGGCGCGCAGAGCGCCCACGGGGTCCTTCGTGCCCATGTCGAAGGGGAAGTCGGAGCCGAGCAGGACACGGTCGGGCCCGGCGACCCGGATCAGCTCCCGCAGGACGGACGGGTCGTGGACGAGCGAGTCGAAGTACAGGCGCTTCAGATAGCTGCTGGGCGGATGAGCGCAGCCGGCAGCCGCGTCGGTGCGGGCGGACCAGGCGTGGTCGGAGCGGCCGATGTGAGTCGGCAGATAGCCACCGCCGTGGGCGGCGATCACCTTCAGCCCCGGGTGACGGTCGAGCACTCCCGAGAAGATCAGGTGCGACAGTGCCACGGCGTTCTCCGTGGGCTGGCCCACGGTGTTGGACAGGTACCACTGGTCCAGGCGCTCGTCCAGCGTGCATCCGAAGGGGTGCAGGAAGATGACGGCGCCGGTCTCCTCCGCTCGCGACCAGAACGGCTCGTAGGCCGGGTCGGACAGTTCCAGGCCCGGAGCGTGGCTCGAGATCTCCACCCCGGCCAGACCCTGCTCCAGCGCGTGATCGAGCGCCCCCACTGTGTGGTCCGGGTGCTGGAGCGGTACCAACCCGAGGCCGCGCAGCCTGTGCGGAGCGGCTGAACAGTGCCTGGCTGTTGCCTCGTTGGCCAGCCGGTACAGCTTCTCGGCTGTCTCCTCGTCCGTCCAGTAGTGGTAGTGCGAGGGTGAGGGGCTGACGAGTTGGACGTCCACGCCCTGTGCGTCCATCGCGGCCAGCCGTGCGGCCGGGTCGGTGAGCTGCGGAATGCGCTCGCGCACCATGGGGCCGCTGACCGCGAGGGCCGCGGGGCCGTTGCGCCGGGCATCCAGCGCTCTCGCCATCGCCAGTCCGGGCAGGCCGTCGACGAGGGACTCGACTTCGGGCAGCAGCACGTGAGCGTGGACGTCGACGGTCGGTGAGGTCATGGCAGCTCCCGGAGCATCGTCATCGTGCGGCCCATCAGACCGGGTACGTCCGCGTCGCGTACGCCGTCGAGCTGCCACTGTCCGATCTGCACGGACGCCTCGACCACCGGACGGACGCGGGTGATACGCCGGTCGTAGTACGCCTGGAAGAGCGCGTCGTCCCAGACCTCGGCGCTGGTCAGCAGACGCGAGAGCACCCACGCGTCTTCCAGGGACAGGGCGGCGCCCTGCGCGAGAGTGGGCGGACAGCAGTGGGCGGCGTCACCGACCAGGACCACACGGCCCCGGTGCCAGGAGCCCTCGACCAGCATCCGGTCGAACCAGGTGTAGTTGACCTTCGCCGGATCGGTGATGTGCTCGGTGATCTCCGGCCAGAATCCCCCGTAGGCGGCGGCGAGGCCGCGCATCTCGTCGGCGTAGGACTCCGGCGGGATCGACGCCCGGTCGCGATTGGCCTCGACCACGTAGGCGTAGATCGTGGTGTCGCTCGTCGGACAGTAACCGGCGATGTAGGCCGGACCGCCGTAGGCGAGATCCGTGCGGGTGACGCCGGCCGGCCGGGGGACGGCGACGCGCCAGATGGCCATGCCGGTGGGTTCCGGCTTGGCGGTGATCCCGATGGCCGCGCGGGTGGTGGAACCCAGTCCGTCGGCGGCGATCACCAGGTCGTAGCGGCCCTCGCTGCCGTCGGTGAAGCGCGCGTTCACCCCTGTGCCGTCCTGCTCCAACTGCTCGACCCGGGTGCCGAGGCGCACCGATGCGCCGCTGGCACGGACGGCGTCGATCAGGATGCGCTGCAGCCGGGGGCGCTGCATGCCGACGGTGGCGGGCAGGTCGTCGCCGCCGGTTCGAATGTCGCGTGCGACATGCAGGACCGTTCCGTCGGGAGCGGTGATGCCGACGGATCCGAAACCGAAACCGGACGCGCTGACCTCCTCCCACACGCCCAGTTCGCGCAGCACACGCAAGGCGTTGCCCTGCAGGGTGATGCCTGAACCGGCGGTGGCGTTCCAGTCGTCCCTCGCCTCGATCAGGTCAACGGTCAGACCGGCCCGGCGCAGCAGAATGGTCATGGCGTTTCCGGCAGCGCCACCACCGATCACCAGGACCGTGCGGGCTGTGCTCATGGAGGACTCCCTTGCTGAGCGCGTCACTTGATCGCGATCGGGTTGACGGGGGAACCGACAGCGCCGGTGATGCGCAGGGGCGCGGCGGCGAGCAGGAACTCGTACACCCCGTCTGCCGCGCAGTCCTCGGCCAGGGCTTCCAGGTCCCACATCTCACCGATGAGGAGGCCGATATTGGGTATCGCGACCTGGTGCAGGGGCTGGAAGGCGTTCTCGAACTCGTTGGGACGGACCTCGAAGCCCCAGGTGTCCGTGGCGATCGCCGCGATCTCGGTGCCGTGGAGCCAGCCGGCCGTGGTGAAGGAAAGCCCCGGCGCGGGTCCGCCGGCGTAGTCGCCCCACCCGTCTCGGCGTACGCGGGTCAGTTGACCGGTGCGTATCAGCACGATGTCACCGCGTCCCACGCTCACGCCGTGAGCTTCCGCGGTGGCGGCCAGGTGCTCCTCGGTGATGGCGAATCCGTCGGGCAGCTCGCCGGCGGTGCCCACGACCCGTCCCACGTCCAGGAGCACGCCGCGTCCGGCGACATGGGGAGCCATGTGCTCGATGCCGGTGACCAGGTCACCGTCGGAGGTGACGACCTTCTCGGCCGCACGACCGTTCCATGCCTTGCCGTGATCGAAGATGTGCCCGAGCCCGTCCCATTGCGTGGAGCACTGGAGCGGCATGGCGATCACGTCGTCGGCGCCGCCGATGCCGTGCGGGAAGCCCTGGTGGCCGAGCGCGGCGTCGGTGCCGGTGTCCAGCATGGTGTGCACCGGGTTGGTGCGCCGCCGCCAGCCCTTCTGCGGGCCGTTCATGTCGAAGGACTGCGACAGGGAGAAGCTGGCCCCGCGCCGGACGAGACCGGCACCTTCGCGGCGCTTCCCCTCGTCCAGGAAGTTCAGTGTGCCGAGCCGGTCGTCCTCGCCCCAGCGGCCCCAGTTGGAGTACGTCTTGGCCGCCAGCGCGATCGCGCCTTCCGGATCACGGGGATCGACGGCCGTCATGCCTTCGCCTCCGCCACACACCGGGTGCTCTGGACGCCGAGCCCGGTGACCGAGCCCTCCATCACATCACCGTCACGCAGGAGGCGGCCCCGGTGCATGCCGTTGCCGGCCGGGCTGCCCGTGAGCACAAGATCACCCGGGAGGAGATGCGCCGTCTGCGAGGCGTACGACACCATCCGCGCGACCTTGAAGATCATGTCCTTGGTGGACTCGTCCTGCATGGTTTCGCCGTTGAGCTTCAGCGTCACCCGCAGGTCGTCAGGGTCGGCGATGGACTCGGCGGGCACGATCCACGGGCCGAGCGGCGTGAAGCCGGGCGCGTTCTTGCTGCGCAGCCAGTCGGTGCCGATCTGCGGCATGTCCCTGCGGAAGACGGTCGACCGGTCGGTCAGATCGTTGGCGATCGTGTAGCCCGCGATGTGCGCGGATGCCTCCGCGACGGACACCTGGTACGCGGGGCGGCCGATCACGACCGCCAGTTCCAGTTCCCAGTCCGGCTTCTCGGCCCAGGCGGGCAGCACGACGTCGTCGTAGGGACCCGTGATCGCACTGGGCAGGCCGATGAACACATACGGCAGGTCCTCGGTAGCTCGCCGGTCCATGATCTCGGCCGCTTCCGCTCGCCGTTCGGCCTCGGACCGGTCATCGCCGGGGGCACGGTGGGCGACGTGCAGGTCGATCACGTGCTGCCGGTAGTTCGCACCCGACTGGAAGACCTGGCGCGGTTCGACCGGGGCATGGACGTGATAGTCCGTGATCGGCGTGCGGCTGACGCCGGTGTCGGCGGCCAGGGCACGCAGCTGTGGCAGGGCCTTGTCCCAGCGATCCAGCAGGCTCAGCACGGTCAGCTGTTCGTCACCCAGTGCGGCCCGAAGGTCGAGAGCGTTGCCGTCCGGCATGACGAGAGCGGGGAAGCGGGGCCCGTCGGGGGCCGAGAGAGTCGCGAGGGCGAAAGGTCCGGCGAAGAGTGCGGACGCGGATTCAGGTTTCACGGACATGTCCTCCTGATTGCGGTGGGACTAATCTGGACCCCGCACCACCGATCAGGGAAATCGATTCTGTGGATGACCTGCATCCATGTCATGGATTACTCCGGGTCGGCATCGCTTTGTAGAGGGACTTTCATGAACCTGGCCCGCTTGGATCTCAACCTCGTCGTCGCTCTGCGCGCCCTGCTGGAGGAGCGCAACGTCACCCGTGCCGGGCAGCGTGTCGGCCTCAGCCAGCCGGCGATGAGCGCTGCCCTCTCCCGGCTGCGCCGGCACTTCGACGACGACCTGCTCGCCCGCGTCGGCGGCCACTACGAGCTGACCGCGCTGGGGCAGGTCCTTCTGGACCGGACCTCGACCGCCTATGACGTGCTGGAACGCCTCTTCGCCAGCCAGGCCTACTTCGACCCGGTCAAGGAGAACCGGGAATTCAAGCTGGTGGCGTCCGACTACGCCGTGGCGATCTTCGGCACCGAGCTGGCTCGCGTGATCCATGAGGAGGCTCCCGGGATCCGGCTGCGCTTCTCCCAGACCCCGACGACCGTGGTGGACGACACCGCCACCCTGCTGAGCGCCAGCGACGGTCTGTTCATGCCGCACGGCGTCATCAGCGACTTCCCCGCCACCGACCTCTATGACGACCGCTGGGTCTTTCTCGTCGCGCGGGACCACCCGAGCGTCGACGACCGGCTCACCCGCCAGGACCTTGCCCGGCTTCCCTGGGTGACGTACCAGCGAACGTACGACGCCCCGGCGGTACGCCAGCTCGGCATGCTGGGGATCGAACCGCGGGTCGAAGTCTCCGTCGACAGCTTCCAGTCGCTGCCGCTGCTGGTCGCAGGCACCCGGCGCATCGCGCTGGTTCAGGCGCGTATGGCCCAGTTGATGGAACCCATCGCCGCCGTCAAGGTGGTGGAGCCGCCCTACGAAGCCGTACCGCTGAGAGAGGCACTGTGGTGGCACCCGGTGCACACGCATGACGCGGCACACATCTGGCTGCGTGAGACCGCCGCGCGCGTCGGAGCCCGTCTAGGCCCCCGGGGCTGAGCGGCGAGCCGGCTGTAGCGGCCACGGGGCGGGAAGTCGCTGAAGCCCGACGCAGCCAACGACATCACTATCCACACGATGGATCGAAGGCATCGGCAACTTGGATGACGTGAGGGGTGGGCAGGCCGAGACCCGGAACGCATAGTCGTGGGACACCACCGCGCCCGTGAGCCGACTGCGGGGGCCGCCTGCACAGCCGATTCGGCCCGGTCCGCTACACGGCGCTCCTCCCTTCCTCACGTCCCACGGAGTGCCGCCATGCCCGCTTCCGCCGCCCTGCCCGCCCACGAACATACGGGGGACCCGGCCGTCTGGGGCAGGCTGCCCGCCGTGCTGCTGATGGCCGGCAGCTGCCTGCCGATCCTGGGAGCTGTCCTCATCGCTCCGGTCCTGCCACGCATGCAGGACGAATTCCAGCACGTCCCGGGCAGCGCCGCTCTCGTCCCGCTCGTGCTCACCGTCCCGGCCCTCTCCCTGGCCGTGCTCGCCCCGTTCGCCGGTGTTCTCGTCGACCGGCTCGGCCGCAAGCGCCTGCTGGTCGTAGCCACCGTGCTGTACGCGCTGTTCGGCACCGCCCCACTGTGGCTGGGCTCGCTCGTGGGCATCCTGCTCAGCCGTGTCCTGGTGGGCGTCGCCGAAGCGGCCATCATGACGTGCTGCACCACGCTGATCGGCGACTACTACAGCGGACGGACCCGTGACCGGTACCTCGCCCTGCAGACCATGTGCGCATCGGCGTCCGCCACACTCTTCTTCGTCCTTGGCGGGGCCCTCGGCTCGATCGGCTGGAGGGCGCCCTTCTGGCTGTACGCCGTCGGCCTGCTGCTCGCTCCGGCCATGGCCAGGGTGCTGCCCACTCCGAATCCGACGGCTGAGCCGGCAACAGCCGGCCAACACCCCTTCCCGCTGCGGCGCATGGCGGGGATCTGTCTGCTGACCGTCTTCGGCGCGATGGTCTTCTACACCGTGCCCGTGGAGATGGCGTATCTCATGGACGACCTGGGCGTGCGGTCCACCGGAGTGGTGGGTGCGGTCACGGCGCTGGCCAGCGCGGCCACCGTCCTGGGCTCTGTACTCTTCACCAGGCTCACCGATCGGCCACGCCGCCGAATGCCGGCCCTCTTCCTCCTGTGCGCCGTGGGCTTTCTGCTGATGGGGGCGACGGACCACGTCGCCCTTGTCATCGTCGGCGCCGTCGTCAACTGCGTCGGTACGGGGCTGCTTCTTCCCTCCCTGCTGACGCTGGCGCTGTCCCGGCTCGATTTCGCCGACCGCGGGCGTGGCACCGGGCTGTGGACGGCGGCCTTCTTCCTGGGTGAATTCGCCTGCCCGCTCGCCCTGCTGGCCGCCAAGGGCATGCTGGGCACGCTGGCCTCGGCCGTCGTGCTGCTCGGCCTGCTCACGATGCTGGTCTCGGCCGCGCTGCTTCCCCTGACCCGCCGATCACCGAAGACGCTGCCCCAGCATGTTCCCGAAAGCATCTGACTCACTTGGGTCACCGCGCCGGCGTCCGCATGGTCGACCGGCGCACGACCAGTTCCGGCTGCAGCACCACGTGGGTGTGTTCGTGCGTGGCGGCTTCGGCCGTGTCTTCGAGGAGCAGTCGGCCTGCCTCGCGGCCCAATGTGAGAGCGGGGCGTCGTACCGAAGTGAGCGGAACGACGGCGGACGCGGCGAATTCGATGTCGTCGTATCCCACCACTCCGATGTCTTCCGGCACTCGCAGGCCGGCCTCGTACAGCGCCTGCATCACGCCGAGTGCAAGCAGGTCGTTGGCGCAGAAGACGGCGGTGGGGCGCTTTCTGAGGCCGAGGATCCTGTGCCCGGCGTCCCTGCCGGCGCCCACGGTGAGCGCCGGGCACGGCAGGTCCCGAAGCGACTCCGCCGGAAGTCCGGCCAGGTTGACCGCGATGGCCGCTCCCCGGCGCCGGTCCCGAACCTGCTGGAGACAGTCGGGTCCGCTGACGTAGCCGATCGACCGGTGTCCCTGCTGGATCAGGTGGCGCACGGCGGCCTGTCCTCCCGCGACGTCGTCGATGCCGACCGAACAGGCCCCCGGCTGAGGGGCGTTCTGGTCCGCGATGACGAACGGCACCCCGTTGCGGCGGAAGCCCGCCACCCTGCGCCCCGTGCCGTCTCCGGAGGCCAGGACGGCGCCGCGGACCTGGTGCGAGGTGATCAGCGAAAGGTGGCGGGCCTCGTCGGCCGGTCCTCGGCCGGCCGTGCACACCATGACCCCGAGGTCGGCCTCGAGCGCGGCCTGTTCCACGCCGGCGGCCAGCGCGGTGAAGAAGGGATTGGCCAGGTCGAGGACCAAGACGGCCACGAGCCGGGAAGCGAAGCCGCGCAACTGGCGCGCGCCGTCCGAACGTACGTATCCCAGGGCGTCGATGACGTCCAGGACCCGCTGCCGGGTCGGCGCGGCGACGATGTCGGGGCGGTTGAGGACGTTGGACACCGTGCCGAGCGAGACGCTGGCTTCCCGCGCCACGTCCTTGATGCCCACTCTGCGCCGGGCTCTGGCTTCCCGGGCGGCTGCTGTGTGGTGGCGCGGTGGCTCGCGCCGGACCACGGGCACGGTGGGCATCGTCCGTTCCACGGTCTACCGGCCTCCTGGCGTTGCCGTGCTCTTCCGCACGACCAGGCGCGGAGTCATGGTGGTGCGGATCGCCCGGTCGCGGCGGCCTTCGACTCTCTCGATGAGAAGGCGCGCGGCTGTCGAGCCCATGGTGTGTCCGGCCTGGTCGACGCTGGTCAGCTGGACCGGGGCCAGGGCCGCGAGGGCCGTGTTGTTGTAGCCGACGAGGGAGAGATCGTCGGGGATGCGCAGGCCGAGTTCGTGGGCGGCGCGGTAGATGCCCAGGGCCGCGACATCAGCGCCGGTCATGATGGCCGTGGGTGCGCGTTCCGCGGTCAACAAGGTCATACCGGCTTTGAAACCACCATCGTCGGAGTACGCGCCATGGTGCACCTGGGCGTGGTCAGCGAGGCCGTGCCGTTGCATGGCCTCCATGTAGCCGGAGGCGAGCACGATCTCGGGTGTTCTCTTCCACCGGCCCGTCCTGGCTCCAGGCGCCGAGACAAGGGCGATGTCGCGGTGGCCGAGGGAGACCAGGTGGTCCACCACCAGGCCGGCGCCGACATCGTCGGCGTCGACGACCGAATCATGGCTGTCCGCGGCGTCGTCGTGGCCGATCACGACCGTGGGCGTCGACGCAGCGGTGGCGAGGACCTCCGGGCGGGGCGTGCTCGGCGCGATGAGGACCAGGCCGTCCATCTGGCGGTCCACCATGGAACGGATGGTGCGGGCCTGGTCCTGCGCGTCGAACCCGGCCGCTCCGATCAGCACGGTGTAATCGGAGCTGCGCAGCTCGTCCCGGATGCCGTCCAGGATGTCGGCGAAGAAGGCGTTGCGGACGTTGTCCAGCAGGACGCCGATGGTGTAGGTCCGCCCGCGCATGCCACGGGCGGCGGCGTGCGGGCGGTAGTCGAGTGCGGTGATCGCGGCCTGCACCTTCTCGTGCATGGCAGGGCTCACCCCGTAGGCGTTGTTGAGCACCTTGGACACGGCCGCAATGGACACGCCTGCGTGCCGGGCGACATCGGTGATCGTCACGCGCTTGTTCTGCCTGGGTTCTGCAGCGCCGTCCATCGCCCGCACTCCGGTTCTCGTGGTCGTTGGTGTAACGGTTTACAGGATGTCACACGCCCAGCGTCAAGTCTCTGGTTGAAATCCCTGGTGTTACAGCTCCGTGTCTTGACGGAGTAGGGCGACGGGTGCAGGGTGTTGCCCACTCGACATGGAGAACGTTTTACGAACTCCAGCGTGGCGCGGCCGCCTGTCGCTCTCGGCGCCGTCCTTCCGCCTCACATCTCGCTTCTTCTCCAACCCCTGGGAGTCACCCGTGTCCCTTCGCACGTTCCGCGCTCGGCGCACACGTCTGGGTCTGTTCACGGCCGGCGCGGCCTCAATGGCCCTGCTCGCCACCGCCTGCGGCGGCAGCGGGAGCGGTACCGCGGCGGCGCCGAAGAACTTCAGCTACCTCAGCGTCACCGAGAACACCACCGTCAAGACGGCCCTGACCAGCCTCTCCGAGGGCTCGTGCAAGTCCGCGAACGACGCGCTGCCCCTGAAGGTGGAGACCGTTCCCCAGGCGAGCCTCGACCAGAAGCTGCAACTGCTCGCCGGGCAGGGCGCCCTGCCGGTGCAGTTCGCCGCGGGCAACGCCCCCGCGCTCACCCAGAAGCTCGCCAAGTCGGGGAAGATCGCCGACCTGGAAGCCAAGCTGAAGGAGCTGGGAGTCGACGACCAGCTGGAGCCGGCCGCCGTGTCGACGATCAAGGCACTGTACGGCGGCAAGCTGGAGGTCCTGCCGTACGAGTACAACATCGAGGGCGTCTTCTACAACAAGAAGATCTTCGAGGCCAACGGCCTGAAGGTCCCCGGCACTTGGGACGAGCTGGTCGCTTCAGCGGCCAAGCTCCAGGCCAAGGGCATCCAGCCCTTCTCCGCCTCCGGTCAGCAGGGCTGGCCGCTCACCCGTCTCCTCAGCGGCTACCTCTACCGCAGCCTCGGCCCGGACGCGCTCAAGGACGTCGCCGACGGCAAGGCGAAGCTGACCGACCCGCAGTACGTCAAGGCCGCCACCGAGATCGCCGCCCTCGGCAAGAAGGGCTACTTCGGCAAGGGCGTCGGCTCCATCGACTACGACACCGCCATGAACCAGTTCCTCACCGGCAAGGCCGCCATGCTCTACATGGGCAGCTGGGCACTGGCGAACATCTCGGACGCCAAGCAGGACAAGATCGGCGCGGACAACGTCGGCTTCATGCCCTTCCCGGCCGTCTCCGGCGGCAAGGGCTCCATCGACCAGTACCCGTCCAACGTCGGCCTCGGCATCACCCTGGGCGCCAAGTCCTTCGACAAGAACACCGGCGCCTGGGTCTCCTGCATCGCCAAGAACTACGGCAGCAAGGCGCTCAAGGACCACGGCTCGATCTCCGGTTTCAAGGTCAACACCCCGGTCACCGACGCCAACGAGGTCACTACCCAGGTGCGCGACACCATCAGTGCCTCCAAGCAGAACGTCCTGTGGTTCGAGGCCCTGTTCGGCACCAAGGCCACCACGATCAGCCAGACCAACGCCGCGGGCCTGGTCAGCGGAAGCGTGAGCCCCGAGCAGTTCATGCAGACCGTCCAGGACGCGCTGTCCGCTCAGTGAGCCGACCGGGGCGGCGTGCCTGACGCCGCACGCGCCTTCCCCGCGCCGCCCCGGCGCCTGCTCGGCACAACTCCTCATCGTCATCGAAGTGGATACCACTCATGCACCGCGTACTCGGTGACCGCAGGGCCATCGCGATCCTGCTCGGTCCCGCACTCGTCGTCTATTCCCTGATCATGCTCGTCCCGATGGTGTGGTCGCTCGGCTACTCCTTCACCAAGGGCAACTCCATCGACGGCTTCACCGGCAACGGCGTCGCCAACTTCTCCCGCCTTCTCGATGATCCGGCCGTCCGCCACGCCCTGTGGTTCACCCTCAAGTACGCCGTCGTCGTCACCGCCGGCCAGGTGGTCGCGGGCTACCTCCTGGCCCTGCTCTACGTCTTCTTCCTCAAGCGCGCCTCCGCGCTCGTGCGAACCCTCGTGTTCTTCCCCGTAGTACTGCCCACGGTCGCCGTCGGCCTGCTCTTCCAGAAGTTCTTCCAGGTCGCCCCGCAGACCGGCCCAGTCAACTCACTGCTGAACGCGGTGGGCATCGACTCCATCGACTTCTTCGGCAGCTCTTCGAGCGCCTTCTGGGTCCTCGTCGTCATGGACATCTGGCGCTCCATGGGCTTCTACGCCGTCCTGCTCTTCGCCGGTCTCGTCGACATCCCTGAGGAAGTCCTGGAGTCCGCGCGCCTCGACGGAGCGACAGGCCTGCGACTGGTGCGCCACATCGTGCTGCCGCTGTCCCTGCCCGTGCTCATGTCCTCTCTGATCTTCAGTATCAACGGCACGCTGAAGGCCTTCGACTCCATCGTCGCGCTCACCAACGGCGGCCCGGGCAACGACACCACACCACTGACCCTGTACATGTTCCAGACGTCGTTCACCTACGGCGACTACGGCTACGGCAGCACCATCGCCGTGCTGCTCACCGTGGTGTGCCTGCTGGTGAGCCTGGTCGTCTTCCGCGTCTCACGGCGCGACCTCACGGAAGGCTGACAACCATGGCCATCGACACCCCTGTGAAGGCCACCGCCCATCAGGCGAGCCGCGGATCGTCCGCTGCTTCCGGACGGTCCCGTTCCCGGCGGCGCGTCCGGGTCAGCAAGGTGTGGGTGAAGATCGTCGTCACCCTGCTGCTGGTCGTCGAGATCTACCCGCTCGTCTGGATGTTCCTGACCTCACTGAAGTCCAACAGCGACTACCTCAGCCACTCGACCTGGAGCCTGCCCACCACGTGGGAGTGGGGCAACTACACCGAAGCGTGGACCACCGGCCACATCGGCTTGTACGTCCGCAACAGCCTGCTCGCCGTCGTCCCGGCGCTTGCCCTGATCCTGCTGCTGGGAGCGGCAGCCGGTTTCGCGCTCCAGGTCATGGTGTGGAAGGGCCGCAACCTGACCTTGCTGGTCTTTCTGGCCGGCATGATGGTGCCGCCGCAGATGATCCTGCTTCCCCTGTTCACGGTGTACTTCCAGACCGGTCTGTCCGGCACGCTGTGGCCGCTGATCCTCACCTATACCGGCACAGGCCTGCCGCTGACCGTCTTCATGATGGCCACCTACTACAAGTCCGTCCCCCGTGAACTCTTCGAGGCCGCCACGATCGACGGCGCCGGGATCCTGCGCTCCTTCTGGACCATCAGTGTCCCGATGGTCCGCAACGCGCTCCTGACGGTCGGCCTGGTCGAGTTCTTCTTCATCTGGAACGACCTGCTGATCGCCCTCACCTTCACCAACAGCCAGGACCTGCGCACCGTCCAGGTCGGCCTGCTCAACTTCACCGGCGACTTCGGCGCCACCCAGTACGGCCCCCTGTTCGCCGCCGTCTGCCTCAACGTCTTCGGCACCCTCCTGATCTACCTCTTCCTCAACCAGAAGGTCATGAAGGGCCTCACTTCCGGAGCGCTCAAGGGCTGAACCTCCGAAGCCCAACCGCTCCCGCACGTGAAGAAAGGTTCCCCTTGTCGACCCCCCAACCCGTCCCGGTCTCCTTCGAACACCTCCCGGACGGCCTCGGTATCGGTACGGCCACCCCACGGCTGACCTGGAAGCTTCCCCCCGGCACCGGCAGCCAGCAGGCCTACGAGGTCCGGCTCGAACGTTCCGGCCGTGAGCACAGCACCGGCCGGATCGAAGGAAGCGACCAGCTACTGGTGCCCTGGCCCGGTGAACCGCTGGCCTCACGCGAGAGCGTGACCGTCCGAGTCCGGGTCTGGACAGCCGGAGCCGCGGCTCCTTCCGCATGGAGCGAGCCCAGCGTGGTGGAAGCCGGGCTGCTCGACCCGGCGGACTGGAGTGCGATACCGGTCGGCGGCGGATGGACCGAGGATCCGGCCGCCGAACGCCAACCGGCCCGGGTACGCAAAGACTTCGACCTGGATCGCCCGATCACCCGAGCCCGCCTCTACGTCACCGCTCACGGCCTGTACGAGGTGGAGATCAACGGACTCCGCGTGGGCAGCGAGATTCTCGCCCCGGGCTGGACGGTCTACCCCCACCGCCTGCGCTACCGCACCCATGACGTCACCGCCCACCTTGCCACAGGCACCAACGTCATCGGTGCCTGGCTCGGCGACGGCTGGTACCGCGGCAAGTACGGATTCGACGGCGGCACCCGCAACATCTACGGCACCGACCAAGCCCTCATCGCCCAGCTGGAAGTGACCTACGACGACGGCACCACCGCGGTCATCGCCACGGACGCCACCTGGACGGCGGCCACGGGGCCCATCGCCAGTAGTGGCCTCTACGAAGGCGAGCACTTCGACGCCCGACTCGACGACCCCTATTGGGCGACCCGCACGCCTGAGCAGCACACAGAATGGACCCCCGTTCGGCTCGGCAACCGGAACCCGCGCACACTCGTCGCCCCCCAGGGCCCGCCCGTGCGCTGCACCCAGGAGATGGCCCCTGTCGCCATCACGCGAACGGCCGACGGCCGTCACCTCCTCGACTTCGGCCAGAACCTCGTCGGCCGGCTCCGCCTCACCGCAGACGGCCCCGTCGGCACCACCATCACCGTCCGACACGCCGAAGTGCTCCAGGACGGAGAACTGGCCACCCAACCCCTGCGCGAGGCGTACTCCACCGACACCCTGATTCTGTCCGGACGTGGTCCGTACACGTGGGAGCCCCGGTTCACCCTGCACGGCTTCCGCTACGCCGAAATCAGCGGCTGGCCAGGGGAGTTGACGCAGGAGTCGGTGACGGCCCGTGTCTATCACACAGACATGCGACGTACGGGCTGGTTCGAGTGCAGCGACCCGCTGATCAACCGGCTCCACGAAAATGTCGTATGGAGCATGCGCGGCAACTTCGTCGACATCCCCACCGACTGTCCCCAGCGCGACGAACGCCTCGGCTGGACGGGCGACCTTCAGGTCTTCGCCCCGACCGCGAGCTTCCTCTACGACTGCGCCGGCATGCTGGACTCCTGGCTCACCGATGTCGGGCTCGAGCAGCTTCCCGACGGCACCATCCCCTGGTACGTGCCCGTCATCCCCGGCAAACCGATGTGGACGCCGATCCAGCCCGGTGCCGCCTGGGGAGACGTCGCCACGCTCACCCCCTGGACCCTGTACCGGCGCTTCGGCGACCTGCAGATCCTGCGCCGCAACTACGCCATGGCCAAGGCGTGGGTGGACCTCGTCGAACGGCTCGCCGGCCCCGATCGCCTCTGGGACACCGGATTCCAGCTGGGTGACTGGCTCGACCCCGCCGCCCCGCCGGATGACCCGGCTGCCGGCTGCACCGACCGCTACCTGGTGGCCACGGGCTACTTCGCGTATTCCGCCCGTCACCTGTCCCTGGCCGCGGCCGAACTGGGCATGGAACAGGACGCCGCGCAGTACGCCGCACTGGCCGCAGAGGTGGCGGCCGCCTTCCGCCGCCGGTACGTACTGCCCGTCGGCCGCATGACCAGCGACAGCCCCACCGCCTACGCACTCGGTATCGCCTTCGACCTCCTCACCGAGCCGCAACGACGCGCAGCCGGCGACCGGTTGGCCGAATTGGTCCTCGCCGACGAAGCCCGTATCGCCACAGGATTCGTCGGGACTCCGGTGATCTGTGACGCCCTCACCGACACCGGCCACCTGGACGTCGCCTACCGCCTGCTGACCCAGACCGAATGTCCTTCCTGGCTCTATCCGGTCACGCAAGGGGCAACCACCATCTGGGAGCGGTGGGACAGCCTTCGCCCCGACGGCACCCTCAATCCCGGCGGTATGACCTCCTTCAACCACTACGCTCTCGGAGCCGTCGCCGACTGGCTGCACCGCGTCGTCGGAGGCATGGCCGAGTCCATGCCCGGCTATCGGCAGCTTGTCTTCCAGCCCCGGCCCGGCGGCGGCATCACCTGGGCACGGACACGCCACGAAACGCCCTACGGCGCAGCCGAGTCGTCGTGGGAGACAACCGCCGACGGCCGGATGCGCATCCATGTCGTCGTGCCCGACGGCTGCTCCGGCGTCGTGCGGCTCCCAGGGTGTCCGCCGGTCCATGTGGAGCCGGGGGAGCATGAGCTCGACTCCTGGGAACTCCTGGAGAAATCAGCCTGAGAAACATTCACCGATTCCAAACAGTCCGGCGCTGATCACGGCGCCGGACTGTTTGTTTTCGGCATCCTCTGCGGCTTTGCCATTCGTCCTGTCGATGACGCCTATCGATACGGTTTATAGTCAGTCACGCTGCCTGCTGGTTTCAATTGAAATTTCACGCACACTTTTCAATGTGAGTATCAAACTGGCTGGTCAACGGCCTTTTGTTGCATGGCTGCCGAAAGGGTTGACCCTGCTGGGTGGGTCCTCTAGTTTTTCCGTTCAACAAGCGTACGCCGCATGGAAATCTCCATTCCCTCACTGCTTCTGCTGCCGCGGGACTCGGTAGGCAAGCAGGTGAGTCCGGGAACACCGCAGGGATCCGTTTCCCTCCCCGAGTCGGGGCCGGCCGTGAACCTGACCCCTCGGCCGGCCCCTTTTTCCATAAGCGTAGATCCGCCCCCCTTTCGGAGAGCCGCCGTGAAAAGAAGATCATTTCTGTCTGCCGCCACCCTCACCGCAATGAGCCTGAGCATGGCTCCCCTGATGACCGAAGCGGCAGCCGCCGCACGGTCCGAGGCACCGCAGGATCAGGCGGACGCGATGCTCGGCCGTATGACAGCGGCTGAGAAGGAAGCGCTCGTCCGGTGCGACTTCGCGACCGTCGCTCACCTGGGTATACCGGCTCTGACCATGGTGGACGCCTCGGCCGGTCTGCGCGGCGAGCAAGGCGTGACCGCATTCCCGGTTCCGGTCGCGCAGGCGGCGACGTTCGACGAGAACCTGGCGGCACGTATAGGCCGCGCGATCGGCGCGGAGGGCCGTGCCAAGGGTTACAACAACCTCCTCGGCCCCACCGTCGATCTCACCCGGACCTGGCATTCCGGCCGACAGTCCGAAGGCATGGGCGAGGACCCGTTGCTCGCCGGCCAGTTGGGCGCGGCTCTCACCACCGGCATACAGAGCCAGAACGTCGCAGCCACGGTCAAGCACTTTGCCGCCTACACGCAGGAGACCAACCGCTTCTCCACAGACACCAAGGTCTCCGACCGTGCGCTGCACGAACTGTACGAAGCGCCGTTCCGCCGCGTTGTCACAGCCGTCCCGACCACTTCGGTCATGATGGCCTACCCCAAGATCAACGGGACCTTCGCGACACAGAGCCCCGCCTTCTTCGACGACGTGAAGAAGACCATCGGACTGCAGGGCTACACCGTGCCGGACTTCTGGGCGGGTGACGACCAGGTCGCCGCCGCGCGAGCCGGCATGGACCTCGCCGGGCTCGGACCCTACGCAGTCAAGATCCCCGCCGGAGCACTCACGGGCGGTGCGATACCGAGCACCCGGCTCGACGACGCAGCCCGACGCATCCTCGTCACGATGTACGCGAACGGTCTCTTCGACCATCCTGTACCCACTCCGGCGGCCGACGTCAGCACCCAGGCCCACCAGGACCTCGCCCATGAGACCGCCGTCGCCTCCCTGGTGCTTCTGGCCAACCGCTCCGCAGCACTCCCTCTGCCGGCCACCCTGAAATCCCTGGCCGTCATCGGCCCGGCCGGCACCGACGTCCTCACCGGCGTGGGCGGCTCCACCTACGTCGACCCGGGTACATGGACGACGCCCCTGAACGCCATCCGCGCCCGCGCCGGCAGCGGCGTCACGGTCACGCACGCACAGGGCACCAAGGGAGATCTTCCCCTGACTGCGGTTCCCTCCACCGTGCTGCGCAGCGGCGCCGGGACCCCAGGCCTGTCCGCCACCTACTACTCAGGCGCAGAGGCCTCCGGCACCCCGCTCACCACTCGCACCGACGCCACCGTCGACTTCACCGCTGCTCCCGTGGACAACCTGCCCGACGTGTGGTCGGCGAAATGGACCGGCACCCTGGTGCCGACGACCACGGGCCTGCACCGGTTCTCCCTGCTCGCCGCCGGAACCGCCACCTTGAAGGTCAACGGCACCACGGTCGCCACCGGCACCCGGCACAGTCGCCGATTCTTCCTCGGCCCCTACGACTACCCCCTCCAGGGCGCCACCGCGCTGACCGCCGGAAAGGCCGTCACCATCGAGGTGACCTACACCAACGCGACCACCGACCCCGGAACCTGCGGGCTCACCCTCGGATGGCAGCCCGAATCCCTGATCCCCGCCGCTGTCGACGCGGCGCGTGCCGCGGACGCCGCCATCGTCTTCGTCAACCGGGTCGCCGGCGAGGACATGGATCACCTGGCACTCGGTCTGCCTGGTGATCAGGAACAGCTCATCGCCGCCGTGGCAGCGGTCAACCCACGCACCACCGTCGTCCTCAACACCGACGGTCCCGTAACGATGCCCTGGCTCGGCGACGTCGAGGCCGTGCTCCAAGCCTGGTACGGGGGTCGCGGCATGGGCACGGCGCTGGCCGCTGTCCTCTTCGGAGACAGCGACCCTTCCGGCCGCCTGCCCGTCACCTTCCCCGCCGACGCCACCCAGGGGCCGGGCACCACACCCGCGACCTACCCCGGCAGCAACGGAGCCGTCTCCTACGACGAGGGCATCTCCATCGGCTACCGCTACTACGACAGCAAGGGGCAGCAGCCGCGCTTCCCCTTCGGCCACGGCCTGTCGTACGCCACCTTCGCCCACGGCTCTCTCGAAGCCGCATACGACAAGAGCGCCAAGACAGTGACGGTGGGCGTGACCGTCACCAACACCAGCTCACGCAAGGGCACGGAACTCGTGCAGTTCTACGCCACCCTGCCGAGCGCCGCCGCCGCCGAGCCGCAGCGGCTCGTCGCGTTCCGCAAACTCACCCTGGCCCCCGCGGGCTCCCAGCGGCTCACGGTCACCATTCCCATGGACAACCTCACCATCTGGAAGGCAGGCGCCTGGGCACTTGTCCCCGGCAGGTACACCTTTGCCACGGCGCACAGTTCCCGTGACCTGACCGCGCAGCGAGCCGTTCCCATCAGCTGACCGCAATCCCAGCCGGGGGGGGGGGGGGGGGGCCCCCCCCCCCCCCCCGGGCGGGCCCCCCCCCCCCCCCCCCCAAAAAAAAAAAGGCGTGAAAAAAACACAAAAACAAAAAAAAAACCCCCAAACACCAGGAAAAAGAAAAAG
>NZ_JBVJCT010000010.1:0-7894 GCF_055588305.1 Streptomyces sp. NPDC042002 | reverse complement strand
CTCCGACTTCGCCCCCCCCGCTCCTCCCCCCCCCCCCCACCCCCCCCCACCCCCCCCCCCCTCCCCCCCCCCCCCCCCCCCCCCCCCCGCCTCAGCCATTCCCGTCCGGCTCGTCGAACCTCCGCCTCCACCACCGCATGGAGCCCGCCAGTGTCCCGCAGACCGAGACCCCTTCGCTTCGCCGCATCCCTGGCGTTGAGCATGACGCTTCTGACCAGCTGCTCCGTCATCGGAGCCGGCAGTGACACCTCGGACACCGAGGTGTCCGTCAGGGCCAACATCACCGACAAGGCTTCGATGCAGGCCGTCGTCGCGGCCTTCCACCGAGTCCGTCCCGGCATCCACGTCATCGTCAGTTACGCCGACACCAACACCCTGCAGAAGGAGCTTCCGCAGCAGCTTCGGGCAGGCAAGGCGCCGGACGTCTTCACCGTCTGGCCCGGCAGCGGCAACCCTGCCTCCGTCCTGGCCTTGAAAGAGGACGACTTCCTGGAAGCACTCAGCCTGCGCTTCTTCGCCGGCCGGATACCGGACAGCATGCGGCCGGTCACCGACGGCGGCGTCGGTACGTACCTGGTACCCGTCACCTTCAGTGCTGTCGGCGCGATCTACTCGGCGGAAACGCTCAAGGCCATCGGCGGAACCCGGCCCACCACCTACAGCGCCCTCCTCGCCCTGTGCGACACCGCCCGCCGGCACGGGAAGGTGCTCTTCGCGCTGGGCAACCAGACCCCGTGGGTCACCCAGCTCGTCGACTACGCACTGGTCGCCACCACGGTGTACGCCCACGACCCCGGCTTCGACACGCAGATGGAGTCCGGCAAGGAGAGCTTCGCCCGGTCGGGATGGCGCCAAGCCATGACCAAGTACCTGGAGATGCGCGATCGTGGCTGCTTCAGCACTGCTCCGCTCAAAACCAGTTACGAGGACGCCCTCGACCAAGTGGCCGACGGGCGAGCAGTGGGAGTGGTCCAGGTCGCCGGCACTCTCGCCGCTCTGCGTGCCGCGGCCCCAGGAATGCACTTCCGGATGACGGCCCTGCCGGCCACGGATCAGCCGAACGAAACCCGGATGCCCGGCGCCGTCTCCGCTGCCTACGGGCTCAACGCCAAGGCCCCCCACCGCAAAGCGGCACTTGCGTTCGTGGACTTCCTGGGATCAGTACGGGGCCAGAACCTGTACAACCGGTCCGGAGCGACGCTGCCCGCGCTGCCCAGCAACTCCTTCTCCGTCGATCCCGCCGTCGCGGAGGTGGCACGGCGGCAGAAGGACGGAACGACGGTACCGTTCATGGATCAGCGATGGCCCAACTCAGAGGTGCAGCAGACACACTTCGAGCAGGTGCGTGCCCTCTTCGCAGGCACCACGGACATCGCTCACGCACTGGCTGCCATGGACCGTGCGTACGAGTAGACGCAGAGACGGACACCGCCCCCGGCTGGGAGACCAGCAGAACGGTTCGCCATGCACACACCCCATCAGGAGTCGGTGCTGTCCAGGGCAGCCCGCATTCTCGAAGCGTTCAGCCAGGACGAGCCGGCGCTGACGGTCTCCGAGATCGCCCGTCGAACCGGCCTGCACGTGGCCACGGTCTCTCGCCTCGTGGCCGAGCTCGTGGCGCACGGTTTCCTGAGCCGGGACTCCGACCGCAAAGTACGCATCGGCGTGCGGCTGTGGGAGCTGGTAACCCGCGCTTCCCCCACCCTCTCCCTGCGTGATCACGCAATGCCGTTCATGGAAGGCGTCCACGACGTCGTCGGCCACCACGTGCAGATCGGCGTCCTCGACGGCGACGACGTGCTCTTCCTCGAACGGCTCTCGGCACCACAGGCGGTGATCAACTACACCCGGATCGCAGGGCGGCTTCCTCTGTACGCCTCCTCCAGCGGTCTGGTGCTCCTCGCCCACGGCCCCAGTGACCTCAAGCAAAGGATCCTGGACAGCCCGCTGACCGCGTACACACCGGCCACACCGGCCACACCGGCACAACTGCGCGCGACCTTGGCCGAGATCCGGCAGCAGGGTTATGCGTACTGCCCCGGCTACGTCCACGCGGAGGCCCTGGGCGTAGCCGCGCCCGTCCGCGGTGCGGACGGCACGGTGATCGCGGCGCTGTCGGTCATCGTGCCCAATGAGGCCGGCGCCCAGGCCGTGGTCCCCGTCGTACGGACCGCCGCCCGGGGCATCTCCCGCGCGCTGGCCGGACGCGGGACACAGGACAGTCCATAGGCATGTGACGGCGATGCGACAGCCGCATGACATCTCCGCGAAGTCGGTCTCTCGCTGAATGAGAATGCCGTCGCGGTCCGACGGTGCCCGCGCGCATGCTTCCTGCATTCCACAGACGGGAGGCGACAACGTGGTCGTACACAACCTGCTGCCCACCGCTCCGCTGCAGCAGAACCTCTCCACCGTGACGTTGCAGGTGCAGGACAAGGACCCTGTCGCCGACGGCGTCGTGTCACTCACCCTCGCGCATCCCGACGGCACACGGCTGCCGGACTGGACGCCCGGCTCGCACATCGACCTCATCCTGCCGAGCGGAGTGACTCGCCAGTACTCCCTGTGCGGCGACCGATGGGACCCGTACACCTACCGCATCGCTGTCCTTCGCGAAGCCCCTGGCAGGGGCGGCTCCGCCTACGTCCATGATCAGCTCATGCCCGGGAACCTCGTGGAGGTCGGAGGTCCGCGCAACCACTTCCCCCTGGCGCCTGCCGAGCGGTACCTGTTCATCGCGGGCGGCATCGGCATCACCCCGCTGCTGCCGATGATGCATCAAGCCGACGTGACCGGAGCCGACTGGCAGCTGCTGTACGGAGGCCGCAGCCGGGTCTCCATGGCCTTCCTCGAGGAACTCACAGCCTCCTACGGCGATCGCGTACACATCAGCCCCCAGGACGAGGTCGGCCTGCTCGACCTGGAGGCCTGGCTGAGCGAACCAGACGCGGGAACCAAGGTGTACTGCTGCGGACCGGGTCCTTTGCTCGCCGCTGTCGAGGCAGCATCTTCCCAGTGGCCGCCGTACAGCCTGCGGACCGAGCGATTCACAGCCAAGGCCCTGACAGAGCCGGTGCACCGCGGACCCTTCGAGGTGGAACTGTGCCGCAGCGGGCGGACAGTGACCATCACCCCCGACGTCACCGTCCTTCAAGCCGTTCGGCAGGCAGGTGCCGACGTGCTGTCCTCCTGTGAGCACGGCACCTGTGGCACCTGCCTCACCCCGGTCGTGGAAGGTACCCCGGACCACCGGGACTCGGTGCTGGCCGAACACGAACGCGCCGCCAACGACTGCATGCTGCCCTGCGTTTCACGTTCCCGTTCGGCCCGCCTGGTCCTGGATCTCTGAGCCAAGACCCGCCCCTTCCCGAGCCGCACTTCGCTGGAGCCGCCATGTCCGAAGCACCCGCCGTTGCCGTCGAACCGCCCACGAGCGACGCCGACCCGTTCGCCACCGAACACCTCACGACGCCCGAACCCCTGCACCACACCCTTCGGGAAGCAGGTCCCGTCGTGCGGCTGTCCCGCTACGACGTCTACGCGCTCGCCCGATACCGCGACGTGCACGCGGCCCTCGTCGACTGGCAGACATTCCAGTCCGCCGCCGGCGTGGGACTGGCCAACTTCCGCCATTCGAAGCCCTGGCGGCCTCCGAGCCTGCTGCTGGAGGCCGACCCGCCGCACCACGACGCACCGCGCCGCGTCCTGCGCGAGATACTCGCCCCACCAGCACTGCGCCGACTGCGTGCGGCATGGCAGCCGATAGCCGACGACCTGGTCGACACCGTCCTGGCCACCCAGGGAACCGACTTCGACGCGTTCGAAGCCTTGGCCAAAGCATTCCCGCTGCGCGTCTTCCCAGACGCTGTGGGACTGGGACCCGACGGCCGCGACAACCTCCTGCCCTACAGCAACATGGCTTTTAATGCCTTCGGCCCCGTCAACGCCCTCGTGCAGGCAGACGCTGCCAGGGCCGCCGACCTGTCCGCCTGGGTGAACGCCCAGTGCGCCCGCCAAGCCCTCACCGATGACGGATTCGGCGCCCGTATCTGGGCCGCTGCCGACCGCGGCGACCTCACCCACGAGCAGGCACCGCTGGTCGTACGCTCCCTTCTCACCGCCGGCGTCGACACCACAGTGCATGGCCTGGCCGCCACCCTCTACGCCCTCGCCGGCCACCCCGGCGAATGGCAGCGGCTCCGCGAACGCCCCGACCTGGCCCGCGTGGCATTCGATGAGGCAGTGCGCTGGCAGTCACCCGTCCAGACCTTCTTCCGCACCGCCACGACCGACGTCGCGATCGCAGGATCCCTCATCCCCGAGGGATCCAAGATCCTCATGTTCCTCGGCGCGGCGAACCGCGACCCGGCCCGCTGGAACGACCCGGACCGCTACGACCTCACCCGCGATCCATCCGGACACGTCGGCTTCGGCATGGGCATCCACCAATGCGTAGGCCAGCACGTGGCCCGCCTGGAAGCCGAGGCACTCCTCACCGCCCTGGCCCGACGGGTGGAACGTATCGAGCTCGCAGGCGAACCGCGCCGGCATCTCAACAACACCCTGCGCTCCTTCGCAGCGCTCCCCGTACGCGTGCGTCCCGCGAGCTGACCACCGTCCGTCGGAAACCCGAGCCTCACTTTCCATACAGACAGTCGAGAGGATCCATCCATGCCTCAGCACGTACGCGGCGTCGTCGCCCGCGCCAAAGGCGAGCCGGTGCGCGTCGAGACGATCGTCGTGCCCGATCCAGGGCCGGGCGAGGCGGTGGTAAAAGTGCAGGCCTGCGGCGTCTGCCACACCGACCTGCACTACCGAGAAGGCGGCATCAACGACGACTTCCCGTTCCTTCTCGGACACGAGGCGGCGGGCATCGTGGAGTCGGTCGGCACCGGAGTCACCGACGTGGTGCCGGGCGACTTCGTCGTCCTGAACTGGCGGGCGGTCTGCGGCCGTTGTCGCGCATGCCGACGTGGACGCCCGCAGTACTGCTTCGATACGCGCAACGCGCGCCAGAAGATGACCCTCACCGACGGCACCGAATTGTCACCCGCCCTCGGTATTGGCGCCTTCGCCGAAAAGACCCTCGTCGCCGCCGGCCAGTGCACGAAGGTCGATCCGGCCGCCTCACCAGCCGCCGCCGGCCTGCTCGGCTGCGGGGTCATGGCAGGCATCGGTGCGGCGATCAACACAGGAGGAGTAGGCCGAGGCGACACCGTCGCTGTCATCGGCTGCGGAGGCGTCGGCAACGCAGCCGTCGTCGGCGCCCGGCTGGCCGGCGCCGCGAAGATCATCGCCGTGGACATCGACGACCTCAAGCTCGAGACAGCCCGGACGATGGGCGCCACGGACACCGTGAACGCGCGCGACACCGACCCGGTCGAGGCGATCCGCGAGCTGACCAGCGGATTCGGCGCCGACATCGTCATCGAAGCCGTCGGGCGGCCGGAGACCTACCGACAGGCGTTCTACGCCCGTGACCTGGCCGGCACCGTCGTCCTCGTGGGCGTCCCCACTCCCGACATGCAACTCGACCTGCCGCTACTGGACGTCTTCGGACGAGGCGGCACGCTCAAGTCCTCCTGGTACGGCGACTGCCTCCCGTCCCGCGACTTCCCCATGCTCATCGACCTCTACCTCCAAGGCCGCCTGGACCTCGACTCCTTCGTCACCGAGACGATCACCTTGGACCAGGTCGAAGACGCCTTCGCCCGCATGCACAAGGGCGATGTCCTCCGCTCGGTGGTGATCTGCTGATGACCGGGGTCCGCATCGAACGCCTCACAACCTCAGGCACCTTCAGCCTGGACGGCGGCCTCTGGGACGTCGAGAACAACGTCTGGATCGTCGGTGACGACCACGAGGCGATCGTGATCAACGCAGCCCCGGCGCTCGCCGAAGCCACCGGAGCTCCCATCCTCCTGCACCTGGACGACCGACTGCTGTGGAAGCACACCCATCCCGAGCACAGCCCTGACGGCTACCTGTCCCATGACCAGTGCATCGACGTCGCGGGGACGGAATTGCGGGTGGTACACACCCCCGGCCACACACCGGGATCGATCTGCCTGTACGCATCCACACTCAGCACTGTGTTCACCGGCGACACTCTGTTCGCGGGCGGTCCCGGAGCCACTGGGCGCTCGTACTCGGACTTTCCCACCATCATCCGCTCGATCCGCGACCGACTCCTCACCCTGCCGCCCGGCACGCAGGTCCACACCGGGCACGGCAGCGATACGAGCATCCGGACGGAAGCTCCCCATCTGGAGGATTGGATAGCCTCCGGTCACTGAACGGAGTCGGTGATGGAGTCGGCGCACTCGTCCTCGACCAGCTGCGGTGCGGACATACCTACGCCCAGCCTCATGAGTAGATGGCGGCACCCCTTGTGACCTGCGCTATACCAAAGTGCCAACTATCTCGCTGATTCCGGACCCCTGGTTACTGAAGCCGGTTGGCATCAGCGCAGGTTGCGAACGTCGCATGGTGCCAACTACCGAGCCTGGTCACATACAGCACCCGCCACGAGGACGGCAGGCCCGACACCAGCCGCACCATCACTGGTCTCGACATCAACGTCCTCAAGCCTGCGGAATCCCGCCCCCAGCTCCCCGCCGTCTCCCGCGACGACCGGCACACCGCCCTCGCCGAGCGCCGCCGTCACCGGATCCTGGCCCTGCTCGAGAAGGAGCCCACCCGTCTTTGGCGCCCGTGACATCGCCTCCCATTTCGGCGACATCACGATGGAGACCATGTATCGACAGCTTTCCAGATGGGCCGAAACCGGCCTCATCCACAAACTGGGCCCCGGCCTCTATGCCGCCACAGCATGGACCCCAACTCCCCTTGCGTGACCAGCGAAAATGCTAACCACCCGGCCTTGGGGTCACCTCACTTCTTCAGGAAACCGGTCTCGTCGACAACAAGAACGCCGTCGGCGCCGAGGCGTTCGGCGGCGTAGGCGCGCAGGTCGTCGCAGACGGCATCGGTGTCCCAGCGGGCGTATCGCAGCAGACGCTGCATCGGCCCGGGCCGCATACGGCCCGCTTGCTCGGCCAACTGCCAACAAATTTTCCGCTCGACGCCCGACAGCGGCCCGAGCAGGTACGCACGTGCCGCGGCCCGGGGCTCAACCCGCCTGAACCTGCCCGCAATCCGGGCCATGACCTCATCGAACATCGCCCGCCACCGGGCAGGGTCTACGCTGTGGCCCGCGGCCACAGCACGATCTTCAGGAGTCCATACAACCCCTGATGATCACGCGGTGGCCGTTCCTGCTGCGGGCGGGCAGCGTTCACTCGTCGTGGTACTCATCGTCGTCGCCCTGGACGCGCGCCCCCAGCACCCCAGCGATCTCCCGCATCTTCTTGAGAAGAAGTGCATCCGGGTTCTTCACCACGATGCTCCCGTTTCGCCGCCAGTCCAACCAGGCTCCGTGAGTGTCCCGTTCGGGGTGGGTGACCATCTGTGCCAGCCACTCGTGTCGGTACTCCAACACTACGTCTTGGCCTCGCGGAGAAGCCCGGGCCACCTGAACCATCTCCAGTTCCGGGTCGGCAGCGACCACCGCCGCCCACTCCTGCGTCGTGATCTGCTCGCCCTCGTCCTCCCACCACGGCGTACGTCTGGTGATGTGCACGTCATAACCCATGCCCGTCACAGTAGGGGGCGCCACTGACACCACCGACGCGATCACGAAGCCACACTGGAGTACTAGGCACTGTTTCTCGGATCATGTGCGGAGCCAGATGAGGAGGGCTGCGAGGGTGACGGTGCCTAGGTAGATGTAGGCGCGCTTCTCGTAGCGTGTGGCGACTGAGCGGAAGCCTTTCAGGCGGTTGATGGCTCGTTCGACTGTGTTGCGCTTCTTGTACCGCTCGCTGTCGAAGCC
>NZ_JBVJCT010000009.1:154369-271099 GCF_055588305.1 Streptomyces sp. NPDC042002 | reverse complement strand
CCCCCCCCCCCCCCTCCCCCCCCCCCCCCCCCCCCCCCCCCCCCCCCCCCCCCCCCCCCCCCCCCCCCCCCCCCCCCCCCCCCCCCCCCCCCCCCACCCGAACTCCGCTGAACGGAGCCCGCGTTCCGCTATTACTGGCCGTACGTGTAGAACCCCGAGCCCGACTTGCGGCCGAGGCGTCCCGCGTCCACCATGCGCTGGAGCAGCGGGGGAGCGGCGTACAGCGGCTCCTTGTACTCCTCGTACATCGAGTACGCGACCGAGGCCACCGTGTCGAGACCGATCAGGTCGGACAGCTTGAGCGGGCCCATCGGGTGGGCGCAGCCCATCTCCATGCCGTTGTCGATGTCCTCGCGGCTCGCGATTCCCGACTCGAACATCCGGATCGCGGACAGGAGATACGGGATCAGCAGCGCGTTGACGACGAAGCCCGAGCGGTCCTGGGCGCGGATCGCGTGCTTGCCGAGCGCCTTCTCGGCGAACAGCTGGGCGCGGCCGATGGTGCCCTCGGAGGTGGTCAGCGCCGGGATCAGCTCCACGAGCTGCTGCACCGGGGCCGGGTTGAAGAAGTGGATGCCGATGACCTGGTCGGGCCGCGAGGTCGCGACGGCCAGCTTCACCAGCGGGATCGAGGAGGTGTTGGAGGCGAGGATCGCGTCCGGCCTGGTCACCACCTGGTCGAGCACCTGGAAGATCTCGGTCTTCACCTGCTCGTTCTCGACGACGGCCTCGATCACCAGGTCGCGGTCGGCGAACTCGCCGAGGTCCGTGGTGAAACTCAGCCGGTCCTGAGTGGCCTTGAGCTCGTCCGCGGAGATCTTTCCGCGCTCGGCCGCCTTGGACAGTGAGGTGAAGAGCCGGGTCCGGCCGATCTCCAGCGCTTCGCCGGTGGTCTCGGCGACCTTGACGTCCAGGCCGGCGCGGGCGCACACCTCGGCAATGCCCGCTCCCATCTGGCCGCAGCCCACCACTCCGACGCGTTCGATGTCGGTCACATCGTCCCCTTCGCTGATCCGCACTGCCTGGCAGGTCATCCGTTGTTCGGTCCCTGCTCCGAACGTGCACGTTACTCCCAAGTATCGATGATCGATCGTCGGGGTGGTGCATGCTGGGCACCGAGACGTTCCGTGACCGGACGGTTCCGCGGAGTAGGGGGTACGGATATGAGCCGACTGCCACGGCGGGCGTTCGCGGCGGCCGCGCTCGCGACGCTGTCGGGCTTCGGTACGGCGGGGGACGCCGTGGCCGCCCGGGGCCCGTCCTCGCCGCGCCGGTCGGCGGCCCCGCGTGCCGTGCGGGGCATGTGGCTGGCGACCGCCTCGCACCGCGACTGGCCCTCCCGCACCGGCCTGAGCCCCGCCCGCCAGCGCGCCGAACTGCTCGCGCGTCTCGACACGGCGGTACGCCTGCGCCTCAACACCGTGATCTTCCAGGTCCGTCCCGCCGCCGACGCGCTGTGGCCCTCGCCGTACGAGCCGTGGTCCCAGTACCTGACCGGCGTCCAGGGCAAGGATCCCGGCTGGGACCCGCTGGGCACCGCGGTGCGGGAGGCCCACGCCCGCGGCCTGGAACTGCACGCCTGGTTCAACCCGTACCGCGTCTCGGGGCAGCCGGACCCCGGCAGGCTCGCCCCCTCGCACCCGGCCCGCGTCCACCCGGACTGGGTCGTGCGGTACGGCGGGAAGCTCTACTACAACCCCGGACTGCCCCCGGTCCGGACGTTCGTCCGCGCCGCGATGCTCGACGCGGTGCGCCGGTACCCGGTCGACGGCGTGCACTGGGACGACTACTTCTACCCGTACCCGGTGGCCGGCGAGGACTTCGACGACGACGCGGCCTACGCCGAACACGGCGCGGGCTTCCCGGACCGAGCCGCCTGGCGGCGCCACAACATCGACCGGCTGGTGCTGGAGATGGCGGCGGGCATCAAGAAGGTCCGCCCCGGGGTCCGCTTCGGGATCAGCCCCTTCGGGGTCTGGCGCAACGCGTCGACCGACCCGCTCGGCTCGCCGACCCGGGCCGGCGTCGAGACGTACGACGACCTGTACGCAGACACCAGGAAATGGGTCAGGGAGCGCTGGATCGACTACATCTGCCCCCAGCTGTACTGGAACATCGGCTTCGCCGCCGCCGACTACGCGAAGCTGCTGCCCTGGTGGGCGCGGGTGGCCCGGGGCACGGGCGTACGGCTGTACGCGGGTGAGGCGCTCTACAAGGCGGGGGACCCGGCGCAGCCCGCGGCCTGGCAGGACCCGGCCGAACTCTCCCGGCACCTCGCACTGGCCGCGAGGTATCCCGAGGTGCGGGGTCACGTCTTCTTCGCGGCCAGGGAGGCCGGGGCGGACCGGACGGGCGCGATGGCACGCGTCGTCGCCGACCACTACCGACAGCCGGCGAAGCCCCCGCGCTGAGAGTCCGCCGGCCTGCCGGCATCCGTCCCGCTCGTCCTACTGCGGCATGTCCCGGTGGCGGATCTCGGAGTCCGGGCCAGGCGAGCACACAGCCTCGTGACCGTCCTCGAACCGCACGCGGTAGGGGGGAGAGCCTTCGGCTCCCATGACCTCGGTGATCTCCGCGACCTTGTCGTGCCGGCCGACGGTCCTGCCGTGCTGCACCAGCTGGTCGCCTTTGGTTGCGTGCATCTGAACGGTCTCCTCGTCCTGTACGGGAGTAACGGTTCGTGGCCTCAAGTCTACGGCCCAGGGCGCGGGTTGGCCCGGCCCGTGCGTGCGGGGGTCAGCTCCGCGCCCGCTGGGTGAGAGCGATACAGACGAGGACGGCGGCCGCCGTGAGGGGCGCCGCCGGGGTGAGCCGCTCGCCCAGGAGCAGTACCGACCACACCAGTGTGAGCAGCGGTTGGGCCAGCTGCAACTGGCTGGCCTTCGGGATCCCGATCGACGCCATCCCCCGGTACCAGACGACCAGTCCGAGGAACTGCGAACCGGCCGCGACCCACAGCAGCCCGGTCACGCTGTGCGCCGTCAGCCGCACCGGCTCGTACGACAGCGCCACCAGCGCGCCCGGCACGCTGAACGGCAGGCACAGGACCAGGGCCCAGCCGATGACCTGCCAGCCCGGCATCACCCGGGCCAGCCGGCCGCCCTCGGTGTAGCCCGCCGCGCAGATCAGCAGCGCCCCGAACAGGTAGGCGTCCGCCCCCGTCAGGGCGCCACCGCTCTGCTGCACGGTGAACGCGATCACCGCGGCCGCACCCGCGCAGGCCGCCAGCCAGAACATCCGCGACGGCCGCGCGCCGGTGCGCAGTGACGAGAACAGCGCCGTCGTGAGCGGCAGCAGCCCGACGACCACGGCGGCGTGGGCGGTGGTCGAGGTCCGCAGGGCGAGTGTCGTCAGCAGCGGGAAGCCGAGTACGACACCGGCGGCGACGACGGCGAGGCCCGCCAGGTGCCGCCGGTCCGGCAGGGGGACCCGCAGCGCGAGGAGGCAGCCGCCCGCGACGGCCGCCGCGAGGACGCAGCGCACGGCCACCAGCGACCAGGGGCCGAAGCCCTCCAGGCCCCAGGCGGTGGCGGGAAAGGTGAGGGAGAAGGCGGTGACGCCGAGGGCCGCCTGAAGGGTGCCCGAGCGGCGGTCCGCCGGCGCGGGACCCGGGGCGTCGGCCGTGGCTTCGGTGCCGGTGCTGACCGCTATCTCGGTTCGCTCGATAGCGCTACTCTCTGTTCTCATGCAAGAGCGTAGCAGTGTGGGAGATCTGGCGGGTCAGCTGCGACAGGAACTGAACCGCTACTCTCCAGGTGGAAAGCTGCCGTCGAGCCGGGCACTGGTCGAGCGGTTCCGGGTGAGTCCGGTGACGGTGTCCCGGGCACTGGCGCAGCTGGCCGCCGAGGGGCTCGTGGTCACCCGGCCCGGCGCGGGTGCCTTCCGGGCGCGGCCCCGGCCCGCCATCACGTCCACCGGGGACACGTCCTGGCAGGAGGTCGCGCTCAGCGCGGACGCCGCGGCCGAGGTCGTCCCCCGCACGGTGGACGCGTCCGGCGTCCTCGTCTCGCTCGCCGCGCCACCGCCCGGTGTCGTCGAGTTCAACGGCGGCTATCTGCACCCCTCGCTCCAGCCGGAACGGGCGATGGGCGCGGCCCTCGCCCGGGCGGGCCGCCGCCCCGGCGCGTGGTCCCGGCCGCCCATGGAGGGTCTGCCTGAACTGCGCGAGTGGTTCGCGCGGGGCATCGGCGGGGCCATCGGCGCCGCCGAGGTGCTGGTCGCCGCGGGCGGCCAGTCCGCCCTGACGACCGCCCTGCGCGCGCTCGCGCCGCCCGGCGCTCCGGTCCTGGTCGAGTCACCCACGTATCCGGGCATGCTGGCCATCGCCCGCGCCGCAGGTCTTCGCCCCGTTCCGGTCCCGGTGGATCCCGACGGGGTGAAGCCGGAGCTCCTCGCCGACGCCTTCAGGGCGACCGGCGCCCGGGTCTTCGTCTGCCAGCCGCTGTTCCAGAATCCGACCGGTGCCGTACTCGCGCCCGAGCGGCGGGGCGAGGTGCTGCGCATCGCGCGGAACGCCGGAGCCTTCGTCGTCGAGGACGACTTCGTACGCCGCCTGGTGCACGAGGACGCGGGCCCGCTGCCGCGTCCGCTGGCCGCCGAGGACCCGGACGGAGTCGTGGTGCACGTCGGTTCCCTGACCAAGGCGACCTCGCCGAGCTTCCGGGTGAGCGCACTGGCCGCGCGCGGTCCGGTGCTCGAACGACTGCGCGCCATCCAGGTCGTCGACACCTTCTTCGTACCACGCCCGCTCCAGGAGGCCGCGCTCGAACTCGTCGGCTCGCCGGCCTGGCCGCGTCATCTGCGCACAGTTTCAGCCGAGTTGAAGGCCCGACGCGACACGATGACCGCCGCGCTGCGGCTACGGCTCCCCGAACTCGCCCTGCCCCACGTGCCGTTCGGCGGCTACCACCTGTGGGCCGGGCTGCCCGACGGCACCGACGAGTCCGCACTCGTCGCCGCCGCCCTGCGCGCGGGCGTGGCCGTGACCCCCGGCCGCCCCTACTACAGCGCCGAACCCCCGGCCGCCCGGATCCGGTTGAGCTTCGCGGCGGTGGCGGGGACGGAGGAGATCACGGAGGGCGTACGGAGACTGGCAGCGGCGTGCGACGAGGTGCGGACCTGAGCCGGACGCGGCGGAACTCCGCGCCGGGCGGGGCCTAGCTCGACCCGGGCCGGACCCTGAACGGATGGAGTCGAGCCCTGCGTTGGGGGGAGCCGAGTGCTGCCCCGGATGGAGTCGAGCCCTGACCCGGCGGAGTCCCGACCTCGGGATCTCTCCGGGCGGTCCGAGTTTCGTGGATCGAGCTCTGCGTGCCTGGCCCGTTCGGCGGTGGCCGCGTCGGCGAGAAGATCGAATCCGTGGCGCCCGGACAGCCGGAGCACAGGCCGGGAGCCGATGGTCCAGTGAATATTCGGATACTCTGCGTAACCCCCTTGACCTGCGGAGTCCCGCGCTCCACGATCTGCGCATGCATCTTCGGGTCACGTTCGTCGCCGCCGCGCGCAGCTCCTCGCTGCTCGCGGAGCGCTTCGAGGACGACCGGCCGCTGGACCAGGCGGGATGGGAAGAAGCGCAGCGCGCCGCCGCCGGGCTGCTGCCGCTGGCGGCGGCCGAGCTTCGCTACTGCGCGCCGACGCCCCGCAGCCGGGCCACCGGTGACGTCCTCGGCTACGCCCCCCTGGTCCAACTCGCCCTGCGCGACTGCGACATGGGTCGGTGGCGCGGCTTCACCCTGGGGGAGGCCATGGCCCGCGAGCCCGAGGCCGTGGACTCCTGGCTGTCCGACCCGCGCTCCACACCCCACGGCGGCGAGAGCCTGCTGTCCTTCATCGCCCGCGTCGGCGCCTGGCTCGACACCCGGCCGTTCGACGACGGCGGCAGCATCGTCGCGGTGGCCGAGCCGGCGGTGGTCCGGGCCGCACTGGTCTACGCGCTGAAGGCGCCGCCGTCGACGTACTGGAACATCGATGTCCGCCCCTTGTCGGCGATCACCGTGACGGGCCGGTCGGGCCGCTGGAATCTGCGCTTCGACGGGGCGGCCACTCAGTCCAGGCGCGCGTAGCCGGTGGTGAGCACCAGATCCTTCGCGGGCCCCCGCACCCGCCAGACGGACCGCCAGTGCTGCTCGTCCCGGACGGTGAACTCGCCCCGGTAGAGGTCCGCCGCGCACGGATGGTCGGCGACGTACCGCCCGCTCGTCAGGTCCAGGTCGTGGAACGGGCGGCCGTCGGAGAACCGTACGAGCGCGGTCCCGGGGTCCTGCCCCGGCAGGAACCGCAGGGTCCGTTCGGCGGGCCGCGCCACGCCCCGCCACACGAAGGTGCCCGACTCGTGGTGCAACAGCCCCGCGTCCTCCAGCGGTCCCGCTTCTTCCAGCGGCCCGAAAACCGTCGTGCCGGTGAAGCGGCCCTCCGCGTCGCTCGCGAGATCCCGCACGGTGCGTTCCACTCGCCAGCTCCCGGCCAGGTACGTCAGTACGTCCCTCACCGGCCAGAACTCACCCATGCCGTCCCGCTCTCCGATGCGTCGTCATCGTCAGCTCACCCTGAGGATCAGGCGGCGGCAGGGCCGGCCGTGGGCTGCTGCCCGACCGGCAGCACCCCACGCTCGCCGAACACCTTCTTCGCGACCAGGGTCGCGTTCATCGCCTTCGGAATACCGCAGTAGACGGCGGAGTGCAGCAGCGCCTCGACGATCTGCTCCGGGGAAAGCCCCACGTTGAGGGACGCGTTGACGTGCACCTCCAGCTGGGTCTCGCACCCGCCGAGCGCGGTGAGCATGCCGAGGGTCACCAACTGGCGTTCGCGCGGGGCGAGTCCGGGCCGGTCGTAGATGTCGCCGAAGCCCCAGGCGACGATCTGGTGGCCCAGTTCGGGGTTGATGTCACCGAGCGCGGCGACCACTCGCCGACCGGCCTCGCCGTCCACTCGGTCGAGGACCTTCAGACCGTGCTCGAAACGCTCCTCGCGGGTGGTGGACCCGGTGTTCTCCACGGCGTCGCTCATATCGGGTCGTCCGATCCCGGCCGCTCCAGCAGCCGTTCGTAGTGGTCGATCTTGTCGTCGAGGGCGGACGCGTTCCGGCGCAGCGTCCGCATGCGGTCCTTGAGGTCGGCGCGGTGATCCCGGAGCATCGCCAGCCGGTCGGGGACCGTCACGTCGCCCCGGGAGCGCAGCTCCGCGAACCGCTGCATGTCCGCGATCGACATGCCGGTCTCCCGCAGCCGGATCAGGAACTCCAGCCAGGCCAGGTCCGCCGCCAGGTAACGCCGCTGGTTGCCGGTGGTCCGGCCGACCCGTTCGATCAGGCCGGCCTTCTCGTAGTACCGCAGCGTGTCGTGCGAGAGGCCGGTGCGCTCGACGACCTGGGCGATCGTGAGGGTCGGTTCCGTGGTGTGCGGGAGGGGCTGTCCGCTGGTCATGGAGAAACCGTAGAACCTGGAGTGTGCTCCAGGTCAAGCGCCGCCGGGGAGCGCGCTTCGTGAGCCCGGCCGACGCGCCCTCTCTGCCGGTCCTCGGACCTCACCGCGCTTCTGGGGCGTCAGGGCCGACGCGGGTGGGCCATCACTTCGACTCGGCCGGAACCGAATCGGCAACCCGATCAGGAGCCGGCGTCGGAGCCGCCGTCGAACCGGGATCCGGGACCGGATCAGGAGCTGCGGCGGGGCTTGCCGCGCTTGGCGCCGCCCTTCGGGCCGCCGGTACCGCTGCTGCGGGGATTCTTGGCCGTGGCCTTGCCGCCGCTCCTGCCGCCCGACTTGCCGGGTGCGGGCTTGCGTCGTGCGCCGCCACCCGAGTCGGACTTCCGGGGAGTGGACTTGGCCGCGCCCCGGTCCTTCTGCTGTGCCGCGGCCGGGGTCTGGGCGCGTCCGCGCGTGCTGTTGACCGTGCGGCCGCGCACGATGCCGATGAATTCCTCCACCAGATCGGTGGTCCGGTCCTCCGGCCAGGCCAGCGCGACGCGTGACTCGGGGGCGTCCGTGACCGTCCGGTACGTGAGGTCCTTGCGGTGGTGGAGACGGGCGAGGGACTGCGGAACCACCACGACCCCGATACCCGCCGCGACGAGCTCGACGGCATCCTCGGTGCTCGCGGGCCGCTCCAGCGCGGGCTTGCCCGGCAGCCGCTCCCAGTCCAGCGGGTCGTCGAGGGGGTGCAGCACGATGTCGTCCGCGAGGTCCTCGCCGGAGACCTGCTCGACCGCCGCCACGATGTGATCCTTGGGGACCACGACGACCGTCGTCTCGGTGTAGAGAGGGATCGCGCTCAGATCGGCCCGGTCGACCGGCAGCCGGACGAAGCCCGCGTCGGCGTCGCCGCGCCGCAGGACGTCGTACACCTCGGCGGCGGACACCGGGACCAGGGCCAGGGGTACGTCCGCCAGCCGCTCGTTCCAGATCCGCACCCACTTCGAGGGCGTCACCCCCGGAACGTAGGCGAGCCTGAACGCGGGGGATGCTTCGGAGCCGGTCACCACGTCAGATTACCCGGCGTGGCCATGGGTGCCGCACCCGGAATGGTCGGCGGGGGCCCGGGCGCTCGATACCCTTGACCCATGAGTTCGCACCAGACCGCCCAGACGATGAAGCCCGCCACCGCGGCGAAGAAGCTGGGTGTGTACCTCGAGGCCACCCCCGCCGAGTTCCAGGAGGGTGTTGTCTCCCGTGCCGAGCTGAACGCGCTGCAGACCGACCCGCCCGAGTGGCTCCAGGAGCTGCGCCGCACCGGCCCGCACCCGCGGCCGGTCGTCGCGGCCAAGCTCGGTGTCTCCATCGCGGGACTCGCCCGCGGCGGCGTCAGCGAGGCGCTCACCACCGAGCAGATCGAGGCGCTGAAGACGGAGGAGCCCTCGTGGCTGCGCCGCGAGCGCGCCACCCAGGCCGAGGCCCGCAAGGAAGCGGTACGCATCAAGGAGAAGAACGCGGAGCGCGACGCCAAGCGTTCCTGACCGGGGCGCCCGCCGGGGATCTGTCTCAGCCGTCGATCCCCGGGGCGCCGCGGCCGCCGGAGCCGGTCGTGCCGGGTGGGGAGCCCTGGCGTCCGCTCGTGTGGCCGTACGCCTCGACGAGCAGGTAGATCACCGCGCCCGGCGGGATCAGGAAGGTGACGACGGGGAACTGGAACGTGCCCGTCGCCTGGTGGGCGACATGTCGCCATGTGTCCGCATACGGTCCGCGGTCCGGCGCAGGGCCTCGGGCCCCGGTGGCGACGACCCGGCGAAGGCCGACCCGGACCGCCGGGAGCCCGCCGCGACGGAGGCGAGGAAGCTGCCGAGCCGGTTCTCTGGCCGCGGGAACGGGTCCGAGGTTCCTCGAAAGAGATCCGGGGGCGGTGTCGGATCGGGGCGGGGGCGTTCGTAGTACGGGTGAGAGGTCGCCCGCGAGGGGTGCCCGCACAGCACGGGAGACGATCCGAGATGCAGTACCTGGTTTCCGTGATCCATGACAAGGCGGACCTCGCCACCCCGGACGAGATGGCTGCGATCGACGTGTTCAACGACCGGCTCGTGGCCGAGGGGTACTGGGTCTTCGCCGCCGGCCTCGGGGCGCCCGGCACGGCCACGGTGATCGACAACCGCGGTGGGGAGGCGTTGTTCACCGACGGGCCCTTCCTGGAGTCGAAGGAGTACCTCGCCGGCTTCTGGATTCTCGAGGCTCCCGACCTCGACGTGGCGCTCGAGCTGGCGGCTGAGGGGTCCAAGGCATGCAATCGGAAGGTCGAGGTGCGGCCGGTCCTGTGAGCGTGACCGACGTCCAGGAGGCGATCACCCGGGCCCACCACGAGGAGTGGGCGCGGGTGGTCGCCGCCCTGGCCAGGCGTTTCGGTGACCTCGACATCGCCGAGGAGGCGGCGGCCGAGGCGTTCGCGACCGCCGTCGAGCGGTGGCCGGCCGATGGCGTACCGCCCAGTCCCGGCGCCTGGCTGACCACGACCGCCCACCGCAAGGCCATCGACCGGGTCCGGCGCGAGAACAAGCGCGGCGACAAGCAGAAGGAGGCTCAGATGTCGTACGACGACCCGCCCGAGCCTCTCGGCCCGATCGATGACGAACGGCTCCGGCTGATCTTCACCTGCTGCCACCCGGCGCTCGCGATGGAGGCCCGCGTGGCGCTGACGCTGCGCATGGTCGGCGGTCTGACCACGACCGAGATCGCCCGTGCCTTCCTGGTGCGGGAGAGCGCCATGGGGCAGCGGATCACCCGCGCGAAGGCCAAGACCAAGGCGGCTCGCATCCCCTGTCGGGTGCCCTCCGCGGAGGATCTCCCGGGACGCGTCTCCGGCGTACTCGCCGTCCTCTTCCTCGTCTTCAACGAGGGCTACCTGGCGACCGGCCCCGGCACCGATCCCGTACGTCACGACCTGACCGCCGAGGCGATCCGGCTCACGCGCCTGATCCGTGCCCTCATGCCGCAGGACGGGGAGGTGGCCGGACTGCTGGCACTGATGCTCCTCACCGAGGCCCGCCGTACCGCCCGGGTCTCACCGAGCGGCGAACTGGTCGCTCTCGACGAGCAGGACCGTGGAGCCTGGGACGCGGCTCTGATCACCGAGGGCCATCGGCTGGTACGGGAACGCCTGGCTACTGCCGCCGCCGGTGTGGCTCCGGGGCGCTACCAGATCCTGGCAGCGATCAACGCCGTGCACACCTTTGCCCGCGACGTACGAGACACCGACTGGTCGCAGGTCGTCGCCCTCTACGACCAGCTCGTCCGCATCGACCCCTCGCCGGTCGTCGCCCTCAACCGGGCCGTCGCGGTCGCCGAACTCGACGGCCCGGAGGTGGCGCTGGCGGCCGTAGACCGTCTCGAGGACGAACTCGCCGGCTATCACGCCTATCACGCGACCCGCGCCGGCCTGCTGCGTCGGCTGGGCCGCAGTCGGAAGTCGCGCGCGGCCTACGACAAAGCCATCGAGCTGGCGGGCAACACCGCCGAGACCGCCCATCTGACGCGCCGCCGCGACCAGTTGGGGCAGCGCCCCTCCGGGTGACCCGGCGACCGGGCGGAGAGAACACCCGTCCGCCAACTGGAGCTGGGAACAGCCCACTTGAAGTTCCGCACGCGGATCTCATGGCTCCCCGCGCCGAGAACAGGCCTGCGACCGTCACCGGGTGAGGCGCGAGGTGCGCGGGGTCGAACGGATTTCAAGCCCTCGTCCGGCCATGGCCGGGGGCGTACGTCGTGGTCCGCGAGCGAGTCGTCGAGGGTCCGCGTCAGGGCAGGGCGAGGACGCAGAACTCATGGCCCTCCGGGTCGGCCAGGCACGTCCACGCGACATCGCCCTGGCCGACGTCGAGGTCGGTGGCGCCGAGGGCCCGCAGCCGGGCGACCTCCGCCTCCTTGTCGTCTCCGGGGTACGGCAGCAGGTCGAGGTGGACGCGGTCCGGAACGGTCTTCGTGTCGGGCGTGCGGACGAACTCGAGATACGGGCCGGCATCCTCGGCGGAGCGCAGCACCGCGTGATCGTCGGTCACCTCGTGCAGGGTCCAGTCCATCGCCTCGTCCCAGAACCGGGCCATGGCCCGCGGATCCGCGCAGTCGACCACCACCCGGGCGATCGGTCCGGTGTCCCGGTAGGTCTCCCGAGGCTCCAGCACGCAGAACTCGTTGCCCTCCGGGTCGGCGAGGACCGTCCACGGCACACTGCCCCGGCCCACGTGGGCGGGCCTCGCACCGAGAGCCTTCAGGCGCGCGACCAACTCCGCCTGATGGGCCGCGGAGGTGGTGGCGAGATCGAGGTGCACACGGTTCTTTGTCGCCGTCTTGGGTTCCGGGACGGTCACGACGTCGACGCAGACGACGACCGGGTCCGGCCAGACGAAGCCGCCGACGGATCCGACGTCGCTCATGACGGGTCCGACGTCGGTCACGCCGGGTCCGACGTAGGTGATCGCGCCGGATCCCCCGCGGTAGGTACCCCAGCCGAGCGCCTCCGCCCAGAACCGGCCGACCGCCGAGACATCAAGAGCCTTTACGTTCAGCTGAACAGGTCGCAGTGCCATGCGGGCGATCGTATGCGCCCGCTCCGCAACGGCATCCGCAGTACCGTGGCCGACCAGGGATCAACTCTCGCTACCCCGCGTGCCGACGACAACGCCCAGTCGGGTCACATCAAGCGCCAAAGGGTCGACTCAGCCGCTCAGCCGCATCGGCCGGGGCAGCGCTCCGCGATGGGTGATTGCATAAACGTGCAGCGAAACGTATAGTCATGCCATCCAAGAGGAGGGTTCCATGGCGATGCGCGCGGCGGTGGCGGGAGCGAGTGGGTACGCGGGCGGGGAACTGCTGCGTCTCCTTCTGGCGCACCCCGAGATCGAGATCGGCGCCCTGACCGGCAACTCCAACGCGGGCGGCCGGCTCGGCGCGCTCCAGCCCCATCTGCTGCCGCTCGCGGACCGCGTCCTCGCGGAGACCACGCCCGAGGTGCTGGCCGGCCACGACGTGGTGTTCCTCGCGCTGCCCCACGGACAGTCCGCCGCGGTCGCCGAGCAGCTCGGCCCCGAGGTCCTGGTGGTCGACATGGGCGCCGACTTCCGGCTGAAGGACCCGGCCGACTGGGAGCGGTTCTACGCCTCCGCGCACGCCGGGACCTGGCCGTACGGCCTCCCCGAACTGCCGGGCGCCCGCGCCGCGCTGGAGGGGTCCAAGCGCATCGCGGTGCCCGGCTGCTACCCGACGGCCGCCTCGCTGGCCCTCTTCCCGGCGTACGCGGCCGGGCTGGCGGAGCCCGAGGCCGTGATCGTCGCGGCCTCCGGCACCTCGGGTGCCGGCAAGACGCCCAAGGCGCACCTGCTCGGCAGCGAGGTCATGGGGTCGATGACCCCGTACGGCGTCGGCGGCGTCCACCGGCACACCCCCGAGATGATCCAGAACCTCAGCGCGGCCGCCGGAGAGCCCGTCACCGTCTCCTTCACACCCACCCTCGCGCCCATGCCCCGCGGCATCCTCGCCACCTGCAGCGCCAAGGCGAAGCCGGACGTCACCGCCGAGTCCGTACGGGCCGCCTACGAGAAGGCCTTCGCCGACGAGTCCTTCGTCCACCTCCTCCCCGAGGGGCAGTGGCCCGCCACGGCGTCCGTCTACGGTTCCAACGCCGTTCAGGTCCAGGTCGCGTACGACGCCGCCGCGCACCGCATCATCGCGATCAGCGCCATCGACAACCTGACCAAGGGCACCGCGGGCGGTGCCGTCCAGAGCATGAACCTCGCCCTCGGCCTCCCCGAGGAGCTGGGACTTTCCACGATCGGAGTCGCACCGTGAGCGTCACGGCAGCACAGGGATTCACCGCGGCCGGGATTGCCGCCGGGATCAAGGAGAACGGCAACCCGGACCTGGCCCTCGTGGTCAACAACGGGCCCCGCCGCGCCGCCGCGGGCGTCTTCACCTCCAACCGTGTGAAGGCCGCGCCGGTCCTGTGGTCCGAGCAGGTCCTCAAGAGCGGCGAGTTGACCGCGGTCGTCCTCAACTCCGGTGGTGCCAACGCCTGTACGGGACCCAAGGGTTTCCAGGACACCCACGCCACCGCCGAGAAGGTCGCCGAGGCGCTCGGTGACACCGGCGCGGGCAGCGTCGCCGTGTGCTCGACCGGCCTCATCGGCGTGCTGCTGCCGATGGACAGGCTGCTTCCCGGCATCGATCTGGCGGTGGCCCAACTCGGCCCGCACGGCGGCGAGAAGGCCGCCATCGCCATCAAGACCACCGACTCCGTGCACAAGACCTCGGTCGTGACACGGCCCGGCTGGACCGTCGGCGGCATGGCCAAGGGCGCCGGCATGCTCGCCCCCGGCCTCGCCACCATGCTCGTCGTACTCACCACCGACGCGGACGTGGACAGCGCGACCCTCGACCGCGCGCTGCGCGACGCCACCCGTACGACCTTCGACCGCGTCGACTCCGACGGCTGCATGTCCACCAACGACACCGTGCTGCTGCTCGCCTCCGGGGCCGGCGAAGTCACCCCGGAGTACACGGAGTTCGCCGAGGCGGTCCGCGCGGTCTGCGACGACCTCGGTCAGCAGCTCATCCGCGACGCCGAGGGCGCCAGCAAGGACATCAAGGTGGAGGTCGTGGGCGCCGCGAGCGAGGACGACGCCGTCGAGGTGGGCCGCTCCATCGCCCGCAACAACCTCCTCAAGTGCGCGATCCACGGCGAAGACCCCAACTGGGGGCGCGTGTTGTCCGCGATCGGCACCACCAAGGCCGCCTTCGACCCGGACCGTCTCAATGTCGCCATCAACGGCGTCTGGGTCTGCAAGAGCGGCGGGGTCGGCGAGGACCGCGAACTCGTCGACATGCGCTACCGCGAGGTCCACATCGTCGCCGACCTCGCCGAGGGCGACGCGACCGCCGTGATCTGGACCAACGACCTCACCGCGGACTACGTCCACGAGAACAGCGCGTACTCCTCATGAGCAACCTGACCCGCAAGCACACCGCTCTGCCCAAGGCGCAGATCCTCATCGAGGCGCTGCCCTGGCTGACCCGGCACCGCGGCAAGACGGTCGTCGTCAAGTTCGGCGGCAACGCCATGATCGACAGTGAGCTGAAGGCGGCCTTCGCCCAGGACATCGTCTTCCTGCACCACGCGGGCCTCAAGCCGGTCGTCGTGCACGGCGGCGGTCCGCAGATCAGCGCCGCCCTCGACCGGCACGGCATCATCAGCGAGTTCAAGGCGGGCCTGCGCGTCACCACCGAGGACGCGATGGACGTCGTCCGCATGGTGCTGGCCGGACAGGTCCAGCGCGAGCTGGTCGGACTGCTCAACGAGCACGGACCGCTCGCCGTCGGTCTCACCGGCGAGGACGCGCACACCATCACCGCCACCAAGCACCAGCCCATGATCGACGGGGAGTTGGTCGACATCGGGCGGGTGGGCGAGATCACCGCGATCGACACGGGCGCGATCGAGGCACTGCTCGCCGACGGCCGTATCCCGGTCGTCTCCTCGATCGCCCGGAGCCAGGACGACGGACATGTCTACAACGTCAATGCTGATACGGCGGCTGCGGCACTCGCTGCCGCACTGGGTGCCGAGACCCTCATGGTCCTCACGGACGTCGAGGGCCTCTACGAGGACTGGCCGAACAGCGACGAGGTGATCAGCCGCCTCACCGCCACCCAGCTGGAGAAACTCCTTCCCGAGCTGGCCAGCGGCATGGTGCCGAAGATGGAGGGCTGTCTGCACGCCGTACGCAACGGCGTCACCACCGCCCGTGTCATCGACGGCCGGGTCCAGCACTCGATCCTGCTGGAGATCTTCACCGATGAGGGCATCGGCACGATGGTCGTGCCGGACGACGAGGAAGCGGGGGACGTCGCATGACCGGCAGCGTGACGAACGCGGAGCTCACCCAGCGGTGGCAGGGCGCGCTCATGGACAACTACGGCACCCCGCGACTGCCGCTCGTCCGCGGTGCCGGGACGAAGCTGTGGGACGCCGACGGCAACCAGTACCTCGACTTCGTCGGCGGCATCGCGGTCAACGCGCTCGGACACGGCCACCCCGCGATCGTCGAGGCCGTGACCCGCCAGATCGGCGCCCTCGGCCATGTCTCCAACCTCTTCGTCGCCGAACCGCCCGTCGCGCTCGCCGAACGGCTGCTCCAGCTCTTCGGGCGCGAGGGCCGGGTGTACTTCTGCAACTCGGGCGCCGAGGCCAACGAGGCCGCCTTCAAGATCGGCCGGCTGACCGGCCGGACCCACATGGTCGCCACCACCGGCGGCTTCCACGGGCGGACCATGGGCGCCCTCGCGCTCACCGGCCAGCCCGCCAAGCGGGAGCCCTTCCTGCCGCTGCCCGGCGACGTCACGCATGTCCCGTACGGCGACGCGCAGGCACTCGCCCAGGCGGTCACCGAGGACACCGCGCTGGTGATCATCGAGCCGATCCAGGGCGAGAACGGCGTGGTCGTACCGCCTCCCGGCTACCTCAAGGCCGCCCGGGCGATCACCGCCGCCCATGGCGCCCTGCTCGTCCTGGACGAGGTGCAGACCGGCATCGGCCGTACCGGCCACTGGTTCGAGTACCAGGCCCACGAAGGCGTCCTGCCCGACATCGTCACGCTCGCCAAGGGCCTCGGCGGCGGACTGCCGCTCGGCGCCACCGTCGCCTTCGGCCGCGCCGCCGGGCTGCTGGGACCCGGCCACCACGGCACGACCTTCGGCGGCAACCCGGTCGTCTGCGCCGCCGGACTCGCCGTGCTCGACACGATCGAGTCCGAGGGGCTCCTGGAGAACGTGAAGCGCGCCGGCGGGAAACTGCGGGACGGAATCGAGGGCGGCGACGGTTCCGGCCATCCGTTGATCGACCATGTCCGGGGTGCGGGACTGCTCCTGGGTATCGTGCTCACCGAGCCGCTCGCGCCCCAGGTGCAGCAGGCGGCTCAGGACGCCGGTTTCCTGGTGAACGTGCCCGCCCCCGATGTCGTACGGCTGATGCCGCCGCTGAACCTCGGCGATGACGAAGTGGACGCGTTCCTCCGGGCCCTTCCCGGCATCCTCGACGCAGCCAACGGGGACGGATGATCCAGGGAAATGGGACGACGACGATGAGTCAGGCGCAGGACCACGAGCACGCAGGGCCTGCCGTGCCGCAGACCCGCACCGCACGCCACCGCCGGATCGTGGACATCCTCAACCGGCAACCGGTGCGCTCGCAGAGCCAGTTGGCGAAGCTTCTCGCCGACGACGGGCTGAACGTCACCCAGGCGACGCTCTCCCGGGACCTCGACGAGCTGAACGCGGTGAAGATCCGCAACAACGACGGCGACCTCATCTACGCGGTACCGAGCGAGGGCGGGTTCCGCACCCCGCGCGCGCCGCTGGGGGAGTCGGCGAAGGAGGAGCGGATGCGCAGGCTCTCCATGGAGCTGCTGATCTCCGCGGAGGCCTCGGCGAATCTCGTGGTCCTGCGCACCCCGCCCGGGGCCGCGCAGTTCCTCGCCTCGGCGATCGACCAGGCCGAGCTGCACGACATCCTCGGGACGATCGCGGGGGACGACACCCTGCTGCTGATCAGCCGGGGGCCGACGGGCGGGCAGGCGCTGGCCGATCATCTGCTGCGGCTGGCCCAGAACGATCACTGACCCGTACGGCAGTGAGCACGACGGCGGAGGCGCGCCCCGAGCGGGGTACGCCTCCACCGTCGTATGCCGTGCCATACCAGCCGTGCCCTGACGCGGGTGCGGGTGGCGGTGTCGGCTTAGTGAGACCGGGCGGTCGTGAGGTCGTCCGCGCTGCCGAAGCGGGCCGGTCACCCGAGGCGCTGGGCGAGTCCCCCCGTGCATCTGACCTCGTCGCCCGCCGTGATGAGCAGTGCCTCCACGTCCGGGAGCGACTCCAGCCAGTCGAGACCGGCCCGTGAGCCCATCGCGAAGGCCGCCGTCGCCCAGGCGTCCACCCAGGTCAGGCGGGGGCCCACCACGGTCACGGCCAGCAGGTCGGTGACCGCGGACGTGCCGGTGCGCGGGTCGACGATGTGGGCGCCGCGCTCGGCGGTGCCGGAGGTCGCGACGGCCAGCTCGTCGACTCCGGCCGCGGAGACCACCGCGGCGAGCGAGCCCGGACGGAGCGGGTCGGACACGCCCACCCGCCAGGGGCGGTGCGGCCCGGGGACGCCGCACAGCTGGACGTCGCCGCCGCCGTTGACGCTCACCCCGCTCGCCCCGGCGGCGGTGAGGTGCCGGGCCGCGCGTTCGGCCGCCCAGCCCTTGACGATCCCCGTCGGGTCGAGCTGTCCCTCGTACCGCGTGCTGAACCAGCCGTCGCTGACCCGTTCCGCCTCGGCGCCGAGATCGAGCACCTCGGCCACCTCCGGGTCGCACTCCTCGACGGTGAGCTCTCCGCGTACCAGCCGCGAGATCTGGCTGTCCTCGCGGTACGTGCTGAACACCTCGTCCACACGGTGGAGTTGGGCGATCGCCTCCTCCAACGCCGTCCGTACGGCTTCGGGTTCTCCGCCGCGCACGTCGAAGGAGAAGACGGTGCCCATCACTTCCTCGGCATGGCGCAGCGCCTGCGGTGCGTCCTCCGCCGGCTCAGACACCGGCCTTGTCCAGAGCCGACTGGAGCGACTTCTTGTAGCCGCCGCTGGTGTAGGTCGCCCCCGAGACGGCATCGATCTGGGCACTGCCCGCCGAGACGGCTTCCTGGTTGAGCTTGGGCACCGCGAGCGCTGTCTTCTGGTCGCTGACACCGCCCTTGGGGGCCTGGACCGCCTCGGCCTTGGTGATCTTGTTGCCGGTGAGGGTGAGCCGGACCTGGACGGGGCCGTACTGGGTCTGGGCCACGGTCCCGGTGACGACACGCGCCTGAGCGGCCGGGGCCGGTGCGGACGCCCCGGCCTTTCCGGAGGAACCCGAGGACCCGGCGGACCCCGAGGAGCCCGCCGTGCCGCCGGCGGCCTTCGCCTTGTCCAGGGCCGACTGCAGGGACTTCTTGTAGCCCCCGCTGGTGTACGTCGCCCCCGAGACGGCGTCGATGTCGGCGCTCTGTGCCGTGACGGCTTCCTGGTTGAGCTTGGGCACCGAGAGGGCGGTCTTCTGGTCGCTGGTCCCGCCCTTGGGGGCCTGGACCGCGTCCGCCTTGGTGATCCTGCCGTCGACCATGGTCAGCCGCACCTGGACCGGGCCGTACTCGGTCCTCACCACGTCACCGGTGACGGTCTTGGTGCCCGACTGCTGAGCGGTGCCGCCCTGCGGCGATCCCTGCGCGGCCGCCGTCTGCTGGGGCGCCGCACCGGCCTGCGCCGACGCGGCGGACGGGTCGGACGCCGGCTTGAGCGCCAGCAGCAGCACTATTCCGGACACGGTGGCGGCGCTCGCGAGCACGAAGCGCCGAATGGGGTGACTCTTCTTCATCGTTCCTGACTCCCGTCGCTCACATCTCGAACGACTCGTGATGGATGCGGCGGGCGGGGACCCCCGCGCCGCGCAGTGCGTCGTACACCTGCTGTGCGAAGCCGGGCGGCCCGCACATGAAGACGTCGTGGTGGTCGATGTCGGGCAGCTTGCGGCGCAGGGAGTCCGCCGAGATGTCCGGCCGCTCGCCGTCGGGGCTGTTCACCGCGTACATCAGACGCGCGCCGCGTTCCTTGGAGATGGCGGCGAGTTCGTCCCACAGGGCCAGGTCCTGGGTGGTGTTGGCGCGGTAGAGGAGCGTCAGGTCGCCGGACGCGCCGGGGAGGGTCTCGAACAGCGCCCGCATCGGGGTGATGCCGACACCGCCCGCCACCAGGAGCACCTTGCCGCGACTGCGCTTGCCGGCCGTCAGCGCGCCGTACGGGCCCTCGGCCCAGACCCGGGTGCCCGGCTCCAGATCACGCAGGGCGGCGCTGTGGTCGCCGATCGCCTTCACGGTGATGCGCAGCATGTTGGGGCGGGGCGCCGCCGAGAGCGAGTACGGGTGGGAGCTGAAACGCATCCCGGGCGCCAGGAAGCGCCAGCGGAAGAACTGTCCGGCCTCCGCGCCCATCCGGTGCAGCTTGCGCCCGCTGATCAGCACCGACACGATGCCGGGCGTCTCCTCGATGACGGCCTGGACCCGCATCCGGTGCTTCAGGTTCAGCCGGATCGGAGAAAGGATTCGGTACCAGATGACCAGCGCGGTCACCGATCCGTAGAGCCCGTACCAGGCGGTCTTGGCGGCGGGTTCCACCGCGAAGTCGTTGCCGGTGGAGAGCTGGTGCCAGAACGTCAGGAACACCGCGGCGTACGTCAGCAGGTGGACGTGGTACCAGGTGTCGTACGGGATCAGCCGGCGCAGCCAGCCCACGGAGATGAACCCGATGAGCACGAGCAGACCCGTGCCGATCGCGGCTTTGCCCATGTCGGGCAGCTGGTTGACCGAGTCGATGGTCTGCTGCACGATCTGGCCGAGCCCCTTGCCGGACTGCAGGGCGTAGCCCCACATCGTCAGGAAGAGGTGGGCGAGGACCAGGCAGATGGTGTAGCGGCCGGTCATCGCGTGCCAGCGCGCCACCCGGTCGGATCCCACGCGGCGTTCGAGGGCGGGGACGCGGGCCATCTGCAGCACCACGAGCGCCATCAGATACCCGGCGAGCAGCCCGGTGATACGGCCGGCGTTGAGGATCCTGCTGTTGTTGTCAGCGATGGACGGGGTATCCATCCACCACAGCCAGATGACCGCCGCGGCGCCGGCCCAGACGGCGAGCAGCAACGGGACGGCGGGCGAGCGGCGAGGGCGGATTCGGCGCATGGTCTGGCGCCGCGCGGCGCGGCCACCGGCGATCGTGGACACGGTTCCTCCGTGTTCGTCCTGGAGAGACGGGGTGAGGGGAGTGGCTCCCTGGCCCAGAGATACGGCCCGCGACGCCCGTGCGTTCAGAGGCCCGCCGAGTCGAGTGCGGACTGGAGCGACTGCTTGTATCCGCCGCTGGTGTAGGTGGCTCCGGACACCGAGTCGATCTGGGCACTCTGGGCGGCCAGCGTCTCCCGCCTGAGCTGGGGAATCGCGTAACTGTTGATCTCCTGGTCCTTGGGATTGTCCGAAGGATAGGCCACCGCGGAGGCTTCCGTGATCCGGCCGTTCTTCAACGTGATCCGTACCTGGACCGGACCCCAACGGGTCTGCACCGTATCGCCGGTGACGGTCTTGGTCCCCGTGCTCCTCGAGCCCCCGGACGTGCCCGAGGAGGAGGAAGCGGAGGAAGGGGAGTGAGCCGCGGACGAGGAGGCTTCGGCCGGTGCCGGCGGGGTGTGCGGCTTCAGCGAGAGGAGCAGGACGACAGCGGTGACCGTGGTGGCGGCCGCCAGCGTCACCCGGCGCAGCGGACGGTTCTTCTTCAGGGCGTGCACGGCGGCCTCACAGCTCGAACGACTCGTGGTGGATACGGCGGTCGGGGACACCCGCGGTGTGCAGCTCCCCGTACAGGTCCCGCGCCATCGCGGGAGGTCCGCAGAGATAGACGTCGTGCTCGGCGATGTCCGGCACGGCCTCGCGCAGCGACTCGGCGGTGAGCCGCGGGCGCGAGCCGTCGGCGGCGTTCACCGCGTACAGGACGCGGGCCCCGCGCCACCGTGCGATGTCCTCCAACTCGCCGCCCAGCGCCAGGTCCTCGGCCGTGCGCGCCCGGTAGAGGAGTGTGACCCGGCCGGGCAGCTCCTCGAACAGGGCACGCAGTGGTGTGATGCCGACGCCGCCCGCGATCAGCAGCGACTTCGACGAGGTGCTCCGGTCGGCGGTCAGCGAGCCGTAGGGGCCCTCCGCCCACACCCGGGTGCCGGGACGCAGCAGCCCCACGGCCGCGCTGTGGTCGCCGAGCGCCTTCACGGTGATCCGCATCCGGTCGGGCCGGGGCGGCGCCGACAGGGAGTACGGCGTCGAGGTCCACCGCATCCCGTCCGCGAGGAACCGCCAGCGGAAGAACTGGCCCGCCCGCGCGTTCAGTTCGTCCAGACCCTCCCCGCATATCACGATGGAGAACACCCCGGGGGACTCCCGGTGCACGGACTCCACGCGCAGCCGGTGGCGCCGGTTGAGCCGTACGGGGACCAGCAGGCGGAACCAGACGACGAGGGCGGCCGTGCCCAGGTAGAGCGCGTACCAGGCGGCCTGCGCCGCGCTGTCGCCGACGAAGTCGGAGCCGAGCGCGAGCTGGTGGAAGAAGGCCAGGAAGACCGCCACGTACGTCAGCAGATGGACGTAGTACCAGAACTCGTGGCTGATCCGGCGGCGGGCCAGACGCGCCGAGGTGATCCCGACGGCGAAGAGGACGACCGTGCCGGTCGTCGCCTTGAGCATGTCCGGGTAGTCGAACACCACGCTCAGCGTCTCGTGCACGATGCCCGTCCCGTCCTGGGCGGCGTAGCCGAAGAGGATCAGGGTGACGTGCGCGACCAGCAGGCAGATCGTGTAGCGGCCGGCCATGGCGTGCCAGCGGGCCACCCGGTCGGAGCCGACGCGCCGCTCCAGGAGCGGGACCCGGGCCATCAGCGCCACCAGGACGGCGCAGCTGTAGCCGCACAGCAGCCCGGCGATCCGTCCGGCGTCCGTCAGCCAGCCGGCGAGGCCCACCACCGACCGGGTGTCGGTCCACCACAGGGCGAGGACCGCGGCCGCTCCCGCCCAGAGCAGGGCCAGCAGCGGCCCGGCGGGCGAGGGCCGCGGCCGCCTGCGTCCTCGCGTCCCGCGCGGGTCAGCCGCCCGCTCGTACACCGTGGTCATCTGTCCGTCCTCTTTTCCGGCAGTCCGGGAGCAAACTGTGCGTCCGGAACCTCTGAGGAGGCTCTGAACCGGCCCCTTCGGCGCGGACTCACAGCAAACTGAGAGCGACCGGGAAGGGGCGGAGGAGGGGAAGGCCGAGGGAAACAGGGGGACCTCTGAGGAGAGACGACTCAGAGGAAACTCAGAGGCCGCGTGGCAAGGTGCGGCCGTCGGGAGGGGCGATGCTGGAAGGCGACATGAACACTCCCACCCCAGACCCCGGCACCCCCGGCGACCAGGACACCGGCACCGGCGTTGTCCGGTCCCGGGGGACCGGAAGGCCGCCCTCGCTCACCCGGCCCGACGGGACCCCCGTGCGCGTCCTCGTCGTCGACGACGATCCGGACCTGGCCGAGGTCCTCTCCGGTGCCCTGCGCTACGAGGGCTGGGAGGTCCGTACCGCGGGCGACGGTGCCTCGGCGGCCGCCGAGGCTCGCGAGCTGCTGCCCGACGCCGTCGTCCTCGACGTGATGCTCCCGGACACCGACGGCTTCGCCGTGCTGCGCGACCTGCACACCGTGCTGCCGGGCGTCTGCGTCCTCTTCCTCACGGCGCGGGACGCCGTGGAGGACCGCATCGCCGGCATCACCGCGGGCGGCGACGACTACGTCACCAAGCCGTTCAGCCTGGAGGAGGTCGTCGCCCGGCTGCGCGGACTGCTCCGCCGGGCCGGCATGGCCCGCCGGATCGACGAGGGCCCGCGGCTCGTCGTCGGAGACCTTGCGATGGACGAGGAGGCCCGCGAGGTGACCCGGGGCGGCGACCTGGTCGAGCTGTCGCCGACCGAGTTCGAGCTGCTGCGCTTCCTGATGCGCAACCCGCGCCGCGTCCTCAGCAAGGCCCAGATCCTCGACCGCGTCTGGTCCTACGACTTCGGGGGCCAGGCCCATGTCGTCGAGCTCTACATCTCCTACCTGCGCAAGAAGGTCGACGCGGGCCGCGAGCCGATGATCCACACGGTCCGGGGCGCCGGGTACGTCATGAAGCCCGCGGCCGGCCGGTGAGCGGGAGCACGCGGGCCAGGGCCATCACCAGGTCCAGGGCCATGGGCAGGCGCTGGTGGCTCCGGCTGACGGCGGCCCTGCGCGCGCTGCCGCGACCGCGCACCATGCGCGCCCGCCTCACCGCCGGGCTCGTGGTGCTGCTCGCCGTCAGCTGCGCGGCCGTCGGCGTCGCCGCGGTGTACGAACTGGACGGCTTCCTGACCGGTCGCCTCGACCAGCAGTTGCAGGTCGCCGGGGCGCGGTTCCCGGCGAGCCTGGAGCACGGCTCGACGAAGCCGTCCGACCACGACGGTGACGAGCAGGGGGACACCCGCCGGCAGAGCACCGGCACGTTCGGAGCCCGTCTGGTCGGCGACGACGTCACGAACGCGGCGGTCGTGCCGCCCGGCACCGGCACGGCCGCCCGGAACGTGGATCTCAGCGCCCGCGACGAGGCGGCTCTCGCCGCGCTCCCGGCGGACGGCAGCGCCCACACCGTCTGTCTGTCGGCCCTGGGCGACTACCGCGTGCTGGCGACACCCGGCAGGGACGGTGACGTGCTGATCACCGGGCTGCCCACCGAACCGGTCGACGCGGCCGTCCACCGCCTGGAACTCGTGGCCTCCCTGGTCTTCGGCGTGGCACTCGTGGTCGCCGGAGTCGCCGGGGCCCTGTGGGTCCGCTGGTCGCTGCGCCCGCTGAACCGGGTCGCCGCGACCGCCACCCGGGTCAGTGAACTCCCGCTCGCCAGCGGCGAGGTGGCCCTGCCCCCGCGGGCGCCCGAATCCGACCCGCGCAGCGAGGTGGGCCGCGTCGCCGGTGCCTTCAACCGCATGCTCGGCCATGTCGAGGACGCGCTCACCAAGCGGCACGCCAGCGAGGAACGGCTGCGCACCTTCGCCGCCGACGCGAGTCACGAGCTGCGCACCCCGGTCGCCTCGGTCCGCGGCCACGCCGAGCTCGCGCTGCTGCACCCCGGCCCGGTGCCCCCGAAGGTGACCCGTGCCCTCGAACGGATCGCCGCCGAGTCGGCCCGCATGGGCGAGATGGTCGACGACCTGCTCCTGCTCGCCCGACTCGACGCAGGCCGCCCGCTGGAACGCCTTCCCGTCGACCTCACCCACCTCGTCCTCGACGCGGTCACCGACGCCCGCGCGGCGGGCCCCGGCCACCACTGGGTCCTGGAGCTGGCCGAGGAGCCGGTCACGGTGACGGGCGACGCCCACCGGCTCCAGCAGGTGTTGGCCAACCTGTTGGCCAACGCTCGTGTGCACACGCCTGTCGGCACCCGGGTGACGGTGTCCCTGGAGGAGGGCGGTACGGAGGCCGTGCTGAAGGTCCACGACGACGGACCGGGGGTGCCCGAGGACGTCCGGCCCGGTGTCTTCGAACGCTTCACCCGGGCGGACCGCCGCCGCGCGGACGGCACCGGCAGCGGAGCGGGGCTCGGCCTGTCGATCGTGGCCGCCGTGGTCGAGGCGCACAGCGGCACGGTCGCTCTGGAGAGCGGCCCGGGAGCGACCACGTTCACGGTCCGCCTCCCCGCGGCCTGAAGCCCGGCCCATCGGACTGCCGGTCGGTCCCTTCCGCCGGTCCGCGTGGCGCCGGTCCGGGTTCAGCCGGAGTGCCGGTGTGCCGGTCCGTCAGTATCGGGTGACCGCGGTCGCCCCGTTCGTCGTGCCGATCGCGATGTGCGGCTTCCGTGCCGGATCGGCCCACGTGAGGATCCGGCGCATCGCGTCCGCCGGGACGGACACACAGCCGGCCGTGGGTCCGCTCCCGTTGACGTGCAGGAAGATCCCCGCGCCCGCGCACCGGCCGGTCGTAGTTGAACCCGATGACGAAGGCGTACGCGTACTGCTTCTCGTAGGCGATCAGACGCTCGGACTCCTCGGCCCGGCAGTCCCCGGGGCGCGGCTCGGTCCAGCGGTTGTACGACAGGGACGCGTTGTCCTGGCACCACCAGGAGTCCTGGCCCACCCGGCGGTACGGCGTCGAGGTCCCCTCCGGCGCCGCCCGGGTCCCGAACGCGTACGGCAGCCCGTACAGCCCTGTGGGTGTGGTGTTCGTGCCCTGGCGCCGCGCCCGGCCCTCGGCCAGCCCGCGCGCCCCGAACCGCGCGGGGGCGGAACCGGCCCGCACCCAGCGCCCGTCCCGCAGGTCCCACCAGGTGAGCGTCCCCGAGGTCGCGTTCTCGCGGGGTGCCTCGGCGGTGATCAGCTGGGTTCCGCCGCCGGTGTCGGCCAGCCGCGAGGGAAGCCCGGCAAGGGGCACGGGCCCGCCCGGGGCCAGGGCGAGCAGGGACGCGGACGCGAGGGCGACGGCTCCGAGGCGCATGGCTCAGACCGTACTGGGGGGCAACGGCAGCGGCAGCCCGGGCAGTCCGTCCAGGCTCGTCGCGATGTGCTCCTTCTTGGTGAAGTACTCGCTCAGTGAGGTGTCGTCCTCGCGCGCGAAGCGCTTGCCGTGCAGATCGCGGTCCTCGTCGTAGGACATGAAGGGCACCGCGTAGCCGCAGCTGTCGCGGACGAGTTCGGCCGTCACGACGATGATCGCGCGCAGTCCGTGCGGGGCCGGATCGATGGCGGGGAAGTGGGTGAGGAGTTCCTTGAAGCGCGGGTCGTCGCGGAAGACCGGCTCGCCGCGCCCGTGCACCCGGACGATGTTGGGCGGGCCCTGGAAGGCGCACCACATCAGGGTGATCCGGCCGTTCTCGCGCAGATGCGCGATCGTCTCGGCGGTGCTGCCGGCGAAGTCCAGATAGGCCACGGTCCGCTCGTCGAGTACGGCGAACGATCCGCTGAGCCCTTTGGGGGAGAGGTTGACCGTGCCGTCCCCGGACAGCGGGGCGGTCGCGGTGAAGAAGAGGGGCTGCGCCTCGATGAACGTACGGAGGCGGCCGTCGATGCGCTCGTAGGTCTTTCCCATGTCTAACGATTATCCGGGAAAGTCTTTCGTCCGTCTAAGGAATCGCGGGTTCCGGCGGCGTCGTTCAGGGGCACCGCCGGAACCCGTGACAGGCGCCCCGGCCGCCATCGGCGAAGCGGCCGGGGCGCCTGTCACGTCACTTGGTGAGGGTGCAGGCGGCGAGGGTGTCCAGTCCGGTCGGCTTGGCGGCGGTGCGGCCGATGGAGATCGCGATGCGGTCGATCGTGGAGGTCCGCTTGTCCTTCAGGGGGCCGAGGATCGCGTTCTGGACGAAGTTGGCGCCGCCCTGTCCGACGGTGTTGGCCAGACGCGTGTCGGCCTCGGCGATCTGGGTGTTCAGGAGCGCCAGATTGCGGTCGACCTCGGCCTTCGCGGAGGCCGGGACGGCGGGCAGCTGCGACGCGACGTCCGGGCAGGTGATGGTGCCGGCCGCGGTGGCGGCGCCCGTGTCGCCCGCTGCCCCGCCCGCCTGCGCGGTGGCCGTCGCGCTGGGTGCGGCGGCGCCGGTGGCCGCGCCGCCCACGGCGTTGAGCGTGCAGGGCGCGAGCGAGTCCAGGCCCTGCGGCTTGGCGGCCGTGCGCCCGATGGCCGTCGCGATGCGGTTGATGGTGGCGACGCGCTTGTCCTTGAGCGGGCCGAGGATCGCGTTCTGGACGAAGTTGGCGCCGCCCTGTCCGACGGTGTCGACCAGCCGCTTGTTCGCCTCGGCGATCTGGGTGTCCAGCAGGGTGAGGTTGCGGTCGACCTCGGCCTTCGCGGTGGCGGGGACCGCGGGCAGGCTCGGCGCGACGGCCGGGCAGTTCACCGTGCCCGCGGCCGCGGCCTTCGTCGTGGCGTTCTGCGCGCCGCTGCCGTGCGTCCCGCCCGCCAGGGCGCTGCCGGTGATCACCGCCGCGGACAGCACCACGGCGGAGGCTCCGCCGATCATCACGACGCGCCGCTTGTTGTACTTCGGAAGAGCCCTGGACATGCGGAATCCTCACTCGGGTCGGGGGGCGGACGACCGCCCGGTGATGGTCCGGGCGGTCCGTTGTCCGTGTGTCTGCCGTACGCGAACGCGGCGCCTGCGTTCAGCGGGAGATACGCGAAAGCGGTTTCACGCGTTCAAGCGTCCGGAAGATTCCGTCGCCGGGCGCCCGGGGATTCCCTTGCCCGGCTGTCCCGTTACCCCGGATTGCCCGTCTGCCCGTCTGCCCGTCCGTTCGTCCGTTCGTCCCTCTGTCCGTCGGCCCGGAAGTTCGGGGCGCCGCGCGGGTCACGATTGACGAACCATGCAGAGTGCTGCATACTCATGCATGTCAGCGAATGCACTGTGAGGAGAATCCCGTGACCGAGCGCGTCGTACTCGCCTACTCAGGCGGTCTGGACACCTCCGTCGCCATCGGTTGGATCGCCGAGGAGACGGGCGCCGAGGTCATCGCCGTAGCGGTCGACGTCGGCCAGGGCGGCGAGGACCTGGACGTCATCCGCAAGCGCGCGCTCGCGTGCGGCGCCGTCGAGGCCGAGGTCGCGGACGCCAAGGACGAGTTCGCCGACGAGTACTGCCTCCCGGCGATCAAGGCCAACGCCCTCTACATGGACCGCTACCCGCTGGTCTCCGCCCTCTCCCGGCCGACGATCGTCAAGCACCTCGTCGCCGCCGCCCAGAAGCACGGCGCCACCACGGTCGCCCACGGCTGCACCGGCAAGGGCAACGACCAGGTGCGGTTCGAGGCCGGCATCGTCGCCCTCGCCCCCGACCTCAAGTGCATCGCCCCGGTCCGCGACTACGCGATGACCAGGGACAAGGCCATCGCCTTCTGCGAGCAGAAGCAGCTCCCGATCGCCACCACCAAGAAGTCCCCGTACTCCATCGACCAGAACGTCTTCGGGCGCGCGGTCGAGACGGGCTTCCTGGAGGACATCTGGAACGCCCCGATCGAGGACATCTACGAGTACACCTCGAACCCGGCCGAGCACCGCGAGGCCGACGAGGTTGTCATCACCTTCAAGCACGGCGTCCCGGTCGCCGTCGACGGCAGGCCCGTCAGCGTGCTCCAGGCCATCCAGCAGCTCAACGAGCGCGCCGGAGCCCAGGGCATCGGCCGGATCGACATGGTCGAGGACCGGCTCGTGGGCATCAAGTCCCGTGAGGTGTACGAGGCTCCGGGCGCGATCGCGCTGATCACCGCGCACCAGGAGCTGGAGAACGTCACGGTCGAGCGCGAACTCGCCCGCTACAAGCGGCAGGTCGAGCAGCGCTGGGGCGAACTGGTCTACGACGGCCAGTGGTTCTCCCCCCTCAAGCGCGCCCTGGACGGCTTCATCGACGAGGCCAACCAGCACGTCAACGGCGACATCCGGATGACCCTGCACGGCGGCCGCGCGGTCGTCACGGGCCGGCGCTCCGACACCTCGCTCTACGACTTCGACCTCGCCACGTACGACACCGGCGACACCTTCGACCAGGCCGCGGCCAAGGGCTTCATCGACATCTACAGCCTGTCGTCGAAGATCGCCGCCAAGCGGGATCTGGCGTAACCCGTACGGGACTTGGCGCGGGCCGTGTCGTGTCCGCCGCCTCGAAGCCTCCCGACCGCACTAGCCTGACAGCCGCCTCCTCACTCGCGCGTGGGGAGGCGGTGGCACATCCACACCTTTCGAGGAGTAACGCAAGTGAGCAGCAACAGCGGTGACGTCCGGCTCTGGGGCGGACGTTTCGCCGACGGTCCCGCCGAGGCCCTGGCCAAGCTGTCCGCGTCGGTCCACTTCGACTGGCGCCTCGCGCCGTACGACATCGCCGGCTCGCGAGCCCACGCGCGCGTCCTGCACGGTGCGGGCCTGCTCACCGAGGACGAGCTCACCCGGATGACCGAGGGCCTCGACCTGCTGGAGTCCGCTGTCGCCGACGGCTCCTTCGTGGGCACGATCGCCGACGAGGACGTCCATACCGCCCTGGAGCGCGGCCTGTTGGAGCGTCTCGGCCCCGACCTCGGCGGCAAGCTGCGCGCCGGCCGCTCCCGCAACGACCAGGTGGCCACGCTCTTCCGGATGTACCTGCGCGACCACGCCCGGATCATCGGCGGTCTCATCGCGGACCTCCAGGAGGCGCTGATCGGTCTGGCGGAGGCGCACCCGGACGTGGCGATGCCCGGCCGCACGCATCTCCAGCACGCCCAGCCCGTGCTGTTCGCGCACCACGTCCTGGCCCATGTCCAGTCGCTGTCCCGGGACGCGGAGCGGCTGCGCCAGTGGGACGAGCGGACGGCCGTCTCGCCGTACGGCTCCGGTGCCCTGGCCGGTTCCTCCCTCGGCCTGGACCCGGAGGCGGTGGCCAAGGACCTCGGCTTCGAGCACGGCAGTGTCGCCAACTCCATCGACGGCACGGCCTCCCGCGACTTCGTGGCGGAGTTCGCCTTCATCACCGCGATGATCGGCGTGAACCTCTCCCGGATCGCCGAGGAGGTCATCATCTGGAACACGAAGGAGTTCTCCTTCGTCACCCTCCACGACGCGTTCTCCACCGGCTCGTCGATCATGCCGCAGAAGAAGAACCCGGACATCGCCGAGCTCGCGCGAGGCAAGTCGGGCCGGCTGATCGGCAATCTGACCGGGCTGATGGCCACGCTCAAGGCGCTGCCGCTGGCGTACAACCGCGACCTCCAGGAGGACAAGGAGCCGGTCTTCGACTCCTGCGACCAGCTGGAGGTCCTGCTCCCCGCCTTCACGGGCATGATGGCCACGCTGACCGTGCACCGCGAGCGCATGGAGGAGCTGGCCCCGGCCGGTTTCTCGCTCGCCACCGACATCGCCGAGTGGCTGGTCAAGCAGGGCGTGCCGTTCCGTGTCGCGCACGAGGTCGCCGGTGAGTGCGTGAAGGTCGCCGAGGCGGACGGCAAGGAACTGGACGAGCTGACCGACGAGCAGTTCGCGAAGATCTCGGCGCGTCTGACGCCCGAGGTGCGGTCCGTCCTCAACGTCCCCGGCGCGCTCGCCTCCCGCGACGGCCGCGGCGGTACGGCGCCGAGCGCGGTCGCCGTCCAGCTCGCCGAGATCAAGACGGACGTCGCCGCCCAGCAGGTGTGGGCCGTGGCGAAGCACAAGAAGTAGCCCGTCCGGAGGAGCGGACACGGTCCGTGAGCGGGGCGGGTGCCGTACGACGGAGGGCGTCGCGGGTTACGTTGGCCGGGAGCCGTAAAGGAGCCGACCGAACGGAGCCGCGATGCCCTTCGCACGTCTCGCCTCAGCGACGACTCCCACCGCCCACCTCGGCCTGGGGCTCGCCGCCGTGGGCCGCCCCGGTTACATCAACCTCGGGCGCGAGGAGGACCTCCCGGCCGACCGCAGCGTCGACGCCCTGCGCGAGCGCACCCACGAACTCCTCGAAGCCGCCTACGCCCAGGGCGTGCGCTACTTCGACGTGGCCCGCTCCTACGGCCGCTCCGAGGAGTTCCTCGCCGACTGGCTGAGCGGTCGCCCCGACATCGACGACATCGTCATCGGCAGCAAATGGGGCTACAGGTACACGGCTGACTGGCGCACCGACGCCGAGGCGCACGAGGTCAAGGACCACGGCCTCGCCACGTACGAGCGGCAGCGCGCCGAGACCGCGGAACTGCTCGGCGACCGGCTCGACCTCTACCAGATCCACTCGGTGACCCCGGACAGCCCCGCCCTCACCGACAAGGAACTGCACGCGGCCCTCGCCCAGGCCGCCGCCGGGGGGCTGTCGGTCGGCTTCTCCACCAGCGGGCCCGCGCAGGCGGAGGCGATCCGTGCCGCGCTCGCCGTCACGGTCGACGGCGTTCCGCTCTTCCGTACGGTCCAGTCCACGTACAACCTCCTGGAGACCTCGGCCGCCCCGGCGCTCGCCGAGGCCCACGACGCGGGGCTCACGGTGATCGTCAAGGAGGGCATGGCCAATGGCCGGCTCGCCGGGCCCGGTGCGCCGGACGCGCTGCGCGCCGTCGCCGCGGAGACCTCCCTCGGCTGCGACGCGGTCGCCCTCGCGCTGATCCTGCGGCAGCCCTGGGCGGGTGTCGTGCTGTCGGGGGCGGCCACCGTCAGCCAGCTCGCCTCGAACCTGCACGCGGCGGTCGTCGACCTCGACGACGATCAGCTCTCCCGGCTGGCCGCCCTGGTGGAGGAACCACGGGCGTACTGGGAACGACGCGGGCAGCTGCCCTGGCACTGAGCGTGTCAGGCGGTATGTCAGGCGGTACGTGAGAAGGGCTGCGTGAACCCCCTGAACAGGGAGGGAGTGAGACACGTACGCGCCAGGTGAGACGTTCATGTCTCACCTGCGGTATATTTGTCTCATGGCTGTCGACCGTGACCACGTGCTGCGCAGCGCAGCCGCCCTGCTCACCCGGAAATCCACCGCGACCATGGACGAGGTCGCCAAGGCCGCCGGGATCAGCCGGGCCACACTGCACCGTCAGTTCGCCGGCCGTGACGCGCTCGTACGCGCTTTGGAGGCGCTCGGCATCGAGGAGTGCGAGGCCGCCCTGGACGCGGCCCGCCTCGACGACGGCACCGCCCAGGAAGCCGTGCGCCGCCTGGTGCGGGAGCTGGAGAAGGTGGCCGGACTGCTCGCCTTCCTCTACACGGAGAACCAGCTCTTCGAGGGCGACGGGCAGCACGAGGGCTGGGCCCGCCTCGACGCCCGGATGGCCGCGCTGTTCCGGCGCGGCCAGCAGAGCGGCGAGTTCCGCATCGACCTCACCCCGGCCTGGCTCACCGAGGCGCTCTACGGGCTGATGGCCTCGGCGGCCTGGGCCGTGACCGAGGGGCGGGTCGCCGCCAAGGACTTCCACCACATGATCGTCGAGCTGTTGCTCGGCGGCGCGCTCAGGAGAGAGGAACCATGACCAGCACCCTGCGGCCGGCGCTCGTGACGGAGGTGCACAAGCGCCCGGACCGTTGGCTCGCGCTCTGCGTCCTCGTCCTCGCCGTGCTGCTGGTGGCCGTGGACGCGACCGTCCTCGGCCTCGCGACCCCGTACATCAGCGAGGACCTGAAGCCCTCAGGCACCCAGCTCCTGTGGATCGGTGACGTCTACTCCTTCGTCATCGCCGGTCTGCTCGTCTCCATGGGGAGCCTCGGCGACCGCATCGGCCGCAAGAAGCTGCTGCTCGTCGGCGCGACGGCGTTCGGCCTCATATCCGTGCTCAACGCCTACGCCACGACACCCGAGTCGATGATCCTGGCGCGGGCGCTGCTCGGTGTCGCGGGCGCGACCCTGATGCCCGCCACCCTCGCCCTGATCCGCAACATCTTCCACGACCCGCGCGAGCGCAGCCTCGCCATCGGCATCTGGGGCGCGACGGCCTCCGCGGGCACGGCGGTCGGTCCCGTCGTCGGCGGCTTCCTGCTCGAACACTTCTGGTGGGGTTCGGTCTTCCTCATCAACCTTCCGGTGATGGTGGTGCTCGTCCTCGTCGGCCGCAGGCTGCTCCCCGAGTCGAAGAGCCCGAACCCCGGACCCTGGGACCTGATCAGCGTCACGCTCTCGCTCGTCGGTGTGATCGGCGTGGTGTACGCGGTGAAGGAGCTCGCGGCGCACGGACCGAGCGGCGGGGCATTCGCCGCGGGCCTGCTGGGCGCCGGCGCGCTGTTCTGGTTCGTGCGCCGCCAACTGACTCTTCCCACACCGCTGTTGGACGTCCGGTTGTTCCGTAACCGGGGATTCTCCGGTGCCGTGCTCGCCGACCTGTTCACCGTGCTCGGCATGTCCGGACTCGTGTTCTTCCTCTCCCAGTACCTGCAACTCGTGCAGGGCCGGGGGCCGTTCGAGGCGGGGCTCGCCGAAGTCCCCGCCGCGGTGGGCGCGGTGGCGGCGGGTCTGGTCGCGGGCCGGTTCGCGCGGCGGTTCTCCGTGCGGACCGTCGTCTCCGCCGGACTCACCGCCGTGGGCCTCGCGCTCGGGGCGCTCACCGTGCTCGACCGGGCCACCGGCTATCCGCTGCTCGGCGCCGCCCTGCTGGTCGTCGGCATCGGCGCGGGCTTCTCGTTCACCGTCACCGCCGACGTCATCCTCTCCGCCGTGCCCAAGGACCAGGCGGGCGCCGCGTCCGCGGTCTCCGAGACGGCGTACGAACTCGGCGCGGCTCTCGGCATCGCCCTGCTCGGCTCCGTCGTGACCGGCGTCTACGCGGGCTTCACCAGCCCCGCGGGCACCCCGGCCGAGGCGCACGACTCGCTGGGCGGAGCGGTGGAGGCCGCCGGGAGTCTGCCCGAGCACACCGCGGAGACCATGCTCACCGCGGCCAGGGAGTCCTTCGTGGACGGCCTGGCGCTCGCCTCCGGCGCGGGCGCGGCGGTCCTGCTCGCCACCGCGGTGGCGGCGTGGTTCCTGCTGCGCGGCCAGAAGCTGGAGACGTAGGAACGCCGTTCGGACCATGCCGGGACAGGGGCGACCACGGGGCCGGGCCACCCGCGGACCGGGCCACGCGGCACGCCGGGTCCGGGACGACCCGGACGGGACCCCTGGTCGTACGAAACGGGTGGGCCCCCGACCGCGGCTGCCGGTCGGGGGCCCACCCGTGTGTGATGTCGCGTGGCCGGGCGAAGAGCCGGGGCCCTTCGCGTGCGGCCGAGCTGTCTAGGCGGCCTTCGCCTTGGTGGCGTACATGTCGACGTACTCCTGGCCGGACAGCCGCATGACCTCGGTCATCACGGAGTCGGTCACGGCGCGCAGCACGTAGCGGTCGCGGTCCATGCCCTCGTAGCGCGAGAACTCCATGGCGGGACCGAAGCGGACGGTGACCTTGCCCGGCCGCGGGATGCCCGCGCCGCCCGGCTGGAGCTTGTCCGTGCCGATCATCGCGAACGGGACCACCGGGGAGCCGGTCATCATGGTGAGCCGGGCGATGCCGGTGCGGCCGCGGTACAGGCGGCCGTCGGGGGAGCGGGTGCCCTCGGGGTAGATACCGAAGACCTTGCCCTCCTCCAGGACGCGGCGGCCGGTCATCAGCGCGGCCACGCCGCCGTTGGCGCCGTCCCGGTCCACCGGGATCATGCCGACGCCGGTGAAGAACCACGCCATCAGGCGGCCCTTGAGGCCCTTGCCCGTGACGTACTCGTCCTTGCCGATGAAGAGCACCTGCCGGTCGCAGACCAGCGGAAGGATCATCGAGTCGATGAACGTGAGGTGGTTGCCGGCCAGGATCACCGGACCGTCGCCCGGGATGTGCTCCACGCCTTCCACCTGTGGGCGGAACATCAGGCGCATGATCGGTCCGAGCACTGCCTTGATGAGCGCGAAGCGGGACAACGGGCCCTCCGGTGTCAAGGGATCGGTATGGAGTATGTGCAGGTGAGGACGATACTCGCGGTTCCCGGATGATTGCACATCGGGTTCATCGACTGGATACGCACTGTTGACCTACGTTTACCTGCGGTTGCGTGCCTGTGAGCGGCGGACGCGGGGCGACACGATGTGACGGACATCGCGCGCCGTACCGGCGAACGGGTGATCCCGTCATGAATCGCCGCCCGTTCGCCGCAGTCTCACGCCTACCCCCGACCGCCCTGCCGATGCCGACGGACCGTCAGGTTCCGCATCCTGTACGACATCCGGGGTCACCCACTGTTCCGCCGCGGGTCTCCCTCCCGTCACACCGGGGCCCCTACGATCGTCCCGTTTCGACAGGCAGGGCACCTACGGCGGGAGGAGCGCTCATGGGGGCGCAGGAGTCGAACGGTCAGGAACGGGGCACGGCGCGGCGGACGCTGCTCGGAGCCGCGGCGCTCGGGGCGGGCGGAGCGGTCCTCGGCCTGCCCGGCGCCGCGAGCGCGGACGGACGCCACGGGGGCGGGGGCTACCGGAGCCTGCCAAGACCGGCCGTCATCGGTCACCGCGGAGCCAGCGGCTACCGGCCGGAGCACACCTTCGGCTCGTACCAGCTCGCCCTCGACCTGGGCGCCGACGTCGTCGAGGCCGGCGACCTGGTGCCCACCAGGGACGGCCACCTCGTATGCCGTCACGAACCCGAAATAGGCGGGACCACGGACGTCTCGGCGCACCCCGAGTTCGCCGGCCGCAAGACCACCAAGACACTCGACGGGGTCCCCACCACCGGCTGGTTCACCGAGGACTTCACGCTCGCCGAGCTGAAGACGCTGCGCGCCGTCGAGCGCATCCCGGCCAACCGCCCGCACAACACCCTCTACAACGGCCGCTGGGAGATCCCCACCTTCGAAGAGGTGCTCCGCTGGCAGGACGAGCAGACCCGCAAGCGCGGCAAGCAGGTCTGGATCTACCCCGAGACCAAGCACCCCACCTACTTCCGGGCGCTCGGCCTCGGCCTGGAGGAGCGGGTCGCCAAGCTGCTGCGCAAGTACGGCAAGGACAAGAAGGACTCGCCGGTCATCCTCCAGTCCTTCGAGCCGAGCAGCATCCAGCGGCTGGACAAGCTGGTCGGCAACCCGCTCGTCGTCCTGCTGTCCGCCGCGAACACCAGCCCCTGGGACTTCGTCGCCGCGGGCGACCCCCGCACGGTCGCCGACCTCGTCACCCCCGAGGGCCTGGCGTGGATCGCCTCGTACGCGCAGGGCATCGGCCCCACGCTCGACCTGGTCATCCCGAAGGACGCGGACGGCGACCTCACCGCGCCGACCACGCTCGTCGCCGACGCGCACCGCGCGGGCCTGATCCTGCACCCGTACACCATGCGCAACGAGAACCCCTTCCTGCCCACGAGCTTCCGCAAGGGCACCGCCGTGGACGCCTACGGGGACCCCTTCGGCGCCTTCAAGGTCTACTTCGAGACGGGCATCGACGGCGTCTTCTCCGACAACGCGGACACCGCGGTGCTCGCCCGCGCGGACTTCCTCAAGGGATGACCTCGCCTCCCCGGGCCGCCTCTCCGGCCGTCTCCCCGGGCCGCCGACGGACGCGTCCGATCAACGAGACAGGTGTCCGCATCCGTCAACGCGTGAGCCGGTCACCCCGGATGGGATGACAACCGGCCGCCCCGGCAACCTCTCGCCGGGGCGGCCGCGTCGTGCCGCACATGACCCATGAGCTGGTTTCCACGCTGCGGCCGCTGCTCGCCGCCGAGGCGTCGGCGGAGGCCCACGCCTCCGGCGCCGAGCAGGGCGACCTGGAACAGGCCGTCTGGCTGCGCCTGCTGGAGCGCCTGGACACGACGGGACCGCCGGTCGACCCGCAGCGCTGGGTGCGCCGGGCCGTGCGCTCCGAGGCCCGCCGCAGCCGCCGCAGGTCCCGCGTCGAGCAGCCGTACGCCGTCGAGCCCGCGGACGACGGCCGCCCCGGCCCCGAACAGCAGGCGATGACCGCCGCCCGCCGTCGCGAGCTGTACGACGCCGTGCGCCGGCTGCCCGGCCGCTGCCCGGGTCTGCTGGCCGCCCTGCTCTCCCCCCAGGACCTCACCTACCGGGAGATCGCGGGTGAGTTGGGTATCTCACAAGGCAGTCTTGGTCCGGAACGTTCCAGATGTCTTGGATGTCTGCGTCGATTGCTGACGACGGAGGTTGCGGCCCGCTGACGACGGGGATAGGAGTGGGGGACGACCGGAACAGGTGAGCGGGAGGCATGCACACATGGGCATGAGCGTGACCATCTCGGCGGCGACCGAGCAGGATGCGGAACAGATCCTGAAGCTGCAGTACCTCTGCTATCAGAGCGAGGCCGAGCTGTACGGCGACTACGGCATCGAGCCGCTCACACAGCCGCTCGACTCGCTGAGGGCGGAACTGGCGGGCGGCACCGTCCTGGTGGCCCGCCTCGGCGACGAGGTGGTGGCCTCGGTACGCGGCGCCGTCGACACCGACGGCACGGCCCGCATCGACAAACTCATCGTGCATCCGCGCATGCAGCGGCACGGCCTCGGCGGACGCCTGCTCGACGCGATCGAGACCCGCCTCGGCGCGGGGGGAACCGCCAAGTCCTTCCAGCTCTTCACCGGCCACCGCAGCGAGCGCAACCTGCGCCTGTACCGCAAGCACGGCTACGCGCCCGTCTCGCAGGAGCAGGTGGGCGAGCGCATGACGCGGGTGACCCTGGCCAAGGGCGCCGACACCGGCGCGTACGCCACCAGCGCCTGAACGCGGCCTACTTCGGCTGCGGTCGCGAGTCGGCGGTCGTACGGGCCCTGCGCAGCCAGTACATCGCCGACAGCGGCAGCAGGACCGGGATGAAGAGATAGCCCATGCCGTAGTCCGACCACACCGTGGCGTCGGGGAACGCGGACGGCTCGACCAGCGTCCAGGTCCCGACGGTCAGCACACCCGCGAGCTCGGCGGCGCAGCACACCAGCGCCGCCCTGCGCGCCGTCTCGCCGCCGCGCACGAGCGAGTACGTGATGAACCCGTAGACGAGACCGGCGACCGCGGAGAGCGAGTAGGCCAGCGGCGCCTTGTCGAACTGGGTGGAGATCTGCACGGCCGACCGCGAGACGGCGCCGACCACCATCACTCCGTACAGCCACAGCAGCAGGATGCCGGGGCCGCTGATGAGCCGCGTGCGCTTCTGGTCCGCGGGCCCCTCCGGCGGCTTCCCGCCCTGCGCCTCGCGTTCGTCCCGCTCGTTCCGAGGCACGGTCGTGTTCTCCTCCGTGGCCGTCATCTCAGCCTCCCCAGATGTCGTAGAGCCGCACTTCGAGCACGGCGAGGACGACGCCGCCGGCCGCCACCGTGACCGAACCCCAGCGGGTGCGCTCCGCCAGCGACATGAACCCCGCGGCGGGAACGCACGCGAAGGCGCCGAGCAGATACGCCACGAAGATCGTCGTGCCCTGCTCGGCCTTCTCGCCGCGCGCCAGCTGGACGACGCCGATCACCAGCTGGACCAGGGCGAGCAGCGACACCACGGCCATGCCGATGAAGTGCCAGTCCTTGGTGGGCTGATCGCGGTGGGCGGCCCAGCCGCACCAGGCGGCGAGCGCGAGCGCGGCGACGGCCGTCGCGACCGTCAGGGCATCAAACATGCCGTGACCCTATTACGGGCCAAAAGACCTGATGCGCTCGCCCCCGGGCTCCCCCGTAGGGTCGACGGCATGAAGATCCACGCTGAAGCCCTCCTGTTCGACAACGACGGAACCCTCGTATCGTCCCTCGCGTCGGTGAACCGCTGCTGGACCCTGTGGGCCGAGGAGTACGGGATCACCGCCGAGGACTTCGCCGCGATCGGCCTGCACGGCCGCCCCGCCGTCGAGATAGCCGCCGACCTGCTGCCCGCCGCCCTCGTCCCCGAGGCGCTCGCCCGCATCGAGCAGCTCGAGGTCGAGGACGTGCGAGGCGGGGTCGTGCCGCTGCCCGGCACCCTCGCTCTGCTCGCCGCGCTGCCCGCCGAGCGCTGGGCCGTCGTCACCTCGGCCACCCGCCGGCTCGCCGACGCCCGGCTCGACGAGGTCGGGATCCACCCCAAGACGCTGATCACCGCCGACGACATCACCCGGGGCAAGCCCGACCCCGAGCCCTATCTGCTCGCCGCCCGTGAACTGGGCGTCGACCCGGCCCGCTGCGTCGTCTTCGAGGACGCCCCCGCCGGGCTCCGGGCGGGCCGCGCCGCCGGGATGACCACCGTGGCGTTGGCCACAACGCACCAGGCCCACGAGCTGGACGCCGACCTCGTCGTCGAGGACCTCTCCGCCCTGTCCGTACTGGTGACGGACACCGGAGTGGAGATCTCCGTCCGAGGCTGAGAACCGTCCACCGCTGTCCGCTATTCGGACAGCGGTGGCGGCCCCCGGCCCCCGGTCTGCTTTACTTCATTCCATGACCACGACGAGCTGCCGCATCCTTGCGACCGAGGCGACCACGACGCCCGGTGCTCGTTGTACGTGTCGAATGTGCGCCTGCTAGAGGGCCCCCGCACCACCGCCTGATCCCGCGCCCTGTGTCCGTACCGCGTACGTGACCGGGCTGCCCCGCGCACACGTTCTCCTTCCGGTTCCATCGCCATCGCGAGAACCGTGCCGCGTTCCCGACCGAATGCACCCGTGCCCGGCGCACACCCACGCCCCGCACTCGACAGTGACGGAATTCCCAGTGATCACGACAACGGGCCTCACCAAGGTCTACCGCTCGCGCGGCCGTGAAGTGACCGCCCTCGACGGCGTCGATCTGCATGTCCGCGAAGGCGAGGTGTACGGCGTCATCGGCCAGTCGGGCGCCGGCAAGTCCTCGCTCATCCGCTGCGTCAACCTCCTGGAGCGTCCCACCTCCGGCACGGTCACCGTCGACGGCCGGGACCTCACCGCCCTCGTCGGGCGCGGCCCGCGGGCCGGCCGGGAGCTCCGCCGGGCACGCACGCGGATCGGCATGGTCTTCCAGCACTTCAACCTGCTGTCCTCGCGGACCGTCCAGGACAACGTCGAGCTGCCGCTCGAAATCCTCGGTCTCTCGGGGAAGCAGCGGTCCTCCAAGGCCCTCGAACTCCTCGACCTGGTCGGTCTCTCCGACAAGACGAGGGCGTACCCCGCGCAGCTCTCCGGCGGTCAGAAGCAGCGCGTCGGCATCGCCCGCGCCCTGGCCGGCGACCCGAAGGTGCTGCTCTCCGACGAGGCGACCAGCGCCCTCGACCCGGAGACCACCCGCTCCATCCTCGAGCTGCTGCGCGACCTGAACCGCCGGCTGGGCCTGACCGTCCTGCTCATCACCCACGAGATGGACGTCGTCAAGACGGTCTGCGACTCGGCCGCGCTGATGGAGAACGGTCGCATCGTCGAGTCCGGCACCGTCAGCGAACTCCTCGCGACGCCCGGCTCCGAGCTGGCCTCCGCGCTCTTCCCGGTCAGCGGCGAGGCCTCCGGCGACGACCGCACCGTCATCGACGTCACCTTCCACGGAGAGTCGGCCACCCAGCCCGTCATCTCGCAGCTCTCGCGCACCTACAACATCGACATCTCGATCCTCGGCGCCGCGATGGACACCGTCGCCGGCAAGCAGGTCGGCCGGATGCGCATCGAACTGCCCGGCCGCTACGAGGAGAACGTCGTACCGATCGGCTTCCTGCGCGAGCAGGGCCTGCAGATCGACATCCAGGGCCAGGAGCCCGTTCTGGTGAAGGAAGGTGCCCTGTGACCTGGTCGGAGATGCAGCCGCTGCTGTCCCAGGCGTGTTGGGACACGTTCTACATGGTCGGCTGGTCCACGCTGATCGCGGTCGTCGCCGGTCTGCCGCTCGGCGTCCTGCTCGTCCTCACCGACCGCGGCGGCCTCCTGCAGAACGTGGTCGTGAACAAGGTCATCGGGCAGGTCGTGAACATCGCCCGCTCGCTGCCGTTCATCATCCTGATGGTCGCGCTGATGAGCTTCACGCGCACGATCACCGGAACGACCATCGGACGCGAGGCGGCGATCGTGCCGCTCGCGGTCGGTGCGATCCCGTTCTTCGCGCGGCTCGTCGAGACGGCTGTCCGCGAAGTGGACGGCGGGCTCGTCGAAGCCGTACAGGCGATGGGCGGCAACACCTGGACCGTCGTCCGCAGGGTCCTCGTACCGGAGTCGCTCCCCTCGCTGATCTCCTCCGCGACCACCACGGTCGTCGCCCTCATCGGCTACTCGGCGATGGCCGGCACCGTCGGCGCGGGCGGCCTCGGCGACATCGCGATCCGCTACGGCTACCAGCGCTTCGAGTCGGGCCTCATGTGGATCACGGTCGGCATCCTCGCCGTCGTCATCTCGGCCATCCAGTTCGCCGGCGACTACGCGGCCCGCACCCTGCACCGGCGCGGCGGGCAATCCGGCGCCGCCCCGAGGCTGCGGCTGCTGAAGGTTGCGAGGCCCGCGGCGGCCGACGTCGGCAAGGCCGCCTGAAACGCCTCGGGGTCCCGCCTCCGGTCCCCGGTCGTCCCACCCGCAGATTTCCCCGTTCACCCCAAGACGGGGCAGCTCCACCCATAAGGAAAGGCACTTTTCGTGCGTAACACCGCCAAGATCACCACCGCCGTCCTCGCCGCCGGAGCCCTCACCCTCGGGCTCAGCGCCTGCGGCTCCGGCAAGGACTCCGCCTCCGACACCAGCGGGCCGCTCGTCGTCGCGGCCAGCCCGGTCCCGCACGCCGAGATCCTCGAGTTCATCAAGGACCACCTGGCGAAGAAGGCCGGCCTGGACCTGGAGGTCAAGGAGTTCACCGACTACGTCACGCCGAACACGGCGACCGAGGACGGGTCCGTGGGCGCCAACTACTTTCAGAACCAGCCGTACCTCGACGACTTCAACAAGAAGAACGGCACCCACATCGTGCCCGTCGTCACGGTGCACCTGGAGCCGCTCGGCCTCTACTCCCACAAGGTGAAGAGCGTCGACGCCCTGAAGAGCGGTGCGACGGTCGCCGTCCCGAACGACACGGTCAACGAGGCCCGCGCGCTCAAGCTGCTCGCCGCCAACGGGATCATCACGCTCAAGGACGGGGCGGGCAACAGCGCGACGCCCAAGGACATAGCGAAGAACCCGAAGAACCTCAAGTTCAAGGAGCTGGAGGCGGCCCAGACCCCGCGCTCCCTGGACGACGTCGACGCCGCGGTGATCAACGGCAACTACGCCATCGAGGACCACCTCAAGCCCGCCAAGGACGCCCTCGTCCTGGAGTCGGCGACGAACAACCCGTACGGCAACTTCCTCGCCGTCAAGAAGGGCAACGAGGACGACCCGCGCGTGAAGAAGCTCGCGAAGCTCCTCACCTCGCCCGAGGTCAAGAAGTTCATCGAGGACAAGTACGCCGGCTCCGTCATCCCGTCGTTCAAGTAGACCGGGGATCCGGCCACTTAGGGCCGACAGCCTCTCTCGTCACCGCACGGGGTCCACTCCATTACCCGGAGTGGACCCCGTTGTGCCGTTCAGTGGTTTCATGCTGCATGCTGGGCAGTTCAGCGGACCCGACGGTACATCAGGTCCGAAGTCCCCGACGGTTACGGAGCGTCGCATGACGAGCACCTTCCCCGACATCTCCATCAGCACGGAGCGGTTGGTCCTGCGTGCGCTCGACGAGGACGACGTGCCCGCGCTGACCGAGATGATGAACGACGAGATGGTGGCGGCCTGGACGTCGATCCCGCAACCGTTCACCCAGGACGGTGCCCGCGGCTGGATCCGCGACTACGCGCCCACGGAACGCACGGAGGGGCGCGGACTCGACCTCGCCGTCACCGAGTTCCTCACCCAGCGCCTGGTCGGCGTCATCCAGCTCGGCAAGACGAACTGGCGGGTCCGCTCGACCGAGCTCTCCTACATCATCGCCCCCTGGGCGCGCGGCGAGGGCTACGCGTCCGAAGCCGCGCTCGCCACCGCCCGATGGCTCTTCCGCGACCAGAAGTTCGAGCGCATCGAACTGCGCACGGCCGCGGGCAACACCGCCTCGCAGCAGGTCGCCCAGAAGATCGGCTGCATCAGCGAGGGCGTTCTGCGCAACGCCTGCATAGCGCGCACCCGGACCGAGGACGGCGCCTGGGTCGACCTGCGCACCGACTTCATCGTGTGGAGCCTGGTGCCGGAGGACCTCGACGGCATGGGCGGGCGCCTCGCCGACACCGGCGGCTTCACCTCGTTCAACGACTGGAACTGAGCGGACCGGGCAGGCGTACGGCATTCCGCGCGCCGTTCTCGCATACGTACGGGAACGGTCGTGGTGAGTCATGTACGGCCGCGTCGAGTCGTATGGGCGCACGGGAGTCGGGTCACCGGACCCGGCGGCCCCGGACCGGACGGGTGATCCGCGCACGGCGGGACCGCTCCCGCGCCACGCCGACCGGCACGGCGCCGCCGGGCCGCACCAGGTACCCTCACGAAGCCCGCCCGGGCTGCACCTGACGACCTGCGAAGACCTTCTGGAGACTGACGACGATGGCCGACCGGGTCACGGTGATCGGCTGGGACGGCTCGCCGATGACCGTCGCGGCGCGCTCCGCTCTCGGTGCCGCCACGCTGGTGGCCGGCGCGGCCCACCATCTCGCGCTCCCCGAAGTGCCCGAGGGCGCCGAGCGCGTCAGGCTCGGCAGCGTCGCCCTCGCCGCCCGCCGGATCGCCGGCCACCGGGGCACCGCCGTCGTCTTCGCCGACGGGGACCCCGGATTCTTCGGTGTCGTACGCACCCTGCGCGCGCCCGAGTTCGGCCTGGAGGTCGAAGTCGTGCCCGCCGTCTCCGCGGTGGCCGCCGCCTTCGCCCGTGCCGGAATGCCCTGGGACGACGCACAAGTGGTGGTCGCACACAGTCGTACCTTGCGACGCGCGGTGAATGTATGCCGAGCCCACACCAAAGTGGCTGTCCTCACCTCACCGGGCGCCGGACCCGCCGAACTCGGGCTGCTTCTCGAAGGAGTGCACCGCACCTTCGTCATCTGTGAGGAACTCGGCACCACCCGGGAACGGGTCACGATCCTGACCTCCGACAAGGCGGCCGACCACACCTGGCGCGACCCGAACGTCGTGATCGTCATCGGCGGCTTCGTGGCCGCGGCCGAGGGGGGCGGCTGGATCGCCGGCCGGGAGCCCGGCAGCGGACCGCGCGGCTGGGCGCTGCCCGCCGGGGCGTACGGCGGCGCACTCGGCGAAGGCGAGACGGATCTGCTGCGCGCCGCCCAACTCGCCCGGCTGGGACCGCGCGTGGGCGACCTCGTCTGGGACATCGGCTCCGGCAGTGGCGCCTTCGCCGTCGAGGCCGCCCGCACCGGTGCCGCCGTCATCGCGGTCGACCGCAGTCCGGGTTCCTGCGCCCGCGCCGAGCACTCGGCCCGCCGTTACGGGGTCCAGATGCAGATCGTGCACGGCAGCGCCCCGCACGTCCTGGAGGACCTGCCCGAACCCGATGTCGTCCGCGTCGGCGGCGGGGGAGCGGCGGTCGTCTCCGCCGTCGCCGACCGCCGGCCGCAGCGGATCGTCGCGGACGCAGCCACCCGTGACGCCGCCGAACTCATCGGCCGCGATCTGACCGAGCACGGCTATGACGTCGAGTGCGCCCTCATCCAGTCCGTCGAACTCGATACACGGGCCTGGACGGAGAAGGAGCGGAGCGTCGCGTTCCTGCTCAGCGGCCGTTTGCCGGATCGCGCCCCGTGATCCTGTTGTCGTACTGCGCGCGGTAGGCTGGCCGATCGTTGTACCGCACCCGGGGGGTCGGCCTTTCGTGGGCCAATGTCCGGAAAACCCGCCCGTTTTGAGGCGTGTGTGGTACGGCAGAACCGGAGGACGCGCAACGTGGCGCAGTCCACAGCGGGTGCTCGCGGATCACGCTGTCGCGAGGGCGGGATGACCGGGACAATGCCAGTTAATGGCTTTGTCGTCTTTGTTGGCCGGTCGTACGTGCCGCTGGGCACGCACGCTCGTTCTTCACTGTGGGGCGGTCGGTGCGCCGTTCCGGGCGAGCTGGACTTTGGAGCACTAACCGATGGGCGAGGGGTACGCATGACCGACACCGGCCAGGTCCCGGGCGAGGGATTGCCGGAGAACGCAGGCATGGTGGAGCAGCCGGGCGTCACCACGCCGGGCGCGTACACCTTCCTCGACCCCTCCGAGAACCCCGTCGAGGACGACGACCTGCTTCTGATGCCGGGCGCGCCCGGTGCCCAGGGCGCCTGGGGCAACGAGGTGCCGCCGCCGGCCCCGATGCCCTTCACCGACGAGCCCGGTCCGCACGAGACGGACGGACGGGACAGCGGCGCGATCGACCTCGGCGCCGTCCGCGCGCCGGGTCCGGCGCCCGTCCCGCAGCCCGCGCCGCAGCCTGTGCCGCCGCGCCGTCCGCTGCACCTCGGCCCGCCCACACCGGACGGCTCCTCCAGCCCGGTGCGCTCGCTGGCCGACCGCGGACCCGCGGGCTCCCGCACCGGCTCCATGGCCAGCCCGGTCACTCCGGCGCGCCACGCCGGCCCGCCGACCGTGGGTCCCGAGTACTTGGACGTGCCCCAGCTCGGCGAGGCGCTCCCGCAGGGCGCGGTGGCGTGGGGGGCTCCGCCGATGGGCGGCCAGGCCACGGCAGCAGAAACGGTCGTCCCGGAGGCGGGACGGCTGCCCGGAGCCGCGGTGAGCGTTGCGGCCGGACCGGTCGCCGAGGTGCCGCAGGCCGCGGAGGCCGAGCAGGCGCCCGGTTTCGTGGCGGCGCCCTTCCTCCACGACCCGGCCCCGGCACCCGACGCCGCCGAGGCGCCGATGCCGGGGGCCGACGAGACGTCGCTCGACCTGGAGGACCAGGCGGACGGACAGGCTCCCGGGGCCGCGCCCGCCACGGACGGCTCGCCCGCCCCGCAGGTTCCCGACGCCCCGCGGTTCCCGGACGCCCCGCAGACCCTCGGCGCACCGGACACCTTCGACGCCGTGGCGCAGGCCGCCGGCGACGCGGAGACGGCCGAGCCCGAGGCCGCACCGGCACTGGTCCCCGAGGACGCCGGGCACGTCGTGCCCGCGCAGCACCTCGCCCCCGCCGAGGAGGACCTCGCCGCGCAGGTCCCGCCGCAGGTCGCCGACCAGGACATGTACGAAGCCGACCCGGCCGAGACCGGAGCCCACGCGGCAGGGTTCGCGGACCCCGCCGTCCACGTGCCGGAACCGGCGGTCCGATTCGCGGACGAGGCCTCCCTGCCGGGGACCGAGCAGTCCGTCGGCGCCGCGGCCCCGCACTCCTTCGAAGTCCCCGAGTCCGCGCTGTCGGCGCTCTCCGCGCGCTCGGCGGAAGCCTCGCTGGGCGGTCAGGGTGGCGCCCTCGAAGGGTTCCAGGCCCAGCAGTTCGAGGACCAGCAGTTCGAGGACCAGCAGTTCACGGACCAGCCCGCGTTCGCCGAGAACGGCGCCGCGCTCTCCGAGGACGCGGCCTTCTCCCACAACGGCGTCGCCTTCTCCGGGCCCGGCACCACCGAGGCCCCGCACGGCGTACCGGTGGGTGTGGCGGCGCACACGGAGGCCTCCCAGCCGGCCGCCGACCACTCCCTCGGCGACCAGCACTACGCGAGTGCCCTGGACGCCGCGGGCGCCCCCGGGTTCCCCGGCGCGCCCCTGCTGCCCGACGCCGACCAGAGCCTCGGCCAGTTCGTGCCCGTCGACGGCACGGTGCCGACGACTCCGCACCTGGCCCCCACCCCGCCGCACGCCATGACCGTGCCTCCGCTGCCCGTCGAGGAGCAGCCGCCGGTCCAGGAACCCGCGCCGGCCGCGGCCGTCATGGCGCCCGCCCCCGTCGAGGAGACCTCCGAGGCGGAGCCGGTCGCCCAGGCGCTCGTGCCCGCCCCCCGGGAAGCGGAGGCCGCGCCCGAGGCCGTGCCCGAGCCCGCCTCCGTACCGGAACCGTTCACCGCGGAGCCGGAACCCGTAGTCGCACAGCAAGCGGAGGACCTGCACACCCAGGTCGCCGACCAGGAAGAGAGCACGGCCGTGGTGGAAGACGTACGAGAGTCCACCGGTCCGGCGGCCCCCGGCTACGGCGACGCCGAGCGCGAGGCCGTCCTGCGCGTGATCCGCGAGCGCCGTGACATCCGCAACGGCTTCCGCAGCGACCCGATCCCGCACGACGTGCTGCTGCGTGTCCTGGAGGCCGCGCACACCGCGCCGTCCGTCGGCCACTCCCAGCCCTGGGACTTCGTCGTCATCCGTTCCGCCGACACCCGGCGCAGCATGCACGAACTCGCCCAGCGCCAGCGCGAGGCCTACGCCAAGTCGCTTCCCAAGGGCCGCGCGAAGCAGTTCAAGGAACTGAAGATCGAGGCCATCCTCGACACCCCCGTCAACATCGTCGTCACCGCCGACCCGACCCGGGGCGGCCGGCACACCCTGGGCCGGCACACCCAGCCGCAGATGGCCCCGTACTCCTCCGCCCTCGCGGTCGAGAACCTGTGGCTCGCGGCCCGCGCCGAGGGCCTCGGCGTCGGCTGGGTCAGCTTCTTCGACGAGCGGGAGATGGTCCGCGCGCTGGGCCTGCCCGACCACCTCGACGTGGTCGCCTACCTCTGCGTCGGATACGTCGACGAGTTCCCCGACGAGCCCGAGCTGATGCAGGCCGGCTGGTCCAAGCGCCGCCCCCTGTCCTGGGTCGTGCACGAGGAGACGTACGGCCGCCGTGCCCTGCCCGGCGAGGAGCCGCACGACCTGCTCGCCGAGACGGTCTCCAACATCCGCCCCCTGGACGCCAAGGCGCTCGGCGAGGCGTGGGAGCGCCAGAAGCGGATGACCAAGCCCGCGGGCGCCCTCGGCATGCTGGAGATCATCTCCGCGCAGTTGTCCGGCCTGTCCCGGATGTGCCCGCCGCCGATCCCGGAGCCCGCCGCCGTCGCGATCTTCGCGGGCGACCACGGTGTCCACGCGCAGGGCGTCACCCCCTGGCCGCAGGAGGTCACCGGGCAGATGGTGGCCAACTTCCTGGGCGGCGGCGCGGTCTGCAACGCGTTCGCCAACCAGGTCGGCGCCGAGGTCTGTGTCGTCGACGTGGGTGTCGCCTCCGACCTGCCGGCCACGCCGGGTCTGCTGCCGCGGAAGGTCCGCGCGGGCACCGCCGACATGACGACCGGTCCCGCCATGACCCGCGAAGAGGCCGTCGCGGCGCTGGAGGTGGGCATCGAGACGGCCCGCGACCTGGTGGCCGCGGGCAACAAGGCGCTGCTGACCGGTGAGATGGGCATCGCCAACACGACCGCGTCGGCGGCCCTGATCTCGGTCTTCACCGGCGCCGACCCCGCCGAGGTGACGGGCCGCGGCACCGGCATCAACGACGAGACCCTGGCCCGCAAGACCGAGGTCGTCCGCCGGGCCATCGACTTCCACCAGCCGGACCCGGCCGACCCGATCGGCGTTCTCGCGGCGATCGGCGGCCTCGAACACGCCGCCATGGTCGGCCTCCTCCTCGGCGGCGCGTCCCTGCGTACGCCGGTGATCCTGGACGGCGTCAGCGCCGGCGCCGCCGCACTCGTGGCCCGCGCCATCGCGCCCGAGGTCCTCGCCGCCTGCATCGCGGGTCACCGCAGCGCCGAACCCGGTCACGTGGCCGCCCTGAACAAGCTGGGCCTGCGCCCCCTGATCGACCTCGACCTGCGTCTCGGGGAGGGCACCGGCGCCCTCCTCGCGCTCCCCATCGTCCAGAGCGCGGCGCGAGCCATGCACGAGGTCGCGACGTTCGACTCGGCCGGGGTGACCGAGAAGTAGTCCGACGGCACGGGTGGGTGGGCAGGCGTCCGAGCTGCCCACCCGGCCCCGCCGTAGGCTGGACCCCTGTCGGGACTCCCACCGAAGAACCCCACGTCAGGGCCGCTCCACAGCCGCAGCGCGCCCACCGCACCGCCTGCCCGTACGAGGAGCCGCACCTCCATGGCCGAACACCCCGCCTACCCCGTAGGCCTCCGCCTCGCCGGCCGACGCGTCGTCGTCCTCGGCGGTGGCCAGGTGGCCCAGCGCCGGCTTCCCGCGCTCATCGCGGCGGGCGCGGACGTCCACCTCGTGTCTCCCGAGGCGACACCGTCCGTCGAGGCGATGGCGGACGCGGGTGAGATCACCTGGACGAGGCGCCCGTACGAGGAGGGCGACCTCGCCGACGCCTGGTACGCGCTGATCGCCACGAGCGACCCGCGGGCCAGTGCCGACGCCTCGGCCGAGGCCGAGCGCCACCGCGTCTGGTGCGTCCGCTCGGACGACGCCGACGCGGCGACCGCGTGGACCCCGGCCACCGGCCACAGCGAGGGCGTGACCGTCGCCGTCCTCACCACGAACGCCAAGGGTCGCGACCCCCGTCACACCGCCGCCATCCGCGACGCCGTGGTCGCGGGACTGCGCGACGGCACGCTCGTCGCGCCGCACCACCGCACCCGTACCCCCGGCGTCGCCCTGGTCGGCGGAGGTCCCGGCGACCCCGACCTGATCACGGTCCGCGGCCGCCGACTGCTCGCCGAGGCGGACGTGGTCATCGCCGACCGCCTCGGCCCCCGCGACCTGCTCGCCGAACTCCCGCCGCACGTCGAGGTGATCGACGCGGCGAAGATCCCGTACGGCCGGTTCATGGCCCAGGAGGCCATCAACAACGCGCTCATCGAGCACGCCAAGCAGGGCAAGTCCGTCGTCCGGCTGAAGGGCGGCGACCCGTTCGTCTTCGGCCGCGGCATGGAGGAGGCCCAGGCGCTCGCCGAGGCGGGCATCGCCTGCACGATCGTCCCCGGCATCTCCAGCTCCATCTCGGTGCCGGGCGCCGCGGGCATCCCGGTCACCCACCGGGGCGTCGCCCACGAGTTCACCGTGGTCAGCGGTCATGTCGCCCCCGACGACGAGCGCTCCCTCGTCGACTGGCCGGCCCTCGCCAAGCTGCGCGGCACCCTCGTCGTCCTCATGGGCGTCGACAAGATCGGCAGGATCGCCGACACGCTCGTGGCGCACGGCAAGCCGGCCGACACCCCCGTCGCCCTCGTCCAGGAGGGCACGACCGCGGCACAGCGCCGGGTCGACGCCACCCTGGCCACCGTCGCCGAGACCGTTCGTACCGAAGATGTGCGGCCGCCCGCGGTCATCGTCATCGGCGAGGTCGTGGACGTCGGCTCCGGACTTCCCGAGTAACCCCGGGTAACCCAACCCGTTCCCAGCCGTTGGCACCGCACCCAGGACAAGGCAGTATCACCCTGTGGCCGATCTCATCACCGTCGAGAACCCCGACGACCCGCGTCTGCGCGACTACACGGGCCTGACCGACGTGGAACTGCGCCGCAAGCGCGAACCCGCCGAGGGCCTGTTCATCGCCGAGGGCGAGAAGGTCATCAGACGGGCCAAGGACGCCGGGTACGAGATGCGTTCGATGCTCTTGTCCGCCAAGTGGGTCGACGTGATGCGCGACGTCATCGACGAACTCCCGGCACCCGTCTACGCGGTCAGCCCCGAGCTCGCCGAACAGGTCACCGGCTATCACGTGCACCGGGGCGCGCTCGCCTCGATGCAGCGCAAGCCGCTGCCGGCGGCGGACGAACTGCTGCGGTCCGCGCGCCGGGTCGTCGTCATGGAGTCGGTCAACGACCACACCAACATCGGCGCCATCTTCCGCTCCGCCGCGGCCCTCGGCATGGACGCCGTGCTGCTGTCCCCGGACTGCGCCGACCCCCTGTACCGCCGCTCGGTGAAGGTCTCGATGGGCGCGGTCTTCTCGGTCCCGTACGCCCGTCTCGACACCTGGCCCAAGGGCCTGGAATCGGTGCGCGACGCCGGGTTCAACCTGCTCGCCCTCACCCCGGACGAGAAGGCCAGATCCCTCGACGAGGCCGCCCCGCACCGGATGGACCGGGTCGCGCTGATGCTCGGCGCGGAGGGCGACGGTCTGTCCACCCGGGCCCTGATGGCGGCCGACGAATGGGTCCGCATCCCGATGGCCCACGGCGTCGACTCCCTGAACGTCGGCGCCGCGGCCGCGGTCGCCTTCTACGCGGTGGCGACGGGCCGCCCGGAGAGCTGAGGGTCACCCGCGGGACCGCCCGGGCTCCGGTCCGCCACCGGTTCTCCGGTGTCCTTACGGACCGTCACGTCCCCAGGCGCCCCTGAGCTCTCTGTTCCTGGTGTACGCCGCCGCGCGGGCCGTCGTCGAGCCCGCGGGACGGACCCTGGCACCCCTGGGCCGCGGCGATACCGAGCGCGACCAGCAGCGTCACCACCACGAACACGAAGAGCCGCTGGCGCAGCAGCCGCGGATTGGCGGGCCGCCTGCCGGTTCCGGTCGTGCGCGGACCCGGCCGCCCGGCGCCGCTGCGGGGCGCGGGCCGGTTCCCGGTGCGGCCGGTGTTGCGGACGGGCGCCGGTCGCGATCCCGACCGGGATCCGCCGTTCGTCCCGCCGGTGCGCGGCGGGGGAGTGGTACCCGGACGCCGCTGGGTGCGCTGCTCGGCGTACTGCTCGGCCAGGCGTCCCGTCGGCCGGTCCGGATCCGTGCGCGGCGCGGGCGGCCGCGCGTCCGTCATGCCGTGGGCCTCGCGGGCCGCGATCTCCTTGAGCCGCAAGGACAGTTGGAGGGTGCTGGGCCGCTCCTCGGGGTCCTTCGCCAGACAGGCCCGGACGAGCGGCGCGAGCGCGTCGGGAACCCCGTGCAGATGCGGCTCCTCGTGCACCACCCGGTAGAGCATCACTTCGGAACTGCCCTGTCCGAAGGGCGAGTCCTGGGTCGCCGCGTACGCGAGCGTGGCCCCGAGCGCGAACACGTCCGTGGCCGGGGTGACGGCGGCACCTCGCACCTGCTCCGGCGCCAGGAAGCCGGGGGACCCGACCGCGGTGCCGACGTGCGTGAGCGTGCTCGCCCCGGTCGCCCACGCGATGCCGAAGTCGATGATCCGCGGCCCCTTGGGGGACAGCAGGATGTTGGACGGCTTGAGGTCACGGTGGACCACCCCGGCCTCGTGCACCGCGACAAGACCCTCGGAGAGCGCGGCACCGACGGCGGCCACGTCGGCGGCCGACAGCGGCCCCCCCTCGGCGACCTTGTCGTGCAGAGAGGGGCCGGGCACGTACTGCGTGGCGAACCACGGCCGGTCCGCCTCCAGGTCGGCGGCGACGAGCCGGGCCGTGCAGCCGCCCCTGATCCGCCGTGCCGCCGAGACCTCCCGTGCGAACCGCGAACGGAACTCCTGATCCTCCGCCAGATCAGGCCGGATCACCTTCAGCGCGACCCGCTGGCCACGCCGGTCGGAGCCCAGGTAGACCACACCCATACCGCCCGCGCCGAGCCGTCGGTGAAGCCTGAACGAGCCGACGACACGCGGGTCCTCGCGCCTCAGGCGCATCATCGCCATGTCCATCCCCGCTGCCCGGTCCGTTTGACGAGCCACAGCTTACGTTTCCGCGGCCGGGTGCGCGCAGAGGCCGCGCCCTCTCGTCCCGATCGATTGTCAGTGCCGGGTGGGAAACTTGAGAGGTGGTCAGAGAGCGTGCGAACAGGGCCTCTTTGGGCTGCCTGTGATCCCAACCATCCATCGCAGAAGGGGGATTGAGCCCGTGAAGGGTGACCGCGTGGAGATAGTCGTGGACGCGGGGGACACGACGCGTACGTACGAGGTGGTGGCGAGCAGGGCGGGTCGCCGGGTGGAGACGGCGGTACGACGAGGTGTCGTTGAAGTGAGCGAAGTCACTCGAAACGGAACAGTGGTACGGACCGCCCGCTTCATGGCGACCCGGGTGCTCGCGCTCGTCGAGCAGCCGGTTCCCCGGGAGGACAGCTCGGAACAGTAGGGGCACAACGGGCGCCCTCTCCGGGAAGACCCTGAGACCTGGGTCCGCGTCTCCTCCCACGGTAGTACTCCGCAGGTCATCGCTCATCCTCCGGGAGGCCCGGCAATCGGTACGAGGGCATGACGACCCGATGTCGCCGTACGCCTAGATTTGAGGTCAAGCGGTGGGTGCAGCACTCGTCCCCCGAGGTCAGCACCCGCCGCTGCCAGGCACAACAGAACTCGGTCAGGAGAGGGACCATGGCCCACACGGCACCGCGGACAGAGCTCCGCGCGCAAGGGCGCAGGGCGTACATCGCCGCGTTCGGCACACGCCAGGGTCAGCGCCACCCCTTGGTGGCGACAGCGATGGTCCTTCCCCTGGCGGCCCTGCTCGTAGTCGTCTTCGGCGGCTGGGACGCGGTGGTCACACAGGCGTCGTCCGTGGGCGTGATGCTGGGGCGCTGAGCGGCGCCCCAGGCCCGGAAGAGCGGTCCGGGCGGGGACATCCGGCCATGAAACCCCGTGGGGACGGGGGTGCGGCGGACGGCACAAGATGCCCGCGCAGCTGGGGAGCTGCGCGGGCATCTTTTTGTGCCTGCCGCCTGCTGCCGGCCGGCAGCAGGCGGGGTGCGGGTCTCCAGGGGGGGCGGGAGCGTTACGGGGCCGGGGTCCAGAGGCTCCGCGTGTGCGTGCCGGGACGCCGAGCTGTCGGCGTGCCCGGTCCAGGGTTCCAGAACGTAGGGGGTGCCGGGGTCCAAGGGCGCCGGGGCCCAGAAGCCCAGGTTGCATCGCGGAGCCGGGATACCGGGGTGCCGGGGGCCCGCACCGGGCTGCGTACCCTCACGGCAGATGTCGTGCCGGCCCGTCGTACAGCTCAGGGGGAATCGTGACCGCTGACAGCCTGCTGTCCGCACTCGTCGCCGGGGTGCGTCGCGCGGCTCACCCGGCGACGGCTGTGCCCGGTCCCCGCGGCGCCTGCCCCTGCGGTGCCGAGGACGAGCTCCTCGCGGACCGGGACGACGGCACCGTGGTCCGCCACGGCGACCTCGTCGCCAAGGCCCACGCCCCGGACACGGACCCCGCCGCGCTCGGCCGCCGGCTCTCCGTGGCCGCGAACCTCCCCGGCATCCTCCTGCCGCCGCTGAACCCCACCCCCGCCGACCTCCTCGGCCGCCGGGTGACCCTCTGGCCGTACGGCGGTCCCGTCGACCCCGACACCCCCGACGCGGCTCCCTGGGAGGCGGCCGCGACCCTGCTGGCCCGCCTGCACCGGGCTCCCGCCCCGGCCGGGCTGCCGCCCATGCGGGGGCCCGTCAAGGCGGCCCGCGCGACGGCCCGGCTGCGCGCGGCCGGCCCGCGCCCCGCCGCCGGCCCGGTCCTGCGCGCCTGGGCGGCCCTGCCCGGCTGGGCGCGCGGCGAGGCCCCGATGCCGCACACCACGACCCTGTGCCACGGTGACCTGCACCTCGGCCAGCTCGTACGCCACCCCGCGCCGGACGGACCCTGGCTCCTCATCGACGTCGACGACCTGGGCGTCGGCGACCCGGCCTGGGACCTGGCCCGTCCGGCCGCCTGGTACGCCTGCGGGCTGCTGCCGACCGACGAGTGGCTCCGCTTCCTGACCGCCTACCGGGACGCGGGCGGCCCGGCCGTTCCGGCCGACGGCGATCCGTGGCCCGCCCTGGACGTCGCGGCCCGTGCCCTCACTGTGCAGACCGCGGCCCTGGCCGTCGCCAAGTCCGCCGCCGCGGAGCGGCCGTTGGACGAGGTGCAGCAGGCCGTGGTCGACGCCTGTGACCGAATGAGCGCGCTCCCGCCCGAGTTGACCCGAGGTTTCGCGACGTAAGGTGCAACCGACCGAAGCCGGGCAGTGTCTGTCCTGGCGAAAGCAGTACCGACCGGCGAGGAGTTGAGCCGAGCATGCAGTGTCCGAAATGCCATGCGCCGATGCACACGTACAACCGCAATGGCGTCCAGATCGAGCAGTGCAGCGGCTGCCGCGGGATATTTCTCGACTACGGCGAGCTGGAGGCACTGACCCGCGTGGAGTCGCAGTGGTCCCAGCCCGCGCCGCCCCCGAGCGTCCCGCAGGCCTACCCGTCCGCCCCGGCGCCCGCCTGGGGCGCCCCGCAGCACGGCGGCCACGGTGGTCACGGCGGTCATGGTGGTCACTACGGCGGCCACGACAGCCACCACCGGCACAAGAGCTTCGGCCACATGCTCTTCTCGTCCTGAACGACCGGAGGGGCCCCTCCCGAGCGGAGGGGCCCCTCCGGCGTGTCCTGACAGCAGGCGGCGGACACGGCCCACCGCGCCCGGGACACGACGAAGCCCCCGGCCGTACGAGACGGTCGGGGGCTTTGCTGGTGCGCGATACTGGGATTGAACCAGTGACCTCTTCCGTGTCAGGGAAGCGCTCTCCCGCTGAGCTAATCGCGCGGGTCACGCGGCCGGAGCCACGCTTGCTGCTGGTGCTGCGTGCGCGATACTGGGATTGAACCAGTGACCTCTTCCGTGTCAGGGAAGCGCTCTCCCGCTGAGCTAATCGCGCGGGGATCCTCGCGGATCGGGTCCTTGCGGACCAGTGGACGATACTGGGATTGAACCAGTGACCTCTTCCGTGTCAGGGAAGCGCTCTCCCGCTGAGCTAATCGTCCTTGGAGGTGGAGACGGGATTTGAACCCGTGTAGACGGCTTTGCAGGCCGTTGCCTCGCCTCTCGGCCACTCCACCAGGAGTGCGGGTTCGGGAAGATCCCCCACTTCCTGCGAGCGGACGACCAGGTTCGAACTGGCGACCTCAACCTTGGCAAGGTTGCGCTCTACCAACTGAGCTACGTCCGCTTGTCGTTTCCGTGACGCTTGCGCGTCCCGGCGACGAGTTGAACTCTAGCGGATTCCCGGGCCAGCACAAAAACGCGTTTGTGCAGCGTGCTGCGGTCTGTCCGCCCGAGGACATGGTCAGGGCACCCGCGGGACACCCGCCCTAGACTCGACCGCGTGCTCGACCTCCCTCCTCTCGCCCGCTTCGGTGGCCTCGTCGCGACCGGTCTCCTCGATGTCACCAGCGATCCCGCGGCCCTGGACTCGACCGGCTTCTGGGCCGTCTCGGCCGACTTCGAAGGGCGTCTGACCTGCGCCCGTTTCCGGGACGTACGAGAGGAGCCGGTGCCCGCGCCGGTCCCCGGACGGTGGCACGGCCCGGCGGCCGGTGACTGGAAGTCGTCCCTCGACCGCGCCGCGTACACGGCAGGTGTACGACGTATCCGCGAGCACATCGCGGCCGGCGAGGTCTACCAGGCGAACCTCTGCCGTGTGCTCTCCGCGCCCGTCCCGCCAGACGCGGACGTCGACGCGCTGACCGCTCTGCTGGCGCGCGGCAACCCGGCGCCGTACGCGGGAACGATTCGGCTGCCGGATCACGGAGTGGAGATAGCCACCGCCTCCCCGGAACTCTTCGTGCGCCGCGCGGGCCGATCCGTCGAGTCCGGCCCGATCAAGGGCACCGGACGCACCGAGGCGGACCTCCTGGAAAAGGACTACGCCGAGAACGTGATGATCGTGGACCTCGTCCGCAACGACATCGGCCAGGTCTGCGCCACCGGCACCGTGACCGTGCCCGACCTGTGCGTCGTCGAGAAGCACCCCGGGCTCGTGCACCTGGTCTCCACCGTCAGTGGCGAACTGCGCGAGGGCGTCGGGTGGCCCGGACTCCTCGCCGCCGCCTTCCCGCCCGGCTCCGTCACGGGGGCCCCGAAATCCAGCGCGCTGCGGATCATCGACGCCCTGGAGACCTCGCCGCGCGGCCCGTACTGCGGAGGCGTCGGCTGGGTCGACGCCGACCGCGGCACCGGCGAGCTGGCCGTGGGCATCCGTACGTTCTGGATCGACCGCGCCGACGGCGTGCTGCGGTTCGGCACGGGGGCGGGCATCACCTGGGGGTCCGACCCCGCGGGGGAGTGGCGGGAGACCGAGCTGAAGGCGTCCCGGCTGCTCGCGGTAGCGTCGGGAACGTATGACGCGGGAGACGGGACTCCCACGGACTGACCACGGACGGAACGGACACGTCCGGTTCCGGGGGCAAGCCGGGAACCGGGGCCGGAACGCCACGCCGGACGACGCGTCCGGCACATTCACACATGCGAGGTAGGGACCAGTGAAGCTTTGGCTCGACGGCGGGCTGCAGGACATCGAGGCCGCCCGCGTCTCCGTCTTCGACCACGGACTGACCGTGGGTGACGGCATCTTCGAGACCGTGAAGGCGGTCGACGGCCGGCCCTTCGCGCTGACCCGCCACCTCGACCGGCTGGCCCGATCGGCGCGCGGTCTCGGTCTGCCCGAGCCCGACGCCGACGAGGTGCGCCGCGCCTGCGCCGCCGTCCTCGGCGCCAATCCGATGCCGCTCGGCCGGCTCCGCATCACGTACACCGGCGGGCACGGCCCGCTCGGCTCCGACCGCGGAGAGCACGGCCCGACGCTCGTCGTCGCGCTCGGCACCTCCGCCCCGCGCCCCGAGTCCACGGCCGTCGTCACCGTCCCCTGGACCCGCAACGAGCGCGGCGCCCTGACCGGCCTGAAGACCACCTCGTACGCCGAGAACGTCGTCGCCCTGGCCCGCGCGCGTGAACACGGCGCGTCCGAGGCGCTGTTCGCCAACACGGTGGGCCAACTCTGCGAGGGCACCGGGTCGAACGTCTTCGTCGTTCTCGACGGTGAGATCCATACCCCGCCGGTCGCCTCGGGCTGCCTCGCCGGCATCACCCGCGCCCTCACGGTCGAATGGACCGGGGCCAGGGAGACCGACCTGCCGCTGGACGTCCTGGACCGCGCCGACGAGATCTTCCTGACCTCGACGCTGCGCGATGTGCAGGCCGTGCACCGGGTCGACGCCCGTGAACTGCCGGGCGCACCAGGGCCGGTGACCGCCAAGGCGATGCGTGTCTTCGACGAGCGGGCCGGGGACGACCTCGATCCCTGACCGGTCCCCGGGGGCCATCAGCCCCTGATCGCCGGGTAATTAGGCTGACCTCGCACGCCTCAGCGGGTACAACACCCCTGATGACCACGACTCTGCGGCCGACCGAGCCGCTTCAGCGCGCCACCGACGGGGGGCGTTCACGCCGCTACCAAGTGTGCGTGAACAGCCGCCCCGTCGGCCGGGTGCACCTCACGACGGGCCCCGGCTCGGGACCGTCCGTCGCCAGGATCCACGAGCTCCGCATCGAGGAGCCGGACCGTGGCCGCGGCCGCGGCACCGTGGCCGCGCTGGCAGCCGAGGAGGTGGCCCGTGGCTGGGGCTGCCGACAGATCGAGGTGACCGTTCCCGGCGAGGCCGCCGCGGCCCTGGAACTCACCAGGGCGCTCGGCTACGTCCTGCGCAACCGCGTCATGGAGAAGGCGCTCGACGGCCTCGCGCCCGTACTGCCCCCGGGCAGCGCCGACCGGCCCATGACGCGGGACGAGTACGAGATCTGGGACCGGACGGGCAGGCAGCGGTACGCCGAGGGCTGGATCAGGCGGGGCGTGCCGGAGGCCGACGCGCTCGCCAAGGCGAGCCGTGACTTCGGCGGCGCGCTGCCGCAGGGCCCGGCCACCGCGAACATGTGGCTGAGCGTCCTCGAGCACGAGGGCGTCCCCGTGGGCGATCTCTGGCTGGGGCGCCGGGGCGGGCGTGCCTTCGTCTACAACGTCGGGGTCCGGGCCGAACAGCGCGGACGCGGCCACGGCCGGACACTCATGCGGCTCGCCGAGGCACAGGCGACGGCCGCCGGACTGAACCGCATCGCTCTCAACGTCTTCGCGGGGAACACCCCCGCCGAGCGGCTCTACGAGTCACTCGGCTACGAGACGGCCGAGTACTGCCTGTACAAGACGCTGCTCTAGCCGGGCCTGGGCTTCTCGGGGCTCTGCTGGCGCTTCAACGAACCCATGGTTCTTCAAGGCACTCCTTGGCCGTTCAAGGAACCCTTGGCTGTTCAAGGAGTGCTCGGCTCGGCACGGCCCCTTGGTTCCTCAAGGCGCCCCTCTTCAAGGCGCCTTTGCGGCAGGGCGGTCCAGCGGCTCGGCGTGTGGGTCAGGCCTGTTCGGCGAGCAGCCGGTCGGCGATCTCCTCGATCCGCTCGCGCAGTCCCTCCTGGCTCTTGCCGCCGTCCAGACGCTCATCGCCGATGACGTACGTCGGGGTGCCGGTGACGCCGATCGCCTTGCCCTCGGCCTGGTCGGCGTCGACGATCAGGATGTGCCGGCCGTCGATCAGGGCCGTGTCGAACTCCTCGGCGTCCAGGCCGAGTTCCCGCGCGACCTCGACCAGGACGGCCTCGCCCCTGCGGTCCAGCTCCTCGACGCGACCGAGCACGGCCTCGATGTACGGCCAGGCGCTGCCCTGCTCGGCGGCCTCCTCGGCGGCCTGCGCCGCGGCGAAGGCGTGCTTGTGCTTCTCCAGGGGGAAGTGCCGCAGCCGCAGCTCCAGACGGTCGCCGTAGCGGGCACGCAGCGCGCGCAGGTCGGCGAGGGCGCCACGGCAGTCGGCGCACTGGAGCTCACACCAGACGTCCAGGACGGCGGGGGCCGGACGCGGGGTGGAGGAGTCGGAGGAGTCGTTCATGGGATCCAGTCTCCCAGCCCCGTGAGGGGGCGGCTCAACCGGGACCTGGGGAGGACCGCGACCCCGAGATGTCCCTGAGGTCTGCCCGGACCATGGCATACCGGGCATGTGACGGTGCAGGATGGAAGGGACGAACGAGGCCTTGTCCCACCGAGCCCTGCCTGGAGGACCGGAATGATCGCAGAGACCGTCTGCTCCGCCGTCTCCGTCGCCGGCCTGGGCATCGCCGCGGTGACGGCCTACCGCAAGCGTTTCCTGAGGGCCGCTCGCATAGCCGCCTACTCCCTGGTTCCGATCGGCCTGGTCATGACCGGAGTGGTCGGCTGGCTGGCGGACACCGCGTTCAGCCCGACCGCGTGGGCCGGCTTCGTGGTGCTCGGCGGCGCCTGGGCGCTGTTCATGATCACCCGCGCCGTGGAGCGGCGCGGCGGCGGGACGCGGAAGGAACGCAAGGCCGCGAAGGCCGCCGCCGAGCGCGATGCGGTGGCTCCCGCGGCTTCGGCCCCCTCGCTGGGCCAGGGCGGCGGCGTCGCCACCCGGCCGGCCGCGACACCTCGGGCGAAGGGCTCCGGGGACGACTTCAGCGACATCGAGGCGATCCTGAAGAAGCACGGCATATGACCGGCTGAGGCGACACAAGATCGCACGCGTGTCGCAGGGAACGCGCGGAACCGTTCACGTTCGAGCGCGCCCGTCACATGATCCAGCGAACTCCCGTATATTCCGGGCGTGTTGATCGCGGAGCCGGTGCCCTCTGCGTCATCATCGCCCGCGAGATGCTGGACACAACAACGAGCGACACCGCTGCTCCGCCCGAGGAGCGGCGCGGTTGTCTCTTCGCGCTCTCCCAGCCGCCGCTGATGATCTTCCTTGCGGTGATCGGCTGTCTGCTGCTCATGGCTTCGCTGCACGACCTGCTGCTGCTCTGAGCTGTACACGGAGCCCCTGGCGTCACCCGCCGAGGGCTCCGTCGGTCCGGCCCCTCCGGAGAACATCTCTGAGATCGCTGTGATCGTCGTGATCGCCGCGATCCCTTTGGCGTGAGCCCGTCAGCCCGCGGCTTCCTTGCGGCGCGCCCGGTAGGCGGCGACATGGAGCCGGTTCCCGCAGGTGCGGCTGTCGCAGTAGCGACGGGAGCGGTTGCGGGAGAGATCGACGAAGGCCCGTCGGCAGTCAGGGGCCTCGCAGCGGCGCAGTCGCTCCTGCTCTCCTGCGACGACGAAGAAGGCCAGCGCCATCCCGCAGTCGGCCGCGAGGTGGTCGGCGACCGAGGCGCCCGGCGCGAAGTAGTGGACATGCCAGTCGTAGCCGTCGTGGTCCGTCAGCCGGGGCGTGGTGCCGGCGGCGGCGACCAGTTCGTTGATGAGCGAGGCGGCGACGCGCGGATCGTCGGCGGCGAAGATCCTCGCGAACAGGCCGCGAACGTCGTGTACGGCCGCGAGATCACGCTCCGACAGCACACCGACATCGCTGATCTCGTGCTTTCGTACGAAATCGGCGAGGGACGACACATCGGCGAGTCCGTCCGCCGTCTCGTCCTCCGGTGCGGTGTTCACCAGATCCACCACGGCGTCGAGCGCGCACCGGGTGTCGTGGGTGATCAGCACGTTTCGCTCCCTGGCCTGGGGGTCGGGCGAGGGCGCCCGCCTGATGCTGGCCGATGGTAGTGGCTTCCCGGCGCGGCGGAGACGGTCACGGTGCCACGGACCGCGGAGCCCACGCCCGGAAGGGCCTGCCGGGGCGAGCGGCCGAGTTCCTGGGGGCGGCCCGGAGGGCGGTGCGCGAGGGGAGGGAGTGCCGCCTGAGCGTGAGCGAGACGGTGCCCACGGGGGAGCGGGGGGTACTGCGCTCGGCCGTGGGTCTGGTCGGCAGAGGGGGTGCCAGGGCCGTGTAGCGGGTGAGTGGAGGAGAGCCGGGCCGTGGGGCAGGCGCATGGAGAGGTGCCCGGCTGGGGGAGCTGGGCGGCGGAGGGAGGTGCCCGGTTACTGGGGCAGGTCCGTGGACGGAGGTGGCGGCTGCGGGGCAGGTCGGCGGACGGAGGTGTCCGGCCGTTGGCCAGGCGGGCCGGTGGTGGCGGCCGGCTCTGGGGGCGGGTCGGTGGACGCGCAGCGGCGCCGCCGCCGCGGACTTCCGCGGCGGCGGCGCCGCTGCCTTCCCTGTGCGGTTGTCTGGGCCCGAGCCGTCTCCCCGAGTGGACGGCGCCGGGCGGCTCTGTGGTGACGCGTCAGCTCTCGGCCAGGATGTGTGAGAGCTCCGTGTCGAGATCGAAGTGCCGGTGTTCCGTGCCGGGCGGCACGGCTGCGTCCGTTCGCTTCAGGAATGACTCCAGGGCCCTCGCGGGGGCTTCGAGCAGGGCTTCACCCTCCGGAGAGCTCAGGGCGATGCATACGACGCCCTGGCCGTGGCTTCGGGACGGCCAGACTCGGACGTCGCCGGTACCGGTGGGCCGGTGCAGGCCCTCGGCGAGGAGGTCGCGGGCGAACACCCACTCGACGGTTTCCTCGGCTCCGGTGTGGAAGGTGGCGTGCACGGCGTAGGGATCGGCCGTGTCATACCGCAGTCCTGCGGGTACAGGCAGTGAGGACTCGCTCGACACAACGAGGCGCAGGTGCAGCTCGCAGCTGACCGTGGTGTTCATAAGCGCCAGGGCCTTTCGCTCAGTGTGCGCTCGGGGATTCGCACGTCGGCGAAATCGACATGCCACCTACGGTGCCGTTGTAAACCCCTCTGAGTGTTTTGCGTGTCTTTATGTAACTCATCCGGCCGAGGGCGCGTTCTCCGGATAGGGCCATTCCGGTGACTGGTTTCTCTCGGGTAGGGTTTGGTCGTATGAATACGGGGAGTGACGAGCCGGGCGAGGTCGCCATGGCGGACGACGAGGCGAAGAATGAGCGAGCGCTCGGTTCGAGGGCGCCGCAATTCATCAAGGCGCGCCGCGCGCTGCACGTGAGCTGGCAGGTGGGCGTTTTCGTCGTCGGGCTCGCGGTGGTCGCCGCCGGCGTGGTCATGCTTCCGCTGCCGGGTCCCGGCTGGCTGGTGATCTTCGGCGGCATGGCGATCTGGGCGACCGAGTTCGTCTGGGCCCAACTGGTGCTCCGCTGGACGAAGCGCAAGGTCACGGAGGCCACGCAGCGGGCGCTCGACCCCAAGGTCCGGCGCCGCAACATCATCCTCACCACCATCGGCCTCGTGATCGTCGCCGCCCTGGTCGGCGTGTACCTCTGGAAGTTCGGCGTCGTGATGCCGTGGAACGTCAAGCAGTGACGAGGCCTGTCAGGGCCTCCTTCGAGCCGTCTCCGCTGGTCGAAGCCATCCCCTGACATGGGGTAATGTTCTCCCTGCGCCCGGGCGATTAGCTCAGCGGGAGAGCGCTTCGTTCACACCGAAGAGGTCACTGGTTCGAACCCAGTATCGCCCACACATACGACAGACGGCTCCGGCCCACGACACCGTGGACCGGGGCCGTTTTCGTTGTCGCACGGCCGGGATGAACCGGTCGAAGGCCCAGCTCCGGGCCGGGACGGAGCGATCGAGGGTCCGTGCCCCGGGCTCGGGCGGTGACACCCGCCGCCCGGTGTCGCCGGACCCACCCCGCTCACGAGGCGCGCTGCCCCTGTCCACGGTCTGGATCTCCGGTCCCGGGGTGCGACGGATCGCCGCTGCCTCGGCGCTGTTGTCGCTGGTGTCGCGTGAGTGCGAGCGGTTGGCGGGGTGATGTCGACCGCCAGGGGTGCCAAGCCGAGTCGACCGTGTCGGTTCGGGATGCTTGCGGTGATCGCGTTGTCCGGCCCGCAGGGATCGGCGTGCGGGCCGGAGCTTTCGTATGACACGTGGGGCGGGCGTGGGGGTGGGTGCCTCGGTATGTCATGCCGGCGTCATGAGTTCGTGGCCCGGCGCGAAGGCCCCTCGGTGCGGCGGGCGGGCCTGTCGGGTGCGGCGCGCGATTGCCGCCGCACGGTGCCGGACCGCGGTCCGCCGGATGCGCACGGCAGCCGCCTGACCTGCGTTGATCGGTGGGGACCGGATGTCCCGGCGGCCCGCTCTGGCGCGTACGAACATCTCGGCGCCTGGCTCGCATCGGATGACCCGTCTGGTGTGGTCGCCGTCGCCGAACGACACCTCGACGCTTGCCCCCTGAGTCCCCTGCGCCGCCCCCGGGGCGTTCCGACGGGCGTCCTGGCCGCGCCGGCGCATCAGCGAACACCCCTCTGGCCCATGACCCATGACCCATGACCCATGACCCATGGCTCTTGAGCCGAGCCGGGCTGCGCCACCAGGGCTGCCCTGGCAGGACGGCTCGGCAGAACGGCGCCGCCGGAACTGCGCCGCAAGGCTGCGTCGCCAGAGGCGCGCTACCTGGGCGAGGGCGACTTGGGGCAAACCGTGTGCTGCGGGAAGGCGGAGACCGGTCCGGTCTGCCCCCGAGCCGTGCCGAGCCCGGCCGAGCCGTGCCGAGCCCGGCCGAGCCGTGCCGAGCCCGGCCGAGCCGTGCCGAGCCCGGCCGAGCCGTGCCGAGCCCGGCCGAGCCCGGCCGAGCCCGGCCGAGCCCGGCCGAGCCCGGCCGAGCCCCGCCGGCCGACCCAACAGGGCTCGCTCCGCGCCGACCTGCACCCAGCCGACCGTCAATCCGGGCGGCGCCGTCCGGACCGGGCTGAATCAGACAGAGCACGCCGACTCGGTTCATTCCGCCCCGACTTGGACCCACCTGATCGACCCATCGGCAGGCGTGAGCCGACCCTTCCGACCCGGTTACCCGTCCCGGTCGACCCACCCCGGAGCCCGCCACCCCTCACGCTCCGTTCCCCCGCCCCTCGCCGACACCCCGTCAGGACCCCTCGCGGTAGTACGTTTTCAGCCGCGCGCCAACCCCGCCCCGACCCCCAGGGAATGTTCGGCAGGTCGACCGCGTACGCCCGACCTGCGTACTCGGCTTCGTGTGCGCCGACTCCGCCACGGGGCCCATTGCGACGGGATCCGAGCGGCGCTCATCAATTCCTGTCCGAATCATTGACGCGCCCGGAACCCCTCCGTAGTTTGTGCCAGCAAGCGCTTACTTGAAACGATTCATGCAGTGGCGTCGACGTGGCGGGGAGGCCCGACAGTGGGAAACAACGGGAGTGTCGAGAGGCGGACGGTCCTCAAGGCGGCCGGAGCTTCGCTGGCCACGCTGGGGCTGGCCGCGGCGACGGGTTGCGGAGGGGGCAGCGGTGGCGCCGGGGACGGGACGGTGACGATCCGCTACGCCTGGTGGGGCGCGGACGAGCGGGCGAAGCGGATCAACCAGTCCATCGCGCTCTTCGAGAAGAAGTATCCGAAGATCAAGGTGCAGACGGACTTCCAGGATTATGTGGCCTTCTGGGAGAAGTTCCAGACCCAGGCCGCGGGCGGAAATCCGCCGGACGTATTCCAGAACGCTGTTGGATTCCTGCGGAAGTACGACAAGCGAGGGATCCTGCTCGACCTCAAGTCCCAGATAGACGCCGGAAATCTCAGCCTGAAAAACTTCCGCGCCGGAGTCGAGAAGGTCGGTCAGGTCGACGGAAAGCAGCTCGGCATTCCGGTCGGATCCAACACCATGTCACTTGTCGTCGACGAGAAGGTGTTCGAGAAGGCGGGCATCAAGCCGAAGCAGGGCTGGACCTGGGACGAGTACTTCGCCGCGCTCAAGAAGATTCACGACACCCAGAAAGTGGCGGGCGACACCGGGTACTTCAGCATCATGTACCTGTACGACCTCTATCTCCGGCAGAACGGCAAGGCGTTCTTCACCAAGGACGGACTCGGTTTCGACGAGGCCGATCTGACGGAGTGGTGGACCGACGGCTACAACCGCGTGAAGGCCGGCATCATCACCGATCCCAAGCGGGTCGAGCAGGACAAGCCCAAGTCCTCGCTCTCGGCGGGCCACGCGGCCTCCGAGTTCACCTGGGACAACTTCACGGTCCGCTACACGGCCGAGGGTGACAGCACTTACGGCCTCGCGCCGATCCCGACGACCGACGGCAAGCAGACCGGCCAGTACCTCGCCTCCCTGATGCTCAGTGCCTCCGCGCACACCAAACACCCCAAGGAAGTCGCCCGGTTCATCGACTTCATGGTCCACGACCCCGAGGTCGGCAAGATCATGGGTTACGACCGGGGGATCCTCGCCACCACCGAGCAGTTCGACGCGTTCCAGCCGTCCGACGCTCCCAGCAAGGCCATCGCGCGGTACGAGCAGGATGTCGCCGCGGCCGGCGTACTCGGCACGATCACCCCGCACCCGGCCGGTGCCGACACCGTCGAATCCGCCTTCCTGCGCATCGGCGGTGACATGTCGCAGGGCACCACCAAGGTCTCCGACGCGGTGAAGCAGTTCTTCTCCGAGGCGAAGACCGCCCTCGCCGCCTGATGGGAACCGCCGTGACGCTCGTCAAGGACTCTCCGCCCGACGCGCCGGAGACACGCCCCCCGGCCCCCACCGCCGAAAGGCGCCGGGGACGCCGGGACGATCTCGCCGGCTATCTCTTCATGTCGCCGTGGATCGCGGGCTTCCTGCTGCTGACCGCGGGCCCGATGGCCGCCTCCCTCTACTTCGCCTTCACTGACTACAACCTCTTCGATTCGCCGCGGTGGATCGGCTTCGACAACTTCACCACGATGTTCGACGACCCCCGGTGGCAGAAGTCCGTCGAGGTGACGGCGAAGTACGTCGTCATCGGCACGCCGCTCAAACTGTCGCTGGCGCTCGGCGTGGCCCTGCTCCTCGCCCAGAGCCGCCGCGGCCAGGCCGTCTACCGGGCCGCGTTCTACGCCCCGTCGCTCATCGGCGCGAGCGTCTCGGTCGGCTTCGTCTGGCGCGCGCTGTTCTCCGACGACGCCGTCGTGGACCGTACGCAGTCGTTCCTCGGCCTCCACACCGGAGGATGGGTCGGCGACCCGGGCTGGGTGCTCTACAGCCTGGTCGCGCTCACCGTCTGGCAGTTCGGCGCCCCCATGGTCATCTTCCTGGCCGGGCTCAAACAGGTGCCGAAGGAGCTGTACGAGGCGGCGGAGGTGGACGGCGCGGGACCGCTGCGCAGGTTCTGGAGCATCACACTGCCGATGATTTCCCCGGTGCTGTTCTTCAACGTGCTCCTGGAGACCATCCACTCGTTCCAGATCTTCGGTTCGGCGTACGTGGTCTCCAACACCACCTGCGGTCCGGCCGACGCCACGCTCGTCTACACCTGCTACCTGTACCAAAAGGGCTTCAAGGAGTCCCAGATGGGCTTCGCGTCCGCCATGGCCTGGATGCTGCTGCTCGCCGTCGCGCTGGTGACGGCCGTCCTCTTCTGGTCGCAGAAGCGCTGGGTGCACTACGAGGAGGGCGCCCGATGAGCGGCATCACCGGCAAGGTACTCGGCTCCGTCGCCGCCACGACTTCGGGACGCGCACGGACGCCCGGACGCAGGCGCGCCGGCTCGCTCGCCTGGCACCTCGGGGCCCTGCTGGTCCTCGCGGTCGTCCTCTATCCCGTGCTCTGGGTCCTCGGCGCCTCGTTCAAGCCGAGCCGCGAGATCATCGGCAGCCTGCGACTGTTCCCGACCAGCCCGATCCTCGCCAATTTCAAGGGGCTGGCCAACGGCATCGCCGACATCTCGATCGCCACCTTCTTCCAGAACTCCCTCTTCTACGCGCTCGGTTCCGTCGTCGGCATCCTGATCTCCTGCTCGCTGACCGCGTACGCCTTCGCCAAGATCCGGTTCGCCGGGCGGAACCTGCTCTTCTCGCTGATGATCGGCACGCTCCTGCTGCCGTATCACGTGCTGCTCATTCCGCAGTACGTGATGTTCCAGAAGGCGGGGCTGGTCAACACCTATGTGCCGCTGCTGATCGGCAAGTACCTGGCCACCGAGGCGTTCTTCGTCTTCCTCATGGTGCAGTTCATGCGGAACCTGCCGCGCGAACTGGACGAGGCGGCGCGGCTCGACGGCTGCGGGCATCTGCGGATCTACTGGTCGATCGTGCTGCCGCTGTGCCGCCCCGCCCTCATCACCAGCGCGATCTTCACGTTCATCAACGCCTGGAACGACTTCATGGGCCCGCTGATCTACCTCAACGAGCCCGGCAAGTACACGGTCTCGCTCGGCATGATGATGTTCCGAGACCAGGAGGGAATCGCCAACTACGGCGGCATGATCGCGATGTCACTGGTGGCGCTGCTGCCCGTACTCCTCTTCTTCCTCGCCTTCCAGCGGTATCTGATCGACGGTATGGCGACGTCCGGACTGAAGGGCTGACATGACCGTCACCCAGCCGAGGGCCCGTGCCGCGGCGGCACCGCCCGCGCGCCGGTCCCGCACGAAGCAGGCCGCGAAGTCCCGCAGGGCGCCCCGGGAATCCGTCCTCGCCGAGAGGTTCGCCGTCTTCGCGGAGTGTCTGCTGACCGGTGTGTGGATCGCGGTTGCCTCACTGCCCCTGGTCACCGTTCCCGCCGCGTTCGCGGCCGGCGCCCGGCATCTGCGCCGGCGTACGGCTCATGAGGCCGGCGGATGGCGGGAGTTCGTGGCCGACTTCCGGGCTGCCGTACGGGCCGGCTGGCTCGTCGGCGTCGCCGGATGGGCCGGGGCCACGGCGGTCTGGGTGGACGTCCAGGCCGTGCGCGCCGGAATCCCCGGCGGTCCGCTCGTCGGGGCGGTCGGGCTCTTCGCCCTGATCGGGGGAGCCGTCGCGGGACTGCGCGCGGCCGCGGTCTGGGAGCCGGGGGCGGCCTGGCGCGACCTGCTCGCGGACGCCGGGCGCCGTACCGTCCTGGATCCCGCCGGGTCCTTCCTGCTCATCGGCGGGCTGGCCGTGGTGGTCTGCTCCGCGCTGATCGTCGCGCCGCTGGCGGTCCCCGTCCTCGGGGCCGTGGCCGCGGCGGCCGTCGCCGTCGAGGAGCGGTGGAGACGCCGCTGAGCCCGCACTCCCGAGGGCCGGAGCACCGAGCGCCCGGCCCCGCTCCGTCATGCCCTCATATCTGTCATGCCCCTGACCATCTCGTAAGGAAAGGAAAGGTCATGTCTCCCATCCCTCGCAGGTCGCTTCTCAAGGCGGCCGCCGTCGCCGGAGCCGCCGCGCAGTTCAGCTGGGCCCTCGGAACCACGAACGCGCAGGCCGCCCCCAGAGCCGGGACCGACGACGCGGACCCGGTGACCCTGGACTGGCTGGAGGACGGCGGCCTCGGCGCCGCCCCCGGCTCCACCGTCGGTGTGCCCTGGCCGAGGGGCGCCTATCAGCAGGACCAGGCGTTCGCGCTCACGGACGCGGACGGCAAGGCCGTCCCCGTACAGTCCTGGCCGATCGCCTACTGGCCGGACGGCTCCCTCAAGTGGACCGCGCACGCCGTGAGTTCGGACGCGGGCAAACTCACGCTGACCGCCGGGGAACCCGCCGCGCCGGAGCACGAGGTCACCGTCGACAAGAGCGGCGGCACCATCGGCATATCGACCGGCGTCATCACCGCGAAGATCGGCAAGAGCGGCTCCACACTGGTCAAGTCCGTGACGCGCGGCACGACCGAGATCGCCAGGAACGGCCGCCTCGTCCTCGTCCGCCAGCCGGAGATCGAGGACGAGGACCAGGGCGCCGAGAAGTTCGAACGCTTCGAGAGCGCGATCTCCGAAGTCGAGGTCGAACAGGAGGGCCCGGTACGGGCCGTCGTCCGCATCGACGGCAAGCACCGCAAGGGCGACAGGAGTTGGCTGCCGTTCTCGGTCCGCCTGTACTTCTACGCCGGCGCCGACTCCTTCCGCATGGTGCACACGATCACCTTCGACGGAAAGCAGGAGCCGGGGAAGAGCAGCGGCGACTTCGTCCGCGGGCTCGGCGTCCGCTTCACCGTGCCGATGCGGGACGCAGCGTACGACCGGCACATCCGGATCGGCGGCGACGGAACCGGTCTGCTCCGCGAGGCGGTCAAGGGCGTCACCGGGCTGCGCCGCGACCCCGGAGCCGCCGTCCAGGCCGCCCAGTTCGCGGGCGAGAAGCTCGCCGACCCGTCCACCTGGGACCAGCGCGTCACCACCCGGCTCCAGTACATCCCCGAGTGGGGCGACTACACCCTCTCCCAGCTCTCCGCCGACGGCTTCACCCTGCGCAAGCGCACCAAGAAGGGGTACGGCTGGATCGGCGCAGGCGGCGGCCGGCGAGCCTCCGGCTTCGGCTACGTCGGGGGGCCGAGCGGCGGATTCTCCTTCGGGTTGCGGGACTTCTGGGAGAAGTTCCCCGCCCAGCTCGACATCCGTGACGCCCACACCGACGAGGCCGAGGTCACCCTCTGGCTCTGGTCGCCCGAGGCCCGGCCCATGGACCTGCGCTTCTACCACGACGGCATGGGCCAGGACACGTACGCCGAACAGCTCGAAGGCCTCAACATCACCTACGAGGACTACGAGCCGGGCTTCGGCACCCCCTACGGCATCGCCCGTACCTCCGAACTCCTCTTCTGGGCCAACGAGTCGACACCCACGCCCGAGAAACTCGCCGAACAGATCGATGCCGTAAGCGTGTTGCCGCAGCTCGCCGCACCGCCCAGGCAACTGATCAAGGCGAAGGTCTTCGGCCCGGGGCTCTATTCCGAGCCCGACCGGTCGACACCCGCCAAGGCGAAGATCGAGGACCACCTCGACTTCCTCTTCACCTACTACAAGGACCAGGTGGAGATGCGCCGTTGGTACGGCTTCTGGGACTACGGCGACATCATGCACTCGTACGACCCGGTCCGGCACCAGTGGCGCTACGACATCGGCGGCTACGCCTGGGACAACTCCGAGCTGTCGCCGGACCTCTGGCTGTGGTTCGCGTACCTGCGCAGCGGCCGCGCGGACATCTTCCGCTTCGCCGAGGCGATGACCCGGCACACCGGCGAGGTCGACGTCTACCACCTCGGCCAGTGGGCGGGTCTCGGCACCCGGCACGGGGTGCAGCACTACGCCGACAGCGCCAAACAGCAGCGCATCGCCAACACCACCTACCGGCGCTACTACTACTTCCTCACCGCCGACGAGCGCGTCGGCGACCTCATGCACGCCAACGTCGACTCCGACGAGACCTTCCTCGTCCTCGACCCGATCCGCAAGATCCGCACCGAGCCCTACACGCCCGACCGGCACGCCCTGTCGATCGGCTTCGGCACCGACTGGAGCGGGCTCGTCTCGGCGTGGCTGACCGAGTGGGAGCGCAAGGGCCCCAAGTGGGAGAAGGCCAAGGCACGCGTCCTGTCGACGATGGAGACCATCGCCGCGCAGCCCAACGGATTCGTCCAGGGCTCCGGGCTGTACGACCTCGACACCGGCCGGTTCGCCGTCGCCACGGAGCCCGTGGTCGGCGTCTCGCACCTCTCCGCGGTCTTCGGCCTGAACGAACTGTGCGCCGAACTCATCGACCTCGTCGACATGCCCGCCTTCAAGGGGGCGTACCTCGACTACTGCCGCTACTTCAACGCCACCAAAGCCGAGCAGGCGGCCCGCTACGGCACCAACTTCGGCACCCTGCTGCTCTTCCAGGGCCACTCGCGACTCGACGCGTACGCCGCCGTGCAGACCGGCGAGGCGGCCCTCGCCACCCGCGCCTGGACGAAGTTCTACAGCTCGGACGGCTACACCGAGTCCTCGCCCTGGAAGACGGAGAAGCTGAGCGGTCCCGTCACGCTGGTGCCGGGCAGCGAGGCCGACTGGGTCTACACGAACGACACGGCGCTGTACGGCCTCGCCGCCATCGAGAACCTCGCGCTCCTCGGCGACAGGATGCCCTCGTGACCGCTCCCGCTCCCCGGTGACCGGTCGCTAGCCCATCCTCCCCAGGACCTCCCGCACCCGCCGTGCGTCGCGGATCCGCTGCTCGTACGTGGCACCCAGCGCGAGCAGCAGCAGACCGGCGAGTGCGGGAGGCGTCCAACGGGGGAGCGCGTCCACCAACTGGATCACGTACGGGGCGAGTTCGTGCAGAGCGTCCAGGACGAGCACGCTGCCGCCCAGCACCAGCGGAGCCTTCAGGCGATGCCGGGCACCCAGCAGGGCGACGGCGAGCGCCGCCGCGCCCAGCAGCAGAGGACGGAGCCAGTGCGCGTCGCCCCACGCCGCGAACAGGCCCGGCACGAGTGTCACGGACAGGCCCGGCGCGTACGCCGTCCACGACGACACCGCCGGGTCCTCGCGGCGCCTGAACGCGCCCACGAGCAGCGCCGGAACGGTCACCGGCAGCGTGTACGCCTCCGGCGAGCCGACGCCCCAGGCCGCGAGGCGTACCCAGGCGGCCAGGACGAACAGGACCCCGGCCGCGTATCCGACGGCGCGCCGGTCCTCCCGTACGGCCGTCCCGGCGGCGATCACCCCGCACAGGGCCAGGACCGTGGCGAGCATGGCCGGTTCGGCCACCGTGAGCGCGATGGCGAGCAGCCCCGCGAGGGCACCGGTGACCTCCACCGACACGGTCGTCGGTCCGTCCTCGACGCGTGCCGCGAGCAGCGCAGCGACCACGGGCACGACCAGCACGAGGAGCGCGGTGTGCTGGGGCTGAAGACCGAGGGAGGCGCCCGTCGCGCAGGCGAGGGCCGTCGCGTACCCGAGCGCCGCGGGTGCCACGACCGGGCCGAGGCCGGGCCGCCGGGCGGGCCGGACGGCGGCCGCCGCGAACAGGACGGCCAGCGCGGCGAGCACGGTCAGGGTCGCGGTCTCGGAGGCCAGCGCGAGGAACGCGAGGCTGAGGGAAGTGAGCAGGGCCAGCACTGGCGCGGTGACCGAGGGGTGCGTCCGGCGCGCGTACCCGAGCAGGGCCACCGTGGTGAGCCCTTGCACGGACAGCCCTGTCGCGTAAGGGAGTTCGAGGGTCGCCGGGAGGACGAACACGGTCGCCCAGGTCAGTGTCAGCGCGCAGACGACGGCGTGCGGACGCCACGCGGTGGCGCGGACGGCCACCGTCAGGACCGCGGCGACGAGCGCGAGAACGAGCGGGGCCGTGGCCGCGTCCCAGGGCCAGGGCAGGCCGCTCGTCACGGCGTCCCGCGCGTTCGCCGGGGCGCCGGACCAGACGGAGCCCGTCCGGCCGACCGGTCCCAGCAGGGTGATCACGACCACGGGCAGCGCCCACGCCACGGAGAGGACCCCCACGCAGCCGGCGGCCAGGGCGGTCCCACGGCGTACCGGCGCCGGAGCTCCCGTCCTCACGACGGCCAACAGGGCGATCCCGCACACCAGATGACCGGGAACCGTCCACTCGCCCGGCAGGGACACGCGCAGCACCCCGCCGAACGCGACGACGGAGATCAGGCCCCCGGCCGTCGCGGCGCCCGTCGCGACGCCCGGCTTCGGAGTGCGCCACGCCACTGCCAGCGCGATCGACGCGGCAAGGAGGAGGAGCGCCGCCGCACGGGCGGCGGCGCTCGGGCCGGCGGCCGTCAACGACAGCCAGCCGGCGGCGAAGGTGCCGCAGCCGCCCGTCCCGTACGCCCCGACGGCGGCGACGACACGGACGGACGTCAGGGGCGTGCGCAGCGCGAGCGCCGCGTCGAACGCCGCCGTGACCAGCAGAGTGGCCGTGACGGCGTGCGCACCCGCGGCGGCGGCCACCGCCCACAGGAGCAGCGGCGACTGCGCGGCGACCACGGCGGCGGGCAACGGCAGCCACAGCGACGGCCGCACGCCGGGGGCGCCGGTGTCGCGTGTGGTGGCCGTCCGTCGTCCCGCCGTCCGGAGCGGCGCGCCCGTCGCGAGTCCGTACGCCGTCCACACCGCGGCCAGCGCCGCCGACGCGAGCGCCGCGTAGGCCACGCCGTCCGTGCGGGGGAGCGCGACCGCGTACAGCGCGTACGCGTCCAGGACCGTCAGCGCGAGGCCGAGCCCCGCCAGCGCCTCGGCCGTCGCGCGCAGCCCGCGCCGCAGCAGGAACACGGGCGCGCCGAGCGCGGCCAGCGTCACCGCGCCGAGCACCAGCGAACGCCCCGCGATTCCCAAGTGCCCCCAGCCGACGAGCGTGAACGCGACGGCGGCGATGGTCAGCAGGACGCCGCCGAGGAGCAGGAGCGCGTTCTGCACCCCGGGCGCCGTGGTCTCCGGCCGACGGGCCGGGAACGCCGGGGGCGCGGTCCGTACGGGCGGTGGCTGGAGCGCGTGGACCAGCCAGGCGCGGCGGGTCAGCAACACGGCCCGGCGGGCGTCGAGTTGCCGCAGCTCGGTGTCGAGCAGCCGCAACTCCTCGGCCGGGGAAGGGATCTGGGACATACACCGGAGTGTGGTCCCGGTCATGTCCCCGGGCATGAGCGCGCGTACTCACGCCGTACTCAGATCGACGGACGGACACGGGCCGGTACATCCGGCCCGCCGGTGGGCACACTCGGTCCATGGACTGGAGCCACTACCGCTTTCACGCCGTGTGGGAGCTGCCCGCGCCGCCGACGGACGTCTACACGGTCCTGGAGCGGGCCGAGAACTATCCGCGCTGGTGGCCCCAGGTGCGCGAGGTGACCCCCGTCGACGACCGGACCGGCGTCATCCGGATCCGCTCGGTCCTGCCGTACGACATCACCATCACCGCCCGCGCGGCGCGCCGGGACCCGGCGGCCGGCGTCCTGGAGATGGCGATGTCCGGCGACCTGGAGGGCTGGGCGCGCTGGACCTTCGACGCGGCCGGACCGGGAACGCGCGCCCACTACGACCAGGAAGTGCGGGTCACCACGCCGCTGCTGCGGCGGCTCGCCGTGCCGGGACGCCCCTTCTTCCGCGCCAACCACGCCCTGATGATGCGGGCGGGACGGCGTGGACTGAGGGCTCATCTCGAAGCGGTTTGAACCCCACCCGCCGGGACCTGTATTGTTCAGTCCGTTCCCGGGCGATTAGCTCAGTGGGAGAGCGCTTCGTTCACACCGAAGAGGTCACTGGTTCGAACCCAGTATCGCCCACCCGGAGAAGACCGGTCCGTCATCGACGGACCGGTTTTTCGTTGTCCTCGCCGGCATCGCGCCCGGTCAGGCCGCCGCCGGCAGATCCGGGCGCAGCGGCCACGCCGGATCCACCGCCTCCGGTGTACCGCTGCGCGCGAACCAGGCCTGCAGCCCGCGCGCCTGTGCCGCGTGCCACACCGCCTGGAGCGTGTGCAGCTCGGACGGCGACAGCCGCTCCAGACGCGCCGAGAAACGGCGCCCCACCGCACGGACGACCTCCATCGAGGCCAGCGCGTCGGCCGCCGCGTCGTGCGCGCCCTCCAGCACCACGTCGTAGTGCGCGCACAGATCCGTCAAGGTGCGGCGGCCCTTGCGATAGCGGTCCAGATGCTTGTCGAGGACGCGGGGATCGAGCACGCGCAGCGAGGCCGCCTCGAACCAGTGGTCGAGGGACGAGGCGCGATGCCTGCGCAACTCCCGGTCCAGCAGCGTCAGATCGAACGGGGCGTTCATCACCACCAGCGGGCGCCCCGCCGCGGCCTGCTCACTCAGCTCCCGGGCTATCTCCTCCATGACGGGCGACGGCCAGCGGCCGTTGCGCTGCAGATGATCGTCCGTTAGTCCGTGGACCGCCGTCGCCCCAGCGGGCACCGGCACTCCCGGGTTCACCAGCCATCGGGTCACCCGCGGACGGGAACCCGGGGCGTCCTGGACGACGACGGCGGCCGACACGATCCTGTCGGTCTCGACGTCCACGCCCGTGGTCTCCGTGTCGAACGCGGCCAGAGGGCCCTCGTACCAGCACGTCATACGCACACAACTCCTCGTTCACCCACGGCAGCTGACGCGCCGTCTTCTGCCTGTTTGGTGATACCCGGGCTGTTTGCGCCGTACGCCGGAAGGAGACAACAGAGGTACGGGTCTTTGCAGTTCAGCGACCCGTCGCGGGGATACATCAAGCCTGGAAGGCTGTTGGACTCATGGCACTCGCGCAGCCCGAACGGGGCGGGCTGCTGCCCCAGCGGACGGCACCCCATCGCGGATCACTCGCCACCACCGCCTGCATGGAGACCTTGCAGGTGGGCTACTTGCACGCCGTCGCGGCGGCCGCGGGCTGTTCACTGTCCCAGCCGTTTCCGGACAACGGCATCGACTGGCACGTCAGCCACAGCGCCCCCGGGCACACGGTCGACGACGAAGTCACCATCAAGGTGCAGCTCAAGTGCACGTACCAGATCCCGCCCGACCCCCCGGGACCCGCCTTCTCCTTCACGCTCGACAACGAGCACCTGGCGAAGCTCGCGCGCACCCCGGTCTCGGTGCACAAGATCCTGGTCGTGATGCTCGTGCCCAGATCCCAGGACGACTGGCTGCGCGCCAGCCACGACCGGCTCGACCTGCGGCACTGCTGCTACTGGATCAACCTCGCCGGGCACGCCATCACGGGCCGGCGCCGGACCACCGTCCGCATTCCGACGGCCCGGATCTTCGACGACCGGGCCCTCTGCGAGATCATGACGAGGGTCGGGACGGGAGGCAGACCATGACACACCGCCCCATCGACGAGGTACTGCGGCCGGTCAGGCCGCACCCCGCCGAAGCGTTCTGGAACGATCCGCCCACGCCCGACCAGGTCGACCCCGCCGTCTTCGGCGCGCTGCTGCGACGGCACGGCTGGCAGCGCCGCGGGGGAGCGGCCGGACGGTACGGCCGATGGACCCCACCCGGGCCCGGGGGCGGCGGCACCAGCCTGCTGGTGCCGGAGAACCGGGCCTTCCCCGACAGCGACGACCTCCTCGGCGAGGCGCTCGTCGCGCTCGCCCGCAGCGGTTCACCGTCCGCCCGCGACGTACTCGTCGGCCTCGCCGTGCCCAGCGACGAGATCCGGTGGTGGCGGGACGTGCCGACCGGCCCGGTGGGCGCCGCGCCCTGGACCGTCGAGGAGCAGCTGCGCGGGGCCGCCCGCCAGATGCTGCTCGCCGGCTCGCTCGCCACCCGCGCGCGTGCCGGCTACTACGGCGCCCGTCACCGCAGGTCCGCCGGCGCCTCCCTGGAGAACGTGCTGGTCGGCGCGGAACCGGGCGGCCGCGGCCTCACCGCCTTCGTGCCCGTCACCACCGGCCGGCCGCTCGCCGTACGGCTGCACGAGGCGCTGTGCGCCGCCCGCGAGGCCATCGACTACCAGCGGGCCACCGGCGGGATGGACGCCTTCGACGCGGCCGTCGAGGCGGGCGTCAGCCATGAACTGATGGAAGCCCTGGTGGCCCTCGTCCGGGGCACCGAGGGCGCCCGGATCACCGTCGAGTGGTCGCCCGCCGCGGGCGTCCCCGAGGGCGGCGCGAACCCCGCCGAGCCCGTCGAGTTCTCACCCGGCGACCTGTCCGTGCTGCGCGAGGCGGGGGCCCGCTATCTGCGCGAGGAGCCGTCCGTGCCCGTGCGGATCACCGGCGCCGTGGTCCGGATGCGCAGGTCGGGCCCGCGCGGGGAGGGCACCGTACGGCTGCGGGTCATCGCGGGAGCCGAGGTCCCGCACGTCCGGATGACCCTCGACGAGGAGGCGTACCGGATAGCGGGCCAGGCCCACCTGGTCGGGCTGCCGGTGCGGGTGCACGGGCGGCTGGAGAGCCGGGGCGGATTCCGCAGGCTCACGGACGCCTCCGGCGTCGTACCCGTACAGGTGGACGAGGCCGAGCGGGACCGGCTGATGAAGTCGCTCCAGGAGAACCTGGACTTTTTCGAGGAGGCGTGCAGCGGCGACTGACGGCGGCTGTCCACAACCGTTTCGCGGAGGGGACCCCGGGCTCGGTAGGATTCGGGGCATTGCCATGCCATGTCGTATGTGGTGTGGCGTCGCCTTCAGTCAGGAGAGTCCGGTGTCAGACGTCCGTGTGATCATCCAACGCGATTCCGAGCGGGAAGAGCGCGTGGTGACGACGGGCACTACGGCCGCCGACCTCTTCACCGGCGAGCGCACCATCGTCGCGGCCCGCGTGGCCGGCGAGCTGAGGGACCTCGCGTACGAGGTGCAGGACGGCGAGGAGGTCGAGCCCGTCGAGATCTCCTCCGAGGACGGCCTGAACATCCTGCGCCACTCGACCGCGCACGTGATGGCCCAGGCCGTGCAGGAGCTCTTCCCCGACGCCAAGCTGGGCATCGGCCCGCCGGTCAAGGACGGCTTCTACTACGACTTCGACGTCGAGAAGCCGTTCACGCCCGAGGACCTCAAGGCCGTCGAGAAGAAGATGCAGGAGATCCAGAAGCGCGGGCAGCGCTTCTCCCGCCGCGTCGTCACCGACGAGAACGCCCGTGAGGAGCTGGCGGCCGAGCCGTACAAGCTGGAGCTCATCGGCATCAAGGGCTCCGCCTCCTCGGACGACGGCGCGAACGTCGAGGTGGGCGGCGGCGAGCTGACCATCTACGACAACCTCGACGCCAAGACCGGCGAACTGTGCTGGAAGGACCTCTGCCGCGGTCCCCACCTGCCCACCACCCGCAACATCCCGGCGTTCAAGCTGATGCGCAACGCCGCCGCGTACTGGCGCGGCAGCGAGAAGAACCCCATGCTCCAGCGCATCTACGGCACCGCCTGGCCCTCCAAGGAGGAGCTGAAGGCGCACCTCGACTTCCTCGCCGAGGCCGAGAAGCGCGACCACCGCAAGCTGGGCAACGAGCTTGACCTGTTCTCCATCCCGGAGCAGATCGGCTCCGGCCTCGCCGTCTTCCACCCCAAGGGCGGCGTCATCCGCCGGGTCATGGAGGACTACTCGCGCCGCCGGCACGAGGAGGAGGGCTACGAGTTCGTCTACACCCCGCACGCCACCAAGGGGAAGCTCTTCGAGACCTCGGGCCACCTGGACTGGTACGCCGACGGCATGTACCCGCCCATGCAGCTCGACGAGGGCGTGGACTACTACCTCAAGCCCATGAACTGCCCGATGCACAACCTGATCTTCGACGCGCGCGGCCGTTCGTACCGTGAACTGCCGCTGCGCCTCTTCGAGTTCGGCACCGTGTACCGGTACGAGAAGTCGGGCGTCGTGCACGGTCTGACCCGTGCCCGGGGCTTCACGCAGGACGACGCGCACATCTACTGCACCAAGGAGCAGATGGCGGAGGAGCTCGACAAGACGCTCACCTTCGTCCTGAACCTGCTGCGCGACTACGGTCTCACCGACTTCTACCTGGAGCTGTCCACCAAGGACCCGGAGAAGTTCGTCGGCTCGGACGAGGTCTGGGAAGAGGCCACCGAGACGCTGCGCCAGGTCGCCGAGAAGCAGGGCCTCCCGCTGGTCCCGGACCCGGGCGGCGCCGCCTTCTACGGCCCGAAGATCTCCGTGCAGACCAAGGACGCCATCGGCCGCACCTGGCAGATGTCGACCGTGCAGCTCGACTTCAACCTGCCCGAGCGCTTCGACCTGGAGTACACCGGTCCGGACGGCTCCAAGCAGCGCCCGGTCATGATCCACCGTGCGCTCTTCGGCTCCATCGAGCGGTTCTTCGCCGTGCTCCTTGAGCACTACGCGGGCGCGTTCCCGGCGTGGCTGGCGCCCGTCCAGGCGATCGGCATCCCGATCGGCGACGCGCACGTGGAGTACCTCCAGAAGTTCGCCGCCGAGGCCCGCAAGAAGGGTCTGCGCGTCGAGGTCGACGCGTCCTCGGACCGTATGCAGAAGAAGATCCGCAACGCGCAGAAGCAGAAGGTGCCCTTCATGGTCATCGCGGGCGACGAGGACATGACGGCCGGTGCCGTCTCCTTCCGCTACCGCGACGGCTCGCAGGAGAACGGCATCCCCCTCGACGAGGCCATCGCCAAGATCGCGAAGGTCGTCGAGGAGCGCGCGCAGGTCTGATCGGCAGGCCCTGCCCGCTCATGACACGAAGCCCCCGGGAAGCTCAGCGCCCCGGGGGCTTCTCGTCGCCCTCGCGCGAGAACACCTGCAGCAGCCACGAGGAGAACGACCCCGTCACCGCGCCGAGCAGTGCCAGACCGCACACCATCATGGCGACCGCGATCACGCGCCCCCTCGGCGTCACCGGCGTGACATCCCCGTACCCGACCGTCGAGAGCGTGGAGGCGGCCCACCACAGCGAGTCGCCGAAGGTGACGATCGTCGCGTGCGGCGCCGCGTACTCCGCCTGGTAGACGGCGAGGGAACCCGAGAAGCCGAGCAGCAGGACCGCGATTCCCGCGTAGAACATCACCCGCGCGTACAGCGGGAGCCGTGGCTCTCCGCGGCGCCGCAGCACGGCGTCGTAGAGCTTGACGACCCGCAGGGGACGCAGCAGGGGCAGGACGAGCACCACGGTGTCCAGCAGGTGGCGGTGAACGAACCGGGGGCCCTGTCCGCTCAGCCGCCACAGCACCAGATAGTCGACCAGGAACGCCGTCCAGGTGACCACGATCACCGTGAGGCAGACATCCCGTCCGCCCTGGGGCAGACCGTGTGCCAGCACATGGACCGCGTACGCGGCGAGGAACAGCAGCGACGCGACCCCCAGCGGTACCTCGGTGCGCTGCTCCCAGCGGGTCATCGGGCTGTCGTCGTCCATGGCCACAGCTTCGCCGCAGGCCCCTTTGTCCGGCACCCGCCGACACGCCGCGAACGGGCGAAGCAATATGCTGCAACACATGACGAGTGAGCCGGAGCAGCAGATCGGAGTGGGAACGCGGGACGCGTTCCAGCGCCTTTGGACGCCCCACCGGATGGCTTACATCCAGGGCGAGAACAAGCCCACCGGCCCGGGGGCCGACGACGGTTGTCCCTTCTGCTCGATTCCGGCCAAGTCCGACGAGGACGGGCTGATCGTGAGGCGCGGTGAGCACGTGTACGCGGTGCTCAACCTCTACCCGTACAACGGCGGGCACCTGATGGTCGTGCCCTACCGGCACGTCGCCGACTACACGGACCTGACCGGGCCGGAGACCGCCGAACTCGGTGAGCTGACCAAGCAGGCCATGACCGCCCTGCGCAGCGCCTCCGGCGCCCATGGCTTCAACATCGGCATGAACCAGGGATCGGTCGCGGGTGCCGGCATCGCCGCCCATCTGCACCAGCACATCGTGCCCCGCTGGGGTGGCGACACCAACTTCATGCCGGTCGTCGGCCACACCAAGGTCCTGCCCCAACTCCTCGCGGACACCCGCAAGATGCTGGCGGAGGCCTGGCCCACGTCGTAGTCCGGACCACCGCGTGGTCCGGCCCGGGGCGCCCCTGTGGGCGCCCCGTCCGCCGCCGTGGCTACGCGTCGTACAGGTCGGCCTTGCGCGGCGCGGGGTCCTGCACGGCCGTGCTGAGGAAGGCCGAGCGGTTGCCGAACTTCTCGGTGTCGACGCCGTTCTCCTCGAGGACCTTGAGCGCCGCCGAGTGCACCACGCGCAGCACGGGCGTCGCGGCCCGCAGCGCGTCGTCCGCCATGAAACGGTGCCGCCACGGCTGATCGGCCCACGCGTGCCGCAGCCCGAAGGGCTCGGGCAGCGCCAGACTCCCGCCGATCCAGTTCAGCAGCGGCGGATACCAGGTGAGGGGCGCCCGCGCCGCGAGCCGTACGACCTCGTCCGCGGTGACCAGCGGCAGGCTCACCTTGCGGGTCTCCCAGAACTTGACGGCCTTCGCGACCTCCTTGGTCGGGGCCTCCGGCTTGCTGGTGAACAGCGGGTTCACCGGACCCAGCGCGTGCCCGGTCACCTCGATGCGCAGCGTCTGGTGCAGCACGGTCACCGTGATCATCATGGTGATGATCAACTGGCCGTCCCAGAGCGTCCACTGGACCCCGAGGTAGTGCCGGTCGCCGCTGCCGAACTGCTGCTTGTTGCAGATGTCCTGCACGGCGTGCGTCTTGATCGTGTAGGCGTCCACGTCGGTGCCGCCCGGCCGGGACACCGCCTTCGCGTTCTCGCCGATCGGTGTGACGATCCAGTGCTTTATCGAAGGCGCCGGAAAACCACCGGTGTTGAGCGGACCGCGCTCCAGCATGCGCAACTGGTCGTGGATGTTGCGGATGACGTCCCAGCTGCGGAACGGGTGGATCTCCTTCTTCGCGTCCCGCGCCACCAGGTCCTCGGCGAGCTGCCAGCTGCCCCAGCGGGTGCCCATGCCGAGTATGCCCTTGGGGCCCGCGTAGAAGACCGAGTTGGACTGCTGCTCCGCGGTGAGCCGGGCGAGCGCCTGTCGCAGCCGCTCCGCCGCCGTCTCACCGGGGCTGCCGGGGACCGCCTCGGGAATCTTGGCGCCGATGCCGCCGCCCGACAGCAGGTTGTCCCAGCGCGCCCGCAGATCCTTGGCGGTGCGCTCGCAGATCCGCTTCGCCCACAGCCAGCCGACGACGGGCAGGACCACCGAGGCGCGCGCGTACCAGGCCCAGAAGCCCGTGAACGGCATGCGGACGAGGAAGAGGACGGCCAGCGCGCCGACGGCGATCAGGAGTGTCGTGCCGAGCGCGGAACCGCGCTTGTCCGCGCGCTTGGCGATCTGCGTCCGGATCTGGAAGACCAGCAGCCACACGAGCAGTCCGGGCAGGAACAGCAGCCCGCACAGCACCATGACGGCGGACAGCCAATTGTCGCGGTCCCGGCGGATGTTGGTCGCCGCGAGACAGTGCTCCACGATGACCTGCGGCTCGGTGCCGAAGGACTGGATGAGCGGATTGCGGCCCGCGCCCAGCATGCGGGCGGCGACGGCTCCCGAGAAGGCCTCGCCGAGATTCGGCGCGAACAGTTTGATCCGGCCGGCCTTGACCGTGGACTGGTGCCATTCGTTGTCGGCCTTGAGGATCTCCTCCACCGGACTGTCGCGGTACGCCGCCGAGGCCAGGGCGAAGGTCGCCGCCGTCTGGCCCGCGGTGCCCGTGAGCGGCACTTGCGCCCCGGGGCTGAAATCGAAACCGTCGAACGCCACTTCCGCCCCCATCGCCGCCGCACCCGCTCCTGCGGCTTTCCCGACTTCGGTGTCCCGCACACCTGTTGATCAGGTCTTCGTCTTGATCAGGTTCTCAGAGTATCGGCCGCGGCCGACATTCGTCGGCGGACGGCGGAAGCCGCCCACCGACGGATGAGGTCCCCCGGGGAAGTCCCCCAACCCTCAGGTGCCGGGGTCCTGTTCGCGGAGCCGTTCGGCGATCTGCTGCGGCATGGGTTCGTGCCGCGCGTACCGCCGGTCGAAGCGCGCGGTGCCGTGCGAGATGGACCGCAGATCCACGGCGTACCGCCCGATCTCGATCTCCGGCACCTCGGCCCGTACGAGTGTGCGCCCGGCCCCCGTCTGCTCGGTGCCGACGACCCGGCCGCGTCGTCCCGACAGGTCGCTCATCACCGGGCCCACGTAGTCGTCGCCGACCAGGACGGTCACCTCGGCCACCGGCTCCAGGAGATGGATCTTCGCGTCGCGGGCCGCCTCGCGCAGCGCGAGCGCGCCCGCCGTCTGGAACGCGGCGTCGGAGGAGTCGACCGAGTGCGCCTTGCCGTCGAGCAGTGTGACCCGTACGTCGATGAGCGGATAGCCGGCGGCCACGCCCTTGGCGGCCTGGGTGCGCACGCCCTTCTCGACGGAGGGGATGAACTGCCGGGGGACGGCGCCGCCGACGACCTTGTCGACGAACTCGATGCCCGAGCCGCCGGGCAGCGGTTCGACCTCGATCTCGCAGATCGCGAACTGGCCGTGCCCGCCGGACTGTTTCACATGGCGGCCGCGCCCGGTGGACGCTCCGGCGAACGTCTCGCGCAGGGAGACCTTGTGCGGGACCACGTCGACCTGCACGCCGTACCGGTTGCGCAGCCGTTCCAGGGCGACGTCCGCGTGTGCCTCGCCCAGGCACCACAGGACGACCTGATGGGTGTTCTGGTTCTGTTCCAGGCGCATCGTGGGGTCCTCGGCCACCAGCCGGCCGAGCCCCTGGGAGAGCTTGTCCTCGTCGGCCTTGCTGTGCGCCTCGATGGCGAGCGGGAGCAGTGGGTCGGGCATCCGCCACGGCTCCATGAGCAGCGGGTCGTCCTTGGCCGAAAGGGTGTCTCCCGTCTCGGCGCGGTTCAGCTTCGCCACCGAGGCGAGGTCGCCGGCGATGCAGTGCGTGAGGGCCCGCTGCTGTTTGCCGAAGGGCGCGGACAGGGTGCCGATCCGTTCGTCGACGTCGTGGTCCTCGTGTCCGCGGTCGGTCAGCCCGTGCCCGGAGACGTGCACCGTCTCGTCGGGGCGCAGGGTTCCGGAGAAGACCCGGACCAGGGAGACCCGTCCCACGTACGGGTCGGAAGCGGTCTTCACGACCTCCGCGACCAGCGGCCCGTCCGGGTCGCACGCCTTCACCTCGCGGGCGGCGCCGTCCGGTGTGGTCACGGTGGGCGCCGGACGCTCCAGCGGGGTGGGGAAGCCGCCCGTGATCAGTTCGAGGAGTTCGACCGTGCCGAGCCCCTGCCGGGCTCCCTCGGCGGCCGGGGCAGCGGCCAGCACGGGGAAGAAGCTCCCGCGCGCCACGGCCCGTTCCAGGTCCTGCACGAGTGTCTTGAGGTCGATCTCCTCGCCGCCGAGATAGCGGTCCATGAGGGTCTCGTCCTCGCTCTCGGCGATGATCCCCTCGATCAGCCGGTTGCGGGCCGCCTCGATGAGCGGCTGCTGCTCGGGTCCGGGCTCCGCCTCCTTGCGCTCCCCCGAGGAGTAGTCGAACAGCCGCTGGGTGAGCAGTCCGATCAGGCCGGTCACGGGCGCGTGCCCGTCCGGCGCCTCGGCGCCGTGCAACGGCAGATACAGCGGCAGTACGGCGTCGGGGTCGTCCCCGCCGAACGCCTCCGCGCAGGTCCGGGTCATCCCCTCGAAGTCCGACCGGGCCGACTCCAGGTGGGTCACCACGATGGCCCGGGGCATGCCGACGGCCGCGCACTCCTCCCACAGCATCCGGGTCGAGCCGTCCACCCCGTCCGAGGCCGAGACGACGAAGAGGGCCGCGTCCGCCGCTCGCAGACCGGCCCTCAGTTCCCCGACGAAATCGGCGTACCCGGGGGTGTCCAGAATGTTGATCTTGTATCCGTCCCAGTCGACGGGTACCAGGGAGAGCTGCACCGAACGCTGCTGCCGGTGCTCGATCTCGTCGTAGTCGGAGACGGTGCCGCCGTCCTCCACGCGGCCCGCCCGGTTCACCGCTCCCGCCGTCAGCGCGAGAGCCTCCACCAATGTCGTCTTGCCCGATCCGCTGTGGCCGACCAGCACCACATTCCGTACGGACGCGGGGTGGTCGGCCGCCGTAGCCCTGCCGGCGGCTCCGGGGTGTGCGTTCGCCTTGTCGCCCATGGCCTTGCCTCCCGTGCACGGTGAGGTCTCTGTGGGCGCGGGACATGCCGAAGCCTCCCCCCGGACTCCGTCCCGGGGGCACCCCCAGCGGTGGCGGCTCCGGTGACGCCCCGCGGTGTCTTCGAGCTTTGCACTCGTGTCACGGTGCGTCCATACAGTGGACGCGATCGCGCCGTGACACCGACGGCATCGGGTCGTGACACGGGGTGCGGGTGCCCGACCATCGCACAAGCGCACGCGTGGCTACGATGGGCCAGCCGACGGCCAGCAGGGGCCGTGCGGCGACACCGACCCTCGGGAAGGCCATGCTGAACAAGTACGCGCGTGCATTCTTCACGCGTGTCCTCACACCGTTCGCCGCGTTTCTCATCCGCCGGGGGGTAAGCCCCGATACGGTCACCCTCCTGGGCACGGCCGGAGTGATGGCGGGCGCGCTGGTCTTCTACCCCCGGGGAGAGTTCTTCTGGGGAACGATCGTCATCACGCTCTTCGTGTTCTCCGACCTGGTCGACGGGAACATGGCGCGCCAGCTCGGCCGCTCCAGCCGCTGGGGCGCCTTCCTGGACTCCACGCTCGACCGGGTCGCCGACGGCGCGATCTTCGGCGGCTTCGCGCTCTGGTACGCCGGCAACGGCAACGACAACGTGCTGTGCGCCGTCTCGATCTTCTGTCTCGCCAGCGGTCAGGTGGTGTCGTACACCAAGGCCCGCGGTGAGTCGATCGGTCTGCCGGTCGCGGTCAACGGTCTCGTCGAGCGCGCCGAACGGCTGGTGATCTCCCTGGTCGCGGCCGGTCTGGCGGGCCTGCACACGTTCGGTGTGCCCGGCGTCCAGGTGCTGCTGCCCATCGCGCTGTGGATCGTCGCCGTCGGCAGTCTCGTCACGCTGATCCAGCGCGTCGTCACCGTCCGCCGGGAGGCCGCCGAGGCTGACGCCGCGGTCGCCGCCCAGAGCAGTGAGGCCACCTCGTGACCAGCCTTCAGGACCGGCTGGTGGACGGCGCCTACGCTCTCGGCTGGAGCACCGTCAAGAAGCTCCCCGAGCCGGTCGCCGTGCGCCTCGGCCGCACGATCGCCGACGTCGCCTGGAAGAAGCGCGGCAAGGGGGTCCAGCGACTGGAGGGCAACTACGCGCGCGTGGTGCCGGACGCGACACCCGATCGGCTCGCCGAGCTCTCCAGGGCCGGCATGCGCTCGTACCTGCGCTACTGGATGGAGTCGTTCCGGCTTCCCGCGTGGAGCGAGGAGCGGGTGCGGAACGGGTTCGAGATCGAGGACGGGCACCGTCTCACCGACGGGATCGCCTCCGACCGGGGCGTCATCCTGGCCCTTCCGCACATGGCGAACTGGGACCTCGCGGGCGCCTGGGTCACCACCGGGCTGAAGACGCCGTTCACGACCGTCGCCGAGCGCCTCAAGCCCGAATCGCTTTACGACCGTTTCGTCGCCTATCGCGAGGGCCTCGGTATGGAGGTGCTGCCGCACAGCGGCGGTGCCGCGTTCGCCACGCTGGCCAGGCGCCTGCGCGACGGCGGACTGATCTGCCTGGTCGCCGAACGGGACCTGTCCGCGTCGGGCGTCGAGGTGGAGTTCTTCGGCGAGGCGACCCGGATGCCCGCGGGGCCGGCCCTGCTCGCCCAGCAGACCGGCGCCATCCTCCTGCCCGTGACCCTCTGGTACGACGACTCGCCCGTCATGCGGGGCCGGGTGCATCCGCCCGTCGAGGTCCCCGAGTCAGGTACCCGTGCCGAAAAGACGTCTGTCATGACACAGGCGCTGGCCGATGCCTTCGCCGCCGGCATCGCCGACCACCCGGAGGACTGGCACATGTTGCAGCGTTTGTGGCTCAAGGACCTCGACCCCGGGAAGGCTCCCGAAGAGGGGTCCGGCGTGCGGGATCCCGAGAAGAGGAACCCGTGAGGATCGGCATCGTCTGCCCGTACTCCTGGGATGTCCCGGGTGGCGTCCAGTTCCACATCCGCGACCTGGCCGAGCATCTCATCGGCCTGGGGCACGAGGTCTCCGTCCTCGCCCCCGCGGACGACGACACCCCCCTGCCGCCGTACGTCGTCTCGGCGGGCCGCGCTGTCCCGGTGCCGTACAACGGCTCGGTGGCGCGGCTGAACTTCGGCTTCCTGTCGGCGGCCCGGGTACGGCGCTGGCTGCACGACGGCACCTTCGACGTGGTTCACATCCACGAGCCGTCCTCGCCGTCGCTCGGCCTGCTGACGTGCTGGGCCGCGCAGGGCCCGATCGTCGCGACCTTCCACACCTCGAACCCGCGCTCTCGGGCGATGATCGCCGCGTACTCCATCCTCCAGGCCGCCCTGGAGAAGATCAGCGCGCGGATCGCCGTGAGCGAGTACGCCCGGCGCACCCTCGTCGAGCATCTCGGCGGCGACGCGGTCGTCATCCCGAACGGCGTCGACGTCGACTTCTTCGCCCGCGCCAAGCCCAAGCCCGAGTGGCAGGGCGACACCATCGGCTTCATCGGCCGCATCGACGAGCCCCGCAAGGGTCTGCCGGTGCTCATGAAGGCGCTGCCGAAGATCCTGGCCGAGCGCCCGCAGACACGGCTGCTGGTCGCCGGACGCGGCGACGAGAAGGAGGCCGTGGAGTCGCTGCCCGCCGAGATGCGCTCGCGCGTCGAGTTCCTCGGCATGATCAGCGACGAGGACAAGGCCCGCTTCCTGCGCAGCATCGACCTCTACGTCGCGCCCAACACGGGCGGCGAGAGCTTCGGGATCATCCTGGTCGAGGCGATGTCCGCCGGGGCGCCGGTGCTCGCCGCGGATCTCGACGCGTTCGCCCAGGTCCTCGACCAGGGCTCCGCGGGTGAGCTGTTCGCCAACGAGGACGCGGACGACCTGGCCGCCGCAGCGGTGCGTCTGCTCGCCGACCCGGAGCGCCGGGCCGGCCTGCGCGAGCGGGGGAGTGCCCACGTACGGCGCTTCGACTGGTCGACGGTCGGCGCGGACATCCTGTCCGTGTACGAGACGGTCACGGACGGCGCGGCCGCGGTCGCCACGGACGAACGCACAGGCCTCCGCGCCCGCTTCGGCCTGGCCCGCGACTGACCCCGGCCGGAAACCCGGCCGAATCCCGCCCCGCACTCCCCGCGCGAGCGAGGGCGGGTCGCCTCACGCGGGGCAAGCGACGCCCGGAACCACCCTCCCGCGCGCGGGAGGCCGTTCCGGTTCCCGGACAGAACGCGGGCAGCCCGCCGTTCCGGCCGCGTGCCGCGCTTTCGCGCGGAGGGCGGGTTGTCCGGCGTGGGGGTGCGGAGGCCGCGGATCGGCACTTCCGCGGGCGGGAGGCTGTCCCGCTCCACCGACGGGACGTGGGCAGCCCCGCCGTTCCGGCCGCGTGTCGCTGTTCCGTGCGCGGAAGTCCGGTCGTCCGCAAGGGGCTCGGGGCGCCGCGGAAGCGGGCTCCCGCGCGCGGGAGGACGATTCCGCTTGCCCCGACGGGACGTGGACCGGTCCGCCTGCCCCGACGGGACGCTGAAGGCGCCGCTGAGCCGAGAACGGCCTGAACACGACGGTTCGGCCCGCGCCGGCCGGGCGGTGGCTCAGCGGATGGCGGCGTTCGGTTTGCCACGTGCGCGCGCCGGTCCGCGGGGTCCGCGGTGAGCCTCCCATGTGCCCTGCCGGACGCGGCGAGCCATTGCGCCGGACTCCGGGGAGCGGGACCCGCGCGCGGTGGCTGCCGGCTCTGCCGCGCCTTCCGGCCGGGGCGGACCCCGCGTTGCCTGCCCCGCCGGGGACAGGCCCGACTCCCCGTCCCGACGGGGCGGTTCACGTCGCGCACGGGACCGGAGGGCCCAGCGCCGTCGCACGGGTAGCCTTGCCGCCCGTGACCGCAACCCTCATCTGGATCCTCGTCGGCCTCGTCGCGATCGGCCTCTACCTGAGCTGGACCGCCGGGCGTCTCGACCGGCTGCACGCCCGTATCGACGCCGCCCGCGCCGCCCTCGACGCGCAGCTGCTGCGCCGGGCCTCCGTGACCCAGGAGCTGGCCACCTCCGGGGTGCTCGACCCGGCCGCCTCGATCGTGCTCTACGAGGCGGCGCACGCGGCCCGGCAGGCCGAGGAGGAGCAGCGCGAGGTCGCCGAGAGCGAGCTGAGCCAGGCCCTGCGGGCGGTGTTCGGGGAGACACAGCAGGTCGAGGCGGTACGCCAGGTGCCCGGCGGCGAGGAGGCGGCCGGCGAGCTGGCCCAGGCCGTGCGCCGGGTGCCGATGGCTCGGCGCTTCCACAACGACGCCGTACGTGCCGCCCGCGCCCTGCGCCGCCACCGCAAGGTCCGCTGGTTCCGCCTCGCGGGCCACGCCCCGTTCCCGATGGCCTTCGAGATGGACGACGAACCCCCGACGGCCCTGGCGGACCGCCCGACGACCTGATGGACAGGGGTGGGCGGGACTGAAAACGATCCACCGCCTCCCCATTGGCCCTTGCAGTGGACTGGTCGCCACGCGTTTCCTCGGAGATGAACAAATCCTCTTTCACCCAGTGAGGTCAATCCGTGTCCAGCACGCTCTCCAACTCCGCCCAGCCCGCTGAGAACACCGCGATCGGCACCGCCCGCGTCAAGCGCGGCATGGCCGAGCAGCTCAAGGGCGGCGTGATCATGGACGTGGTCAACGCCGAGCAGGCGAAGATCGCCGAGGACGCCGGCGCCGTGGCCGTCATGGCCCTGGAGCGGGTCCCCGCCGACATCCGCAAGGACGGCGGCGTCGCCCGGATGTCGGACCCGAACATGATCGAGGAGATCATCGAAGCGGTCTCCATCCCGGTGATGGCCAAGTCCCGCATCGGCCACTTCGTCGAGGCCCAGGTCCTGCAGTCCCTCGGCGTCGACTACATCGACGAGTCCGAGGTCCTGACCCCGGCCGACGAGGTCAACCACTCCGACAAGTGGGCGTTCACCACCCCCTTCGTCTGCGGTGCCACCAACCTGGGCGAGGCCCTGCGCCGGATCGCCGAGGGCGCGGCCATGATCCGCTCCAAGGGCGAGGCCGGCACCGGCAACGTCGTCGAGGCCGTCCGCCACCTGCGCCAGATCAAGAACGAGATCGCCAGGCTGCGCGGCTTCGACAACAACGAGCTGTACGCCGCCGCCAAGGAGCTGCGCGCCCCGTACGAGATCGTCAAGGAGGTCGCCGAGCTCGGCAAGCTCCCGGTCGTCCTGTTCTCCGCCGGTGGTGTCGCCACCCCCGCCGACGCCGCGCTCATGCGCCAGCTCGGCGCCGAGGGCGTCTTCGTCGGCTCCGGCATCTTCAAGTCCGGCGACCCGGCCAAGCGCGCCGCCGCCATCGTGAAGGCCACCACCTTCTACGACGACCCCAAGATCATCGCGGACGCGTCCCGCAACCTCGGCGAGGCCATGGTCGGCATCAACTGCGACACCCTCCCCGAGACCGAGCGCTACGCCAACCGCGGCTGGTAGTCACATGAGCACTCCTGTGATCGGTGTCCTGGCTCTCCAGGGCGACGTACGGGAGCACCTCATCGCCCTGGCCGCGGCGGACGCCGTGGCCAGGCCGGTAAGGCGCCCCGAGGAACTCGCCGAGATCGACGGTCTCGTCATCCCGGGCGGCGAGTCCACCACCATCTCCAAGCTGGCCGTCCTCTTCGGAGTGATGGAGCCGCTGCGCGCGCGGGTCCGCGCCGGGATGCCCGTCTACGGCACCTGCGCCGGCATGATCATGCTCGCCGACAAGATCCTCGACCCTCGCTCGGGCCAGGAGACCATCGGCGGCATCGACATGATCGTGCGCCGCAACGCCTTCGGACGGCAGAACGAGTCCTTCGAGGCGGCGGTCGACGTCCGCGGCGTCGAGGGCGATCCCGTGGAGGGCGTCTTCATCCGTGCCCCCTGGGTCGAGTCCGTGGGCGCCGAGGCCGAGGTGCTCGCCGAGCACGGCGGCCACATCGTCGCCGTACGCCAGGGAAACGCGCTCGCCACGTCGTTCCACCCGGAGCTGACGGGCGACCACCGTGTTCACGGTTTGTTCGTCGACATGGTGCGCGCGAACCGGACACCGGCGTCCTTGTAGGATCTGTGGGGTCTTCCCAGGCTCCCGATGCCTGGGGGAGTCCGTACAGGTTGGGTTACGCGAAGGAGACAGGCAGATGTCCGGCCACTCTAAATGGGCTACGACGAAGCACAAGAAGGCCGTGATCGACGCCAAGCGCGGCAAGCTCTTCGCGAAGATGATCAAGAACATCGAGGTCGCGGCCCGCACGGGCGGCGCCGACGTGTCCGGCAACCCGACGCTGTTCGACGCCATCCAGAAGGCCAAGAAGAGCTCGGTCCCGAACAAGAACATCGACTCCGCGGTCAAGCGCGGCGCCGGTCTCGAGGCCGGCGGCGCGGACTACGAGACGATCATGTACGAGGGCTACGGCCCGAACGGTGTCGCCGTGCTCATCGAGTGCCTCACCGACAACCGCAACCGCGCGGCCTCGGACGTCCGCGTCGCCATGACCCGCAACGGCGGGAACATGGCCGACCCCGGCTCCGTGTCGTACCTGTTCAACCGCAAGGGCGTCATCATCGTCCCCAAGGGTGAGCTGGCCGAGGACGACGTCCTCGGTGCCGTGCTGGACGCGGGTGCCGAAGAGGTCAACGACCTCGGCGAGTCCTTCGAGGTCCTGTCCGAGGCCACCGACCTGGTCGCGGTGCGCACCGCGCTCCAGGAGGCCGGCATCGACTACGACTCCGCCGACGCCAACTTCGTCCCGACCATGCAGGTCGAGCTCGACGAGGAGGGCGCCCGGAAGATCTTCAAGCTGATCGACGCCCTGGAGGACAGCGACGACGTGCAGAACGTCTTCGCCAACTTCGACGTCAGCGACGAGGTCATGGAGAAGGTCGACGCCTGATCGAGGGCTTGCGTGAAGCGACGGGCCGACGGGACACACACCCGTCGGCCCGTCGCTCTGTCAGTGGCACCCGATAGCCTGCACGAACTGGGGATACCTCCCAGTGACGGCCGGTGAAATCGAAGGAGGGCCCGGGTGCGGGTGCTGGGTGTTGACCCCGGGTTGACCCGGTGCGGTGTCGGGGTGGTCGAAGGAGTCGCCGGACGGCCCCTGACCATGCGCGGCGTCGGAGTCGTACGCACCCCCGCGGACGCCGAGCTGGGCCTGCGGCTGGTCGCCATCGAGCAGGGCATCGAGCAGTGGCTCGACGAGTACGAGCCCGAATACGTCGCCGTGGAGCGGGTGTTCAGCCAGCACAACGTCCGGACCGTGATGGGCACCGCCCAGGCCAGCGCCGTCGCCATGCTCTGCGCGGCCCGCCGCGGCATCCCCGTCGCCCTGCACACCCCGAGCGAGGTCAAGGCCGCCGTCACCGGCAACGGACGCGCGGACAAGGCCCAGGTCGGCGCGATGGTCACCCGCCTGCTCCGGCTCGCCGAGCCCCCCAAGCCCGCCGACGCGGCGGACGCCCTCGCGCTCGCCATCTGTCACATCTGGCGCGCCCCCGCCCAGAGCAGACTCCAGCAGGCCGCCGCGCGGATCGGCCCCGACCGGGCCGTCGCGCAGAACAGACTCCAGCAGGCCGCGGCCGCGCACGCCTCGCACCAAGCATCGAAAGGCCGTACCGCATGATCGCCTTCGTCAGCGGCCCGGTCGCCGCCCTCGCCCCCGACTCCGCGGTGGTCGAGGTCGGCGGCATCGGCATCGCCGTCCAGTGCACGCCCAACACACTCTCCGGGCTCCGCACCGGACAGCAGGCCAAGCTCGCCACCTCCCTCGTCGTCCGCGAGGACTCGCTCACCCTCTACGGCTTCGCCGACGACGACGAGCGCCAGGTCTTCGAGCTGCTCCAGACCGCGAGCGGAGTCGGCCCGCGACTGGCTCAGGCGATGCTCGCCGTGCACACCCCGGACGCCCTGCGCCGCGCGGTGTCCAGCGGTGACGAGAAGGCGCTCATCGCCGTTCCCGGCATCGGCAAGAAGGGCGCCCAGAAGCTGCTGCTGGACCTCAAGGACCGGCTCGGCGAGCCCCTCGGCCCCGGTGGCCCGGCCATCGGCACGGCGGTCACGGCGGGCTGGCGTGACCAGCTGCACGCCGCGCTCGTCGGCCTCGGGTACGCGACCCGCGAGGCCGACGAGGCGGTCTCCGCCGTCGCCCCGCAGGCCGAGGCCGCCGAGGGAACCCCGCAGGTCGGGCAGCTCCTCAGGGCAGCCCTGCAGACCCTGAACCGAGCACGCTGAACGGCCCCGGCCCCCGGGCCGGGCGCGTGCCCCGGTGCGGCCCGCGCCCGCCGCCCCGCCGACCGCCCCACCACCACGAGACCACGAGGCACCACCGATGAACTGGGACGACACGAGAGACGAAGCCGCCGACGAGCGGTTCGTCGACGCCGCCGCTGAGCGGCTGGTGGGATCGGTCGCCGACGGCGAGGACCAGGCCGTCGAGGCCGCCCTGCGCCCCAAGGACCTGGACGAGTTCATCGGCCAGGAGAAGGTCCGCGAGCAGCTAGACCTGGTCCTGCGCGCCGCCCGCGCGCGTGGAGCCACCGCGGACCACGTACTCCTTTCCGGTGCACCCGGGCTCGGCAAGACCACCCTCTCCATGATCATCGCGGCCGAGATGGGCGCCCCCATCCGCATCACCAGCGGCCCCGCCATCCAGCACGCCGGAGACCTCGCCGCGATCCTCTCCTCCCTCCAGGAGGGCGAGGTCCTGTTCCTCGACGAGATCCACCGCATGTCCCGGCCCGCCGAGGAGATGCTCTACATGGCGATGGAGGACTTCCGCGTCGACGTCATCGTCGGCAAGGGCCCAGGCGCCACCGCCATCCCGCTGGAGCTGCCCCCGTTCACGCTGGTCGGCGCCACCACGCGCGCGGGACTGCTGCCGCCGCCGCTGCGCGACCGCTTCGGCTTCACCGGGCACATGGAGTTCTACGAGCCCACCGAGCTGGAGCGCGTCATCCACCGCTCCGCCGGCCTCCTCGACGTCGAGATCGGCGCCGAGGGCGCCGCGGAGATCGCCGGACGTTCCCGCGGCACGCCCCGCATCGCCAACCGCCTGCTGCGCCGCGTGCGCGACTACGCGCAGGTCAGGGCGGACGGGATCGTCACCCGGGAGATCGCCGGGGCGGCGCTGAAGGTCTACGAGGTCGACGCGCGGGGACTGGACCGGCTGGACCGCGGTGTCCTCGAAGCCCTGATCAAGCTTTTCGGCGGCGGCCCTGTTGGATTGTCCACACTCGCTGTCGCTGTGGGGGAGGAGCGTGAGACCGTGGAAGAGGTCGCCGAGCCCTTCCTCGTACGAGAGGGACTCCTCGCCCGCACTCCCCGTGGCCGGGTGGCGACACCCGCGGCATGGGCGCATCTCGGCCTCACCCCACCCCGCCGGTCAGCAGGCGGAAACGGACAAGAAGACCTGTTCGGGGCGTGACGGCGTGCGCAGGTACCGAGGCAGGAACCCCGGTGCCATGCTGAGCGTTGTTCCCTGAGTGCGGACTCGCTTAGACTCCGCCGATGCCGCCCATGCCGACGGCATACATACCCCCATCCAGCAGGCCGCTCACCTTTGCGGTCGAAGAAGGAAGTCCCGACCCGTGAGTCCCTACACCCTTCTCCCCTTCATCGTGCTCATCGGGGCCATGTTCCTGATGACCCGGTCGGCCAAGAAGAAGCAGCAGCAGGCGGCTTCCATGCGCAACGAGCTGCAGCCCGGCTCCGGCGTGCGGACGATCGGCGGTATGTACGCCACTGTCAAGGAGGTCAACGACGACACGGTCCTCCTCGACGCGGCCCCGGGTGTTGACCTGCTCTTCGCGAAGAACGCGATCGGTTCCGTCCTTTCGGACGACGAGTACAACCGCATCGTCCACGGCATCGAGCACGACCTGAAGGCCGACGGCACCCTCGTGCCGGACGATGCCTCCTCCCTCACCGAGACCGACGAGCCCGCCGCCGAAGCCTCTTCCGACGCCTCCGACGACAAGCCCCTCGACCTCGGCAAGAAGGACGCGGCGGACAAGCCGGCCGACGAGGTCGTCGAGGTGAAGGCCGACCAGGTCTCCGACGTCGACGAAGCAGAGCCGAAGAAGACCGACGGCGAGGCCGACGCGAAGTAGTCACGACCCGGGAGCACGGCGCGACCCGCTCGCGCCCGGCACCTCCCGGGACGTGCTGTTCTCGCACGGAGTCCCGACACCATGGCATGGCCGGCCACGCGCTCACTCGGCGCAGGGCGGCCCGAGAGGGAGTACGAGAAGGTGGCAGCACCGAAGAAGGGCCGGAGCGCGAGCGCCCAGAGCAGGCCGGGGCGCTCGCTGGCCCTGATCCTGATCGCCATCGCGGCGCTCACCGGGGGGATGTTCGCCTCAGGGCACACCACTCCGCGTCTCGGCATCGACCTCGCCGGCGGCACGAGCATCACGCTCACGGCGAAGAACGAGCCGGGCCAGCCCAACGCGATCAACAAGACCAACATGAACACCGCGGTCGACATCATGAACCGCCGTGTCAACGGTCTCGGTGTCTCCGAGGCCGAGGTTCAGACCCAGGGATCCGACAACATCATTGTCAACATCCCCAAGGGCACGAACTCCAAGCAGGCGCGGGACCAGGTCGGCACCACCGCCAAGCTCTACTTCCGTCCCGTGCTGGCCTCCGAGGTCTCCGGGGGTGCCGCGTCGGCCAGCCCGTCGCCGAGCGCCTCCGGCAGCCCGTCGGCCAAGGCCACGGACAAGGCGACCTCGTCCTCCTCGGCCCCCGCGACGCCGTCGACCTCCGCCACCACTCAGGGCCGCGCGGTCACCGACGCCCTGAAGGCGGGCTCCTCGCCGTCCGCGAGCAGCACCCCGAGCTCCTCGGCCTCCTCCAGCGCCTCGCCGTCCGCGAGCGCCAGCGTGGACCCCGCGACGGCCAAGCTCCAGGCCCAGTTCGCCGCGCTCGACTGCTCCGACAGGACCGCCCGCGCCACCGCCGGTGCCGGCGCCAAGCCGACCGAGCCGACCGTGGCATGCGGCCAGGACAAGAACTCCTCCGGCCAGTGGGAGAAGTACGTGCTCGGCCCGGCCGCGGTGTCCGGTACGGACATCAAGAAGGCCGCCGCCGTCTTCGACACGCAGAGCGCCCAGGGCTGGAAGGTCACCATGGACTTCACGTCCGGTGGCTCCAAGAAGTTCGCGGCGATCACCAGCAAGCTCGCCCAGAACCAGGGCGTGCAGAGCGAGTTCGCCATCGCCCTCGACGGTGAGGTCGTCTCCGCCCCGACCGTCAGCCAGGAGCTGACCGGCCCCGCGGAGATCTCCGGAAGCTTCACCCAGACCGAGGCGCAGGACCTGTCCAACATGCTGAAGTACGGCGCGCTGCCGCTCAGCTTCAAGGAGTCCAGCGTCACCACGGTGACCGCCGCGCTCGGTGGCGAGCAGCTGCACGCCGGACTGGTCGCCGGTGCCATCGGCCTCGCCCTGGTCATCATCTACCTGGTGCTCTACTACCGCGGCCTGTCGGTCATCGCCATCGCCTCCCTGGGCGTCTCCGCGATCCTCACCTACGTGCTCATGGCGCTGCTCGGCCCGGCCATCGGCTTCGCGCTGAACCTGCCGGCCGTGTGCGGTGCGATCGTCGCGATCGGTATCACAGCGGACTCGTTCATCGTCTTCTTCGAACGCATCCGGGACGAGATCCGCGAGGGCCGTTCCCTGCGGCCCGCCGTCGAGCGTGCCTGGCCGCGTGCCCGGCGCACCATCCTGGTCTCCGACTTCGTGTCGTTCCTCGCCGCCGCGGTGCTCTTCATCGTCACCGTCGGCAAGGTCCAGGGCTTCGCGTTCACCCTCGGTCTGACGACGGTGCTCGACGTGGTCGTCGTGTTCCTCTTCACCAAGCCGCTGATGACGCTCCTCGCCCGCAGGAAGTTCTTCGCGGAGGGCCACAGCTGGTCCGGCCTCGACCCGAAGCGACTGGGCGCCAAGCCGCCGCTGCGCCGCACCCGTCGCGCGTCCGCCCCCGTCGACACGAAGGAGGCGTGAGATGTCGAAACTCGGCACCCTCGGCGCCCGGCTCCACCGCGGCGAGATCGGCTACGACTTCGTCGGCAAGCGCAAGATCTGGTACGGCATCTCGATCCTGATCACCATCACGGCCATCCTCGGCCTGACGGTGCGCGGCCTGAACATGGGCATCGAGTTCCAGGGCGGTGCCGTCTTCACCACCGGCAAGTCCAGTGTCTCGGTGAGCCAGGCGGAGACCTTCGCGCGCGACGCCTCCGGCCACGAGGCGGTCGTCCAGAAGCTCGGCAACGGCGGCCTGCGTGTCCAGATCGCCGGTATCGACACCGACAAGTCGGACGCGATCAAGGAGAAGCTCGCCGCCGACCTGAAGGTCGACTCCGAGCAGATCAACGCCGACCTGGTCGGCCCCAGCTGGGGTGACGAGATCGCCAACAAGGCCTGGGAGGGCCTGGCGATCTTCATGGTCCTGGTCGTGATCTACCTCGCCATCGCGTTCGAGTGGCGCATGGCGATCGCCGCGCTGGTCGCCCTGATCCACGACATCACCATCACGGTCGGCATCTACGCCCTGGTCGGCTTCGAGGTCACTCCGGGCACCGTGATCGGTCTGCTGACGATCCTCGGTTACTCGCTCTACGACACGGTCGTCGTCTTCGACAGCCTCAAGGAGCAGACCAAGGACATCACCAAGCAGACCCGCTGGACCTACAGCGACGTCGCCGACCGCTCGATCAACGGCACCCTGGTGCGTTCGATCAACACCACGGTGGTCGCGCTGCTGCCGGTCGCCGGCCTGCTGTTCATCGGTGGCGGCGTGCTCGGCGCGGGCACGCTCAACGACATCTCGCTCTCGCTGTTCGTCGGCCTCGCGGCCGGCGCGTACTCCTCGATCTTCATCGCCACGCCGCTCGTCGCCGACCTCAAGGAGCGCGAGCCGCAGATGAAGGCCCTGCGCAAGCGGGTCCTCGCCAAGCGGGCCCAGGCGGCCGCCCAGGGCGAGTCCCCGGAGCAGCGGGTCGGCGAGTCGTACGAGGACGACGAGCCGGACGACGTCATGCCGGCGGTCGTCGGTCCCCGCAACCAGCCCGCGTCCCGCAGGGCCGGCCGCGGCCGGCCCTCGGGGAAGCGCCGATGACCGGCATCGAAGAGCTGCTGTCCAGCCGCATCCGTGACGTGGCCGACTACCCGGAGCCGGGGGTGATGTTCAAGGACATCACCCCGCTCCTGGCCGACCCGGCCGCGTTCGGCGCGCTGACCGGCGCCCTGGCGGACATCGCCGTACGCAACGGAGCCACCAAGATCGTCGGTCTGGAGGCCCGAGGCTTCATCCTCGGAGCGCCGGTCGCCGTCCAGGCCGGGCTCGGCTTCATCCCCGTGCGCAAGGCGGGCAAGCTCCCCGGAGCGACCCTGTCGCAGGCGTACGACCTGGAGTACGGCTCCGCCGAGATCGAGGTGCACGCCGAGGACCTGAGCGCGGCCGACCGCGTGCTGGTCGTCGACGACGTCCTCGCCACCGGCGGCACCGCCGAGGCCTCGCTCCAGCTCATCCGCCGGGCGGGCGCCGAGGTCGCGGGCGTCGCCGTGCTGATGGAGCTCGGCTTCCTGGGCGGCCGCGGCCGTCTGGAGCCGGCCCTGGCCGGGGCTCCCCTGGAGGCGCTCCTGACGGTCTGAGGACCGCGCGCGCACCATCCGGGGGACAACCCCCGGAGAGGCCCGCGAAAGGCCTGAGACACCCGTAGGACACCGTGGAGGCGGGCCCGGAGGAATCCGGCGCCCGCCTCTGGCGTTGATTCCGTACGAGGCCGCCCCCTGCGGCCGACAGCGAGTCAGGCGCGAAGGATCGCTACCATGGGGTTTCCGGAGCCTGACCGGGGGACCCGGATCGCGCACGAGGAGCCCTCTTGCCAGACGAGGCCCAGCCACTCGCCCCCAGCGCGGAACGCCTGGGGCGAACCGCCTCCACCCAGCCCGAGCCCGCCTCGGGCCCCGCGGAGACGCCCGCACGGAACGTCGCGAGCGGGCCGGTCGAGCACGCCCAGGCCGCGCCCGACGACACGGCGGCCGAGCAGCCACGTCCCAAGCCGGCCTCGCCCGAGCGCCCCGCGACCACCCCGGCGGTCCGTCCCGCGGCAGCGCAGCCCACGCGCTCCGGCGGCTCCTCCAACCGCGTCCGCGCCCGCCTCGCCCGTCTCGGCGTCCAGCGCTCGAACCCGTACAACCCGGTTCTGGAGCCGCTGCTGCGGATAGTGCGCAGCAACGACCCCAAGATCGAGACGGCGACGCTCCGGCAGATCGAGAAGGCCTACCAGGTCGCCGAGCGCTGGCACCGCGGCCAGAAGCGCAAGAGCGGCGACCCGTACATCACGCACCCGCTCGCCGTCACCACCATCCTCGCCGAGCTGGGCATGGACCCGGCGACGCTCATGGCCGGTCTCCTGCACGACACGGTCGAGGACACCGAGTACGGCCTCGACACCCTGCGCCGCGACTTCGGCGACCAGGTCGGCCTGCTCGTCGACGGCGTCACCAAGCTGGACAAGGTCAAGTTCGGCGAGGCCGCCCAGGCCGAGACCGTGCGCAAGATGGTCGTCGCCATGGCCAAGGACCCCCGCGTCCTGGTCATCAAGCTCGCCGACCGCCTGCACAACATGCGCACCATGCGCTACCTCAAGCGCGAGAAGCAGGAGAAGAAGGCGCGCGAGACCCTGGAGATCTACGCGCCGCTCGCCCACCGCCTGGGCATGAACACCATCAAGTGGGAGCTGGAGGACCTCGCCTTCGCGATCCTCTACCCCAAGATGTACGACGAGATCGTGCGGCTGGTCGCCGAGCGCGCCCCCAAGCGCGACGAGTACCTCGCCATAGTGACCGACGAGGTCCAGTCCGACTTGCGCGCGGCCCGTATCAAGGCGACCGTCACCGGCCGTCCGAAGCACTACTACAGCGTCTACCAGAAGATGATCGTCCGCGGCCGTGACTTCGCGGAGATCTACGACCTGGTGGGCATCCGCGTCCTCGTGGACACCGTCCGCGACTGCTATGCGGCGCTCGGCACCGTGCACGCGCGATGGAACCCGGTCCCCGGCCGGTTCAAGGACTACATCGCGATGCCGAAGTTCAACATGTACCAGTCGCTGCACACGACGGTCATCGGCCCCAACGGCAAGCCCGTCGAACTCCAGATCCGTACGTTCGACATGCACCGCCGCGCCGAGTACGGCATCGCCGCGCACTGGAAGTACAAGCAGGAGACCGTCGCGGGCTCCTCCAAGATCCGCACGGACGTGCCGCGGGCGGCCAAGGGCAGCGCCGGCCAGGACACCGTCAACGACATGGCGTGGCTGCGCCAGTTGCTCGACTGGCAGAAGGAGACCGAGGACCCCAGCGAGTTCCTGGAGTCCCTGCGTTTCGACCTGTCGCGCAACGAGGTCTTCGTCTTCACGCCCAAGGGTGACGTCATAGCGCTCCCGGCCGGTGCGACGTCGGTGGACTTCGCGTACGCGGTCCACACGGAGGTCGGCCACCGGACCATAGGGGCACGGGTCAACGGCCGGCTCGTACCGCTCGAATCCACCCTGGACAACGGCGACCTGGTGGAGGTCTTCACCTCCAAGGCGGCCGGCGCGGGCCCCTCCCGCGACTGGCTCGGCTTCGTGAAGTCGCCGCGTGCCCGCAACAAGATCCGCGCCTGGTTCTCCAAGGAACGCCGCGACGAGGCGATCGAGCACGGCAAGGACGCCATCGCCCGCGCGATGCGCAAGCAGAACCTGCCGATCCAGCGCATCCTCACCGGCGACTCCCTGGTCACCCTCGCGCACGAGATGCGCTACCCCGACATCTCGTCGCTGTACGCGGCGATCGGCGAGAGCCATGTCACCGCGCAGAGCGTCGTCCAGAAACTCGTCCAGGCGCTCGGCGGCGAGGAGGCGGCCACCGAGGAGATCGACGAGTCCGTACCGCCCGCCCGCGGCCGAGGCCGCAAGCGGCGCAGCAACAACGACCCCGGCGTGGTCGTCAAGGGCGTCGACGACGTGTGGGTCAAGCTCGCCCGGTGCTGTACGCCGGTGCCGGGTGACCCGATCATCGGATTCGTCACCCGCGGCAGCGGTGTATCGGTCCACCGCAGCGACTGCGTCAACGTCGACTCGCTCTCGCGAGAGCCCGAACGCATCCTCGATGTCGAGTGGGCGCCCACCCAGTCCTCGGTCTTCCTGGTCGCCATTCAGGTCGAGGCCCTGGACCGGTCCCGGCTCCTGTCGGACGTCACCCGCGTCCTGTCCGACCAGCACGTCAACATCCTGTCCGCGGCCGTCCAGACCTCACGCGACCGTGTCGCCACCTCCCGGTTCACCTTCGAGATGGGCGACCCCAAGCACCTGGGACACGTCCTGAAGGCCGTACGGGGTGTGGAGGGCGTCTACGACGTGTATCGCGTGACATCGGCCCGCAGGCCCTCCGAGGCCTGACACCCGCCGTCCGCCCGGCCACCCGGCCGGGCATCACGCGAAGGGGCTCCCGTACGCACCGTACGGGAGCCCCTTCGCATGTCGTCCGACGGATCAGCCGCCGAACTTTCGTCCGATCAGCCGCCGAACTCCTGAAGACCCTTCAGAGCCTGGTCCAGCAGCGCCTGACGGCCGTCCAGCTCCCGCTGGAGCTTGTCGGCCTTCGAGGTGTTGCCCGACGAGCGCGCCGCCTCGATCTGGCCCTGGAGCTTGTCCACGGCGGCCTGCAGCTGACCGGTCAGACCCTCGGCACGCGCGCGTGCCTCCGGGTTCGTCCGGCGCCACTCGGTCTCCTCCGACTCCTGGAGAACCCGCTCCACCGCGTGCATCCGGCCCTCGACCTTCGGGCGGGAGTCGCGCGGCACGTGGCCGATGGCCTCCCAGCGCTCGTTGATGGAACGGAAGGCCGCACGGGCCGCCTTCAGATCCTGCACCGGGACGAGCTTCTCGGCCTCCTCGGCCAGCTCCTCCTTGAGCTTGAGGTTCTCCGTCTGCTCCGCGTCGCGCTCGGCGAAGACCGAGCTGCGCGCCGCGAAGAACACGTCCTGGGCGCCGCGGAAGCGGTTCCACAGGTCGTCCTCGTGCTCGCGCTGGGCGCGGCCCGCGGCCTTCCAGTCCGCCATCAGCTCGCGGTAACGGGCCGCCGTCGGGCCCCAGTCCGCCGAACCGGACAGCGACTCGGCCTCGGTGACCAGCCTCTCCTTGGTCTTGCGGGCCTCCTCGCGCTGCGCGTCCAGCGACGCGAAATGCGCCTTGCGCCGCTTGGAGAACGCCGAGCGGGCGTGCGAGAAGCGGTGCCACAGCTCGTCGTCCGACTTGCGGTCGAGTCGCGGCAGCCCCTTCCACGTGTCCACCAGCGCGCGCAGCCGTTCACCGGCCGACCGCCACTGGTCGCTCTGCGCCAGCTCCTCGGCCTCGACGACCAGCGCCTCCTTGGCGTGCCGAGACTCGTCGGACTGCTTGGCCCGCTGGACCTTGCGCTCCTCGCGGCGGGCGTCGACCGTCTCCACGAGCTTGTCCAGCCGCACCTTCAGCGCGTCCAGATCGCCGACCGCGTGGTGGGCGTCCACCTGCTCGCGGATGTGACCGATGGCGGTCTGGGCGTCCTTCGCCGACAGGTCGGTGGTCTTCACTCGCTTTTCGAGGAGGCCGATCTCGACCACCAGGCCCTCGTACTTGCGCTCGAAGTAGGCCAGTGCCTCATCAGGAGAGCCGGCCTGCCAGGAACCGACGACCTGCTCGCCGTCGGCCGTACGCACGTACACGGTCCCCGTCTCGTCGACGCGGCCCCACGGGTCGCTGCTCACAGCGCCTCCTCCACATGATGCCTGTGAGGGGCGTCACGCCCCCTGGCATCGTCCACAGTTTCGTCACGGCCAACATAGGCGACCGGCGGGGCGGCTGTCCGCATCCCGCGCGACCGAAATTCAGCAGCTGGCGGTCAGGATTTCGTCACGGTCAGCTTGTTGATGACGACGGTCGCGTTGGGTGCGCCGTCGCCCTGGCCCGTACTCTCGCCGGCGGCCGCGATCTTCTTCAGGACCTTCATGCCGGACTTGGAAATAGTTCCGAACGGTGTGTAACTGGGCGGGAGCTGACTGTCCTGGTAGACGAGGAAGTACTGGCTGCCGCCGGTGTGCTTCTGGCCGGTGTTGGCCATGGCGATCGTGCCCGCCGGGTAGACGCCGCCCTTGAGCGTCTTGTCCTTCAGGTTCTCGTCCGGAATCGTGTAGCCGGGACCGCCGGAGCCGGTGCCCTGCGGGTCACCGCACTGCAGCACGTAGATGCCGTTGGTGGTGAGCCGGTGGCACTTGGTGTGGTCGAAGAAACCCTTGCCCGCGAGGAAGGCGAACGAGTTCACCGTGTGCGGGGCGGCGGACGCCTTGAGGGCGATGTCGATGTCACCGCAGGTCGTCGCCATCTTCATGGTGTAGGCGGCGGACGCGTCGATGGTGACCGCCGGCTCCTTCTTCCACGTGAGCGGCTTCACCGCGCCCGCGGCGGGCTTCTCGCACGGATCGGGCGCCTTGCTCGGCGTGGCGCTGGGCTTGGCGCTGGGCGTCACCTCCGCGCCCGCGTTGGCCTTCTTGTCGTCGCTCTTGAAGGCCCCGGCCGCGTACGACAGCGCACCGCCCGCGACGACCACGCCGACGACCGCCGCGATCACCGCGTTGCGTGAATGGGTCCTGCGCCGCGCGGATGTGCGGCGCTGCTGCTGTCGCAAGAACTTCTCCCGGGCGAGCTGACGCCGCCGCTGTTCCTGGCTGACCACCGGGTTTCTCCTCGTGCGTCTCGTACGTCGATGGGACGCGTGCGTCTTGTGAGCCGACCGCCTGCGTGTGCCCCGTACCGTATATGGGTTCGCTGAGGAATCGGCAGCGCCGGTAGGCTCTGATCCACAGCCACCCGCTCCGTACGACACCAGCGCGTACGCCACCACGAAGGACGATCGTGCTCATTGCCGGGTTCCCCGCCGGGGCCTGGGGGACCAACTGTTACCTGGTCGCCCCCGCCGCGGGTGAGGAGTGCGTGATCATCGACCCGGGCCATCAGGCCGCCCAGGGAGTCGAGGACGCGCTCAAGAAGCATCGGCTCAAGCCCGTCGCGGTCATCCTCACCCATGGCCACATCGACCATGTCGCCTCGGTCGTCCCGGTGTGCGGAGCGCACGACGTGCCGGCCTGGATCCACCCCGAGGACCGGTACATGATGAGCGACCCCGAGCGGGCGCTCGGCCGGTCGATCGGAATGCCGCTGATGGGCGAACTGACCGTGGGGGAGCCCGACGACGTGCGGACGCTGACCGACGGCGCGGAGCTGAGGCTGGCGGGCCTCGGCCTCTCCGTCGCGCACGCTCCGGGCCATACGAAGGGGTCGGTGACGTTCCGGATGCCCGAGAGCGCGGACATCCCGTCCGTGTTCTTCTCCGGGGATCTGCTCTTCGCCGGCTCCATCGGACGCACCGACCTGCCGGGCGGCGACATGGACGAGATGCTCGACTCGCTGGGCCGTGTGTGCCTGCCGCTCGACGACTCGACCGTGGTGCTGTCCGGCCACGGCGCCCAGACGACCATCGGCCAGGAGCGCGCCACCAACCCGTATCTGCGGCAGGTGGCGGCGAGCCGCCAAGAACGCGGAGCGGGCCCGACCTCCGCTCCTCGACGAGGAATGTGACGAAGACTTCGTGAGTACTTTCCAGGCCCCCAAGGGCACGTACGACCTCATTCCGCCGGACAGCGCCAAGTACCTCGCTGTCCGCGAGGCCATCGCCGCGCCGCTGCGCAACTCCGGCTACGGCTACATCGAGACGCCCGGTTTCGAGAACGTCGAACTGTTCGCGCGCGGTGTCGGCGAGTCCACCGACATCGTGACCAAGGAGATGTACGCCTTCGAGACCAAGGGCGGCGACAGGCTGGCCCTGCGCCCCGAGGGCACCGCCTCCGTGCTGCGCGCGGCTCTGGAGGCCAACCTGCACAAGGCGGGCAACCTCCCCGTCAAGCTCTGGTACTCGGGCTCGTACTACCGCTACGAGCGTCCCCAGAAGGGCCGTTACCGCCACTTCTCCCAGGTGGGCGCCGAGGCGATCGGAGCCGAGGACCCGGCGCTGGACGCCGAGCTGATCATCCTGGCCGACCAGGCGTACCGGTCGCTCGGCCTGCGGAACTTCCGCATCCTGCTGAACAGCCTGGGCGACAAGGAGTGCCGTCCGGTCTACCGGGCCGCGCTGCAGGACTTCCTGCGCGGCCTGGACCTCGACGAGGACACGCTGCGCCGCGCCGAGATCAACCCGCTGCGCGTGCTCGACGACAAGCGCGAGGACGTCCAGAAGCAGCTCGGCGGGGCGCCGTCGCTGCGCGACTACCTCTGTGACGCCTGCAAGGCGTACCACGAGGAGGTGCGCGACCTGATCACGGCCGCGGGCGTCTCCTTCGAGGACGACCCGAAGCTGGTGCGCGGCCTCGACTACTACACGCGCACCACGTTCGAGTTCGTCCACGACGGTCTCGGCTCGCAGTCCGCGGTCGGCGGCGGTGGCCGTTACGACGGGCTGTCCGAGATGATCGGCGGCCCCGAACTGCCGTCCGTCGGCTGGGCGCTGGGCGTCGACCGTACGGTGCTGGCGCTGGAGGCGGAGGGCGTGGAGCTCGAACTCCCCTCGGCCACCAGCGTGTACGCGGTACCGCTCGGCGAGGAGGCCCGCCGAGTGCTCTTCGGTGTGGTCACGGAGCTGCGCAAGGCCGGTGTCGCCGCCGACTTCGCGTACGGCGGGAAGGGGCTCAAGGGCGCGATGAAGAACGCGAACCGCAGTGGGGCCCGCTTCACGATCGTCGCCGGTGAGCGTGATCTCGCCGAGGGCGTCGTGCAGTTGAAGGACATGGAGTCCGGGGAGCAGACGGCCGTCGGCGTCGGCGAGCTCGTGGCCGACCTGCGGTCCCGCCTGGGCTGAACAGGGCTCGTCCCGGCCGGGGTTCAGTCCCCGGGATCGCCTGCCCGAACGCTGGAGGGGCTGACATCCGTCAGCCCCTCCAGCGTCAGGGGAACCGTGGGGCACCGGGCTGGAGCCTCACTCCGGCAACCCGGAGCGCATCGCGCTCGTCACCGCGGCCGTCCGGCCTCCACCCCCAACTCCCCGAAGCCCCGCGGCAGATGGGGCGCCGGGTGGTGAGGGGCGTGGAGCACGGCCGGCGCTGTCATCCGTCGCGCCGGCTCTTCCAGCGGAAGGTCAGCAGACACAGCAGCAGTCCTCCGAGGCACCACGCCCCGAGCACCAGGGCGATCCGTCCGAACTCCCAGTCGCCCGCCTGCTCCAGGACCTTGGCGGAATCGGGCAGGAACACCCCGCGCAGCCCCTGGCACATCCACTTGAGCGGGAACAGGGCGCCGATGTTCAGCATCCAGTCCGGGATGGTGTCGACGGAGATGTAGACGCCGGAGATGAACTGGAGGACCAGGAACGGCAGGACGACCACCGACGTGGCGCTCTTGCCCGACTTCGGGACCGAGCTGATCGCGATGCCGAGCAGGGCGCAGGCCGTCAGGCCCAGGACGAAGATCCAGCCGAAGTCCGCCCACTTGCCGGGGTCCGATGGCAGGTCGACGTCGTACAGGGTGGTGCCGACGAGGAGCAGGATCACCGTCTCCAGGGCGCCGGTCACGAGAACCAGCCATATCTTTCCGAAGAAGTACGCGGCCGGCGGCATCGGTGTGCCGCGCAGCCGGCGCAGCACCTTCTCGTCCCGCTCGATCGCGATCGAGATGCCGAGGGACTGGAAACTGGTCGACATGATGCCCGCGGCCATCATCGCCGGGACGTACAGCTGGGAGGCGGTGATGCCCGCGCCCTTCACGTCGTCGCTGAAGATCGACGCGAACAGGAACAGGAAGACGACCGGGAAGGCGAAGGTGAACACCACCTGGTCGCGCTGGCGGAAGAACTGTCTGATCTCCAGGGCGCCGCGCCGCAGCCCCAGCCCCCACGCGCCGGGCAGCCGGCCGTCCGCGGTCTTCGTGCGCAGGCGTACGTCGGTCGTGGTCATCGCGCGTCCTCCAGGCCGGTCAGTCGCAGATAGACGTCCTCCAGAGTGGGGCGGCTCACCCGGAGTCCCGGGATCTCCCCGTCGAAGCGGTGCGTGAGCTCGGCGACCGTCCTGGTGGGGGTGTCCGTGCGCTCGCTGCGCGGGCTGCCGTCGGCCTCCGTCCACTCGACCGTGGCCTCGGTGCCGAAGCGCTCGCGCAGCGCGGCCGGCTCGCCCTCGGCGACGACCCGGCCCCGCGCGATGACCGCCAGTCGGTTGGCGAGGGCTTCCGCCTCCTCCAGGTAGTGCGTGGTCAGCAGGATGGTGGTGCCCTCGTCGGCCAGCTTGCGGATCAGCTCCCAGAACCGCCGTCGCGCCGCCGGGTCGAAGCCCGTGGTCGGCTCGTCCAGGAGCAGCAGTTCGGGGCCGCCGATCACACCGAGGGCCACATCGAGCCGCCGGCGCTGACCGCCCGACAGCGACTTGATCCTGCTGCCCGCCTTCTCCTCCAGGCCGACCAGGCCGATGACTTCCTCAGGGTCACGGGGATTCGGATAATAACGGGAGAAATGCCGCACGGTCTCGCCGACCGTCAACTCGGCGGGCGCGGATTCGTCCTGCCAGACGATTCCGACACGTGAGCGCCACGCGCGCGTGCCCGTCGCCGGGTCCGAGCCGAGCACCGAGACCTCGCCCGCGTCCCGCCGGCGATTGCCCTGAAGGATCTCCACGGTGGTGCTCTTGCCGGCGCCGTTCGGTCCGAGCAGGCCGAAGACCTCGCCCTGCCGGATGCCGAGATCGATGCCGTCGACGGCGGTCACGTCCCCGTACTGCTTGCGCAGCCCCCGTACGTCCACCGCGAGTTGGTCCGCGTGTGTTGTCATGCCGACGAGCCTCCCCCGAAACCGAACGCTCCGGGACGGCCCTGCGTACTTTCTTATGTCCACCGAACGGTGGACGGGCAGGCGCGTGCGGCACAATGAGCCTGCCCGCAGGCCCCTTCGAAGCTACGGAAACGGCGTGATGAGCAAGACGACAGTCAACGACGTCCCGACCGACCTGGAACGCCCCGCCGCTCCCCGGACGGTCGGCGGCAGCCGTGCCCTCGCGCTGTTGCTGGTGATCACGGGCGCCGCCGGTCTCCTTGCCGCGTGGGTCATCACGATCGACAAGTTCAAGCTGCTGGAGAACCCGAACTTCGTGCCCGGGTGCAGCCTGAACCCGGTCGTCTCCTGCGGCAACATCATGAAGAGCGCCCAGGCCTCGGCCTTCGGCTTCCCGAACCCCATGATGGGGCTCGTCGCCTACGGCATCGTGATCTGCGTCGGTGTGAGCCTGCTCGCGCGGGCCACCTACCCGCGCTGGTACTGGCTGACGTTCAACGCCGGCACCCTCTTCGGGGTCGCGTTCTGCACCTGGCTCCAGTTCCAGTCGCTGTACCGGATCAACTCGCTCTGCCTGTGGTGCTCCCTGGCCTGGGTCGCCACGATCACCATGTTCTGGTACCTGACGTCCTTCAACGTCCGCAACGGCTTCCTGCCCGCCCCGCGCTGGGTCAAGAGCTTCTTCGGCGAGTTCACCTGGGTCCTGCCGACACTGCACATCGGCATCATCGGCATGCTGATCCTGACCCGCTGGTGGGACTTCTGGACCAGCTGACGGGCCCGCGGGGATCGCCGGACCGGTCGGCTGACGGCCCTGCGGGGATTGTCAGTGGCCCCCGGTAGGGTTCTTGACGTGGAGCCCGACCTGTTCACCGCCGCGGCAGAAGAACGCCAGGAGAAGGACCCGTCCAGCAGTCCCCTGGCGGTCCGGATGCGCCCGCGCACCCTCGACGAGGTCGTGGGGCAGCAGCATCTGCTGAAGCCGGGCTCACCCCTGCGCAGACTCGTCGCCGAGGGCGGCGGAGGGCCGGCCGGACCGTCCTCGGTGATCCTCTGGGGCCCGCCGGGCACCGGCAAGACGACCCTCGCGTACGTCGTCTCCAAGGCCACCCAGAAACGCTTCGTGGAGCTCTCCGCGATCACCGCGGGCGTCAAGGAAGTGCGCGCGGTCATCGACGGCGCCCGCCGCGCCACCGGCGGCTACGGCAAGGAGACCGTCCTCTTCCTGGACGAGATCCACCGCTTCAGCAAGGCCCAGCAGGACTCCCTGCTCCCCGCCGTGGAGAACCGCTGGGTGACGCTGATCGCCGCGACCACCGAGAACCCGTACTTCTCGGTGATCTCGCCGCTGCTCTCCCGCTCCCTCCTCCTCACCCTCGAACCGCTCACGGACGACGACCTGCGCGGCCTGCTGCGCCGGGCGCTCACCTCGGAGCGAGGCCTGAAGGAGGCCGTCGCCCTGCCCGGGGACGCCGAGGAGCACCTGCTGCGGATCGCGGGCGGCGACGCCCGGCGCGCCCTGACCGCCCTGGAGGCCGCGGCCGGCGCCGCCCTCGACAAGGGCGAGCCGGAGATCACCCTCCAGACGCTGGAGGAGACGGTCGACCGTGCCGCCGTGAAGTACGACCGCGACGGCGACCAGCACTACGACGTGGCCAGCGCGCTCATCAAGTCCATCCGCGGTTCCGACGTGGACGCCGCCCTGCACTACCTGGCCCGGATGATCGAGGCGGGCGAGGACCCCCGCTTCATCGCCCGCCGCCTGATGATCTCCGCGAGCGAAGACATCGGCCTCGCCGACCCGAACGCGCTGCCCATAGCCGTCGCCGCCGCCCAGGCCGTCGCGATGATCGGCTTCCCCGAGGCCGCGCTCACCCTCAGCCACGCCACGATCGCCCTCGCCCTGGCCCCGAAGTCCAACGCCGCGACCGTGGCCATCGGCGCCGCCATGGAGGACGTCCGCAAGGGCCACGCGGGTCCGGTGCCGACGCATCTGCGCGACGGGCACTACAAGGGCGCCGCCAAGCTCGGGCACGCCCAGGGCTACGTGTATCCGCACGACCTGCCCGAAGGCATCGCCGCCCAGCGGTACGCGCCGGAGGAGCTCTCGGACCGGGAGTACTACACACCGACCCGGCACGGCGCCGAGGCCCGCTACGCCGACGCCGTGGAGTGGACCCGCAAGCACCTCGGTAGAGGGCGGTCGTGAGCACCCTGTAACATGGCTCGAAGCGCTGCGTCCCGCGTCCGGCTCCGGTCGGCATCACCCAACGGGACATGCAGCCGGAACCCCGACACCGTACTCGTACGACGAGGGGATCCAGGAGCGTCGCGCACCGTCGAAGGTGTCGCGGGCTGCCCACCACCACCCGGTTTCCGGGAACGGTCGGTGGGCTACTCGTGTGCTGCACGTAGTGCCCAGACCAGGGAGCGGCTGCCCGGCAGGCCCGTCAGGGCCCGCGGGGTTTCCCAGGCTGCGGATGCGACCTCCTTAACCCGGGTGAGCCGGAATAAGGAAAGAGAAACAGACAGTGGCGAATCAGTCCCGCCCCAAGGTCAAGAAGTCGCGTGCCCTCGGCATCGCGCTGACCCCGAAGGCCGTCAAGTACTTCGAGGCCCGCCCCTACCCGCCGGGCGAGCACGGCCGCGGCCGCAAGCAGAACTCGGACTACAAGGTCCGTCTGCTCGAGAAGCAGCGTCTGCGCGCGCAGTACGACGTGTCCGAGCGCCAGCTCGTCCGCGCCTACGAGCGTGCCGCCAAGACGCAGGGCAAGACCGGTGAGGCTCTGGTCATCGAGCTGGAGCGTCGTCTGGACGCGCTGGTCCTTCGTTCGGGCATCGCCCGCACGATCTACCAGGCCCGCCAGATGGTCGTCCACGGCCACATCGAGGTCAACGGCGGCAAGGTCGACAAGCCGTCGTTCCGTGTCCGTCCCGACGACGTCGTGATGGTCCGCGAGCGCAGCCGCAGCAAGACGCTGTTCGAGGTTTCCCGCGCCGGTGGCTTCGCCCCCGACGGTGAGACCCCGCGCTACCTCCAGGTGAACCTCCCGGCCCTGGCGTTCCGCCTGGACCGTGAGCCGAACCGCAAGGAGATCCCGGTGATCTGCGACGAGCAGCTCGTCGTCGAGTACTACGCCCGCTGATCTTCTTACAGCGGACGCGGTACCACCCGCGCGTCAGTGTCAGCCCGTCGTCTCCCCGCCCTTCGCGGTGGGCGAGACGGCGGGCTTTCGCATGTCCGGGGGCAGCCTGCGCGGCGACGGCACCGCCCCGAGCGGCGGAGCCCCGGCCCCCTTGAGCGCACGGGCGACCGCCGCCTCCTGCCCCAGCAGCTCTCCCGCCCGTACGCACTCCTCGTACCGCTCGTCGCCCAGCCGCTGCCGGGAAAGCGCCGCACAGCGCTCGTGCGGCGCGTTGTAGTACGCCGAGCCGAACAGCGGCAGGCCCACCGACGGCCACATCCGCGAGGCCGCCCCCTGGAGCAGCGCGGCCTCGGCCGGATCGCCCTCCACCGCCGTGACCAGGGCGAGCAGCTCGACCGCGAGGACGGCGCCGAGCAGATCGTTAAAGCCGTGCGCGATTCCGAGGCCCTGCTCCAGAAGACTCCGGGCCCGTGCCTGATCGCCCCCGGCCTGGGCCTCGTACGCGAGGACGTACAGCGCGTACGCCAGCGCCCAGCGCTCCCCGTGGTCCTCGCAGACCCTGCGGACGTCCTCGCACAGTTTCACCGCGCCCGGCAGATCGCCCTGGAAGGCGAGCGCCATCGCCAGCTCGACCTGTCCCATCAGCACGTTGCTGTTGAGCTCGCCGATCTCGTGATAGCGGTCCAGAGCCGAGCGCAGCAGGGCTTCGGCGCGCGCCATGTCGTCCGTGACCAGGGCCAGACAGCCGGTGCGATGCTCGGCGTACGCGACCGCGACGGCGTTCTCGGAGCGCTCCGCCTCCTCGCGGCACTCCTGGAGCGCGGACAGCGCGGGCACCGAGTCCCCCTGGAGGACCGCCACATAGCCGAGCACCCACAGGGCCTTCAGCCGTGACTGGTCACGGTCGCCGTCGAGTTCGACACTGCGCTCCAGCCAGTGCCGGCCCTCGGAGAGCCGGCCGCAGCCGACCCAGTAGAACCACAGCGCGCCCGCCAGATACTGGCCCAGATGGGCCTCGTCCGGTTCGGTGAGCGAGTACTCCAGAGCGCAGCGCAGATTCGGCAGCTCCGTCTCGACGCGTGCCGCCACCTCGCCCTGGCGCGGCGAGAACCAGTCCAGTTCGCACCAGGTGGCCAGGCCCATGTACCAGTCGCGGTGCCGGCGGCGCAGCCGCTCCGCGTCGCCCGTCGCCGCCAGCCAGTCCGCGCCGTAGGCCCGGACGGTGTCCAGCATCCGGTAGCGCACCCCCGCCGAGGTCTCCTCACGCGAGAGCACCGACTGCGCGAGCAGCTCGCCGAGCACGTCGAGGACGTCGTCGGCGTGCAGTCCGTCCCCGCTGCACACGTACTCGGCGGCCTCCAGGTCGAACTGCCCGGCGAACACCGACAGCCGTGCCCACAGCAGCCGTTCCCCCGGCGTGCACAGCTCGTGGCTCCAGCCGATCGCCGTGCGCAGCGTCTGGTGCCGGGGCGGCGCGTCGCGCCCGCCGCCGGTCAGCAGCCGGAACCGGTCCTCCAGGCGGGCGAGGAGCTGCGCGGGGGAGAGGGCGCTGAGGCGTCCCGCCGCCAGCTCCAGCGCCAGCGGGATTCCGTCCAGGCGCCCGCACAGCTCCTCGACGGCGGACCGATTCTCCTCGACCAGCGCGAAGCCGGGCACCCGGGCCGCCGCCCGGTGCGCGAACAGCTCCACCGCCTCCGCCTCGCCCAGCGGAGCCAGCGGGAACACCTGCTCGCCCCCGACGTCCAGCGGCCTGCGGCCCACGGCCAGCACCCGCAGCCCGGACGCCCGCCGCAGCAACTCGCCCACCAGTGAGGCGCTCACGTCCACCAGGTGCTCGAAACTGTCCAGGACCAGGAGGAGCCGGCGCCCGGCGACGTGGTCGAGCAGCACCTGCCGCGGCGGCTTCGCCGTGTGGTCCGTCAGACCGAGCGCCTCGGCCACCGCGTACTCGACGAGTTCCGGGTCGTGCACCGCGGACAGGTCCACACGCCACACCCCGTCGCGTACGTCCGTCCGGGCCGCCGCGTGCGCCGCGAACCGGGTCTTGCCGACGCCTCCCATGCCCGTCACGGTGACCAGGCGGACCGTCTCCAGCACCTCGGCCAGCCGTGCGAGTTCGGTGGTGCGCCCCACGAACGCGTCGAGTTCCAGGGGCAGATTGCCGGGTGCCGCGGGACCGGAGCGCCGGGCGCGGTGAGAACGCTGCATGAGATACGGAGCGTACTGACCCATAAGCACTCCGTACAATCGCTTCGCGCAACTCCACACCCCGGAGCCGTTAAATGCGGTACGGAGCCCCGGCCCCGGCGCGATAGGCTCGGGTGACGACTTTTCGATGTTCAGGCACACAGTCAGGGAGCGGGTGCACAGTGTCCGGTGGTGAGGTGGCCGGGATCCTGGTGGCCGTCTTCTGGGCGATCCTGGTCTCCTTCCTCGCCGTCGCGCTGGTGAGGCTGGCCCAGACGCTCAGGGCGACCACCAAGCTCGTGGCGGACGTGACCGACCAGGCCGTCCCGCTCCTGGCAGAGGCCTCCGCCGCGGTGCGCTCCGCGCAGACGCAGATCGACCGGGTCGACGCCATCGCGTCGGACGTCCAGGAGGTCACGTCGAACGCCTCGGCGCTGTCGACGACCGTCGCCTCCACGTTCGGCGGCCCGTTGGTCAAGGTCGCGGCGTTCGGCTACGGCGTGCGCCGGGCCATCGGAGGCCGTCGAGAGAATGTGCCCGACAAAGCGTCCCGGCGTACCGTGATCGTGGGCCGCACCGTCCCGTCCGCGCGGCGGGGAAAGCGGAAGAAGGACTGACGCAGCGATGTTCCGCCGTACGTTCTGGTTCACCGCAGGCGCAGCCGCGGGTGTATGGGCCACCACCAAGGTCAACCGCAAACTCAGGAAGCTGACCCCCGAGAGCCTCGCGGCACAGGCCGCCAACAAGGCGATCGACGCGGGGCACCGGCTCAAGGAGTTCGCGCTCGACGTCCGCGACGGGATGGCCCAACGAGAGGCCGAACTCGGCGAGGTGCTCGGCCTGAACGAGCGCCCGGACCCCGAACTGCCCCCGCAGCGCCGTATCGCCGCGATCGGCGACACCCAGCAGCCGGGCAACAAGCAGGTCGGCGACAACAAGCAGATCAAGTACATCGAGAACACGACGTACTCGTACAACCGGAATGAGGACCACTGATGGAGTCGGCTGAAATCCGCCGCCGCTGGTTGAGCTTCTACGAGGAGCGCGGTCACACCGTCGTCCCTTCGGCGTCGCTCATCGCGGACGACCCGACTCTGCTCCTGGTCCCCGCCGGCATGGTCCCCTTCAAGCCGTACTTCCTCGGCGAGGTCAAGCCGCCGTGGCCGCGCGCCACCAGCGTGCAGAAGTGCGTGCGCACGCCCGACATCGAAGAGGTCGGCAAGACCACGCGCCACGGCACGTTCTTCCAGATGTGCGGCAACTTCTCCTTCGGCGACTACTTCAAGGAAGGTGCCATCACCTACGCCTGGGAGCTGCTCACCTCGCCCCAGGACAAGGGGGGTTACGGGCTCGACCCGGAGCGCCTGTGGATCACGGTCTACCTCGACGACGACGAGGCCGAGTCCATCTGGCGCGACAAGATCGGCGTTCCGGCCGAGCGCATCCAGCGCCTCGGCAAGAAGGACAACTACTGGTCCATGGGCGTCCCGGGCCCCTGCGGCCCGTGTTCCGAGATCAACTACGACCGCGGCCCCGAGTTCGGCGTCGAGGGCGGCCCGGCCGTCAACGACGAGCGGTACGTGGAGATCTGGAACCTGGTCTTCATGCAGTACGAGCGCGGCGAGGGCATCTCGAAGGACGACTTCGAGATCCTCGGCGACCTGCCCAGCAAGAACATCGACACCGGCCTCGGCATGGAACGCCTCGCCATGATTCTGCAGGGCGTGCAGAACATGTACGAGATCGACACCTCCATGGCGGTCATCAAGAAGGCCACCGAACTGACGGGTGTCGAGTACGGCGCCGACCACGGCTCCGACGTCTCGCTGCGCGTGGTCACCGACCACATGCGCACCTCCGTGATGCTCATCGGCGACGGTGTGAGCCCCGGCAACGAGGGCCGCGGCTACGTGCTGCGCCGCATCATGCGCCGCGCCATCCGCAACATGCGGCTGCTGGGCGCCACCGGTCTCGTCGTCAAGGACCTCATCGACGTCGTGATCGCGATGATGGGGCAGCAGTACCCGGAACTGGTCAGCGACCGGCAGCGGATCGAGACCGTGGCCCTCGCCGAGGAGGCCGCCTTCCTCAAGACGCTGAAGGCCGGCACGAACATCCTCGACACGGCCATCACCGACACCAAGGACTCCGGCGGCACGGTCCTCGCCGGCGACAAGGCCTTCCTGCTCCACGACACCTGGGGCTTCCCGATCGACCTCACCCTCGAAATGGCCGCCGAACAGGGCCTGTCGGTGGACGAGGACGGCTTCCGCCGCCTGATGAAGGAGCAGCGGGACAAGGCCAAGGCCGACGCCCGAGCCAAGAAGACCGGCCACGCCGACCTCGGCGCCTACCGTCAGATCGCCGACGCCGCCGGAGAGACCGACTTCATCGGCTACGACCGCACCGAGGCCGAGTCGACGGTCGTCGGCATCCTCGTCGACGGTGTCTCCTCCCCGGCCGCCACCGAGGGCGACGAGGTCGAGATCGTCCTCGACCGCACCCCGTTCTACGCCGAGGGAGGCGGCCAGATCGGTGACACGGGCCGCCTCCGGGTCGACACCGGTGCCGTCATCGAGATCCGCGACTGCCAGAAGCCCGTCCCCGGCGTGTACGTCCACAAGGGTGTCGTCCAGGTCGGCGAGGTCACGGTCGGCGCCAAGGCCCAGGCCACCATCGACGTCCGCCGTCGTACGGCCATCGCCCGCGCCCACTCGGCCACGCACCTCACGCACCAGGCGCTGCGCGACGCCCTCGGCCCGACGGCCGCCCAGGCCGGTTCCGAGAACCAGCCCGGCCGCTTCCGCTTCGACTTCGGCTCCCCGTCCGCCGTCCCGACGGCCGTGATGACCGACGTCGAGCAGCAGATCAACGAGGTGCTCGCCCGCGACCTGGACGTGCACGCCGAGATCCTGAGCCTCGACGAGGCCAAGAAGCAGGGCGCCATCGCCGAGTTCGGCGAGAAGTACGGCGAGCGCGTCCGCGTCGTGACCATCGGCGACTTCTCCAAGGAGCTGTGCGGCGGCACGCACGTGCACAACACCTCCCAGCTCGGCCTGGTCAAGCTGCTCGGCGAATCGTCCATCGGCTCCGGGGTGCGGCGCATCGAGGCCCTGGTCGGCGTCGACGCGTACAACTTCCTCGCCCGTGAGCACACGGTCGTCGCCCAGATCCAGGAGCTGGTCAAGGGCCGCCCCGAGGAGCTTCCGGAGAAGGTCTCCGCCATGCTCGGCAAGCTGAAGGACGCCGAGAAGGAGATCGAGAAGTTCCGCGCGGAGAAGGTCCTGCAGGCCGCCGCCGGTCTCGTGGAGTCCGCCAAGGACGTGGGCGGCGTCGCCCTGGTCACCGGTCAGGTCCCGGACGGCACGGGCGCCGACGACCTGCGCAAGCTGGTCCTCGACGTGCGCGGCCGCATCCAGGGCGGACGGGCCGCCGTCGTCGCCCTGTTCACGGTCGCGGGCGGCAAGCCGCTGACGGTCATCGCCACCAACGAGGCCGCCCGCGAGCGCGGTCTGAAGGCCGGCGAACTGGTCCGCGCGGCCGCCAAGACCCTCGGTGGCGGCGGTGGCGGCAAGCCGGACGTCGCTCAGGGCGGCGGCCAGAACTCCGCCGCCGTCGGCGAGGCCATCGACGCGGTCCAGCGCCTCGTCGCCGAGACGGCCAAGTAAGGGCCGTGGACATGCGCAGAGGACGTCGGCTCGCGATCGACGTCGGGGACGCCCGGATCGGGGTCGCCTCGTGCGACCCCGACGGGATCCTCGCGACACCGGTGGAGACGGTCCCGGGACGTGACATCCCGGCCGCCCACCGCCGGTTGCGGCAGCTCGTCGAGGAGTACGAGCCGATCGAGGTCGTCGTCGGGCTCCCTCGCTCCCTCAAGGGGGGCGAGGGTCCCGCCGCGGTCAAGGTCCGCGCCTTCGCCCAGGAGCTCGCGGAAGGGATCGCTCCTGTTCCGGTACGGCTCGTGGATGAGAGGATGACCACAGTGACCGCCGGTCAGGGGCTGCGCGCAGCGGGCGTGAAATCGAAGAAGGGCCGGTCGGTCATCGACCAGGCGGCGGCCGTCATCATTCTGCAGCAGGCGCTGGAATCCGAACGGGTGTCAGGCAAGTCGCCCGGCGAGGGCGTCGAAGTGGTCATCTGATCGCGATACGGTAACGTTCCGCCCGATGCGATGGTGTTCGAACAGCCCTCGCACAGCAAAGAGGCGGACGGGAGCCGAGCCATGAGCCGGCCGCTGCCGGCTCGCGGCTCGTAGGGGATCGATGACTGAGTATGGCCGGGGCCCTGGCTCCGAACCGTGGCATCCGGAGGACCCGTTGTACGGGGACAGCGGATGGGGCGGACAGGCCGCCGACGGCCAGTCCGCCTACGACGGCGGCCAGCCGCAGCACTATCCGCAGCAGCAGGGTGACTGGGGCCAGGGGCAGCAGCAGTACGGCAACCAGGGCCAGCCGGGGCAGTACCAGGACCAGCAGCAGTTCCAGGGCCAGCAGCAGTACCCGGGTCAGGGCCAGCAGTACGGCGACCAGGGCGGGC
>NZ_JBVJCT010000009.1:144917-154270 GCF_055588305.1 Streptomyces sp. NPDC042002 | reverse complement strand
CAGCAGTACCCCGGTCAGGGGCAGCAGCAGTACCCGGGCCAGGGTCAGCAGCAGTACGGCGACCAGGGGCAGCAGCAGTTCAACGGCCAGGGCGGGCAGCAGTACCCCGGTCAGGGGCAGCAGCAGTACCCGGGCCAGGGTCAGCAGCAGTACGGCGACCAGGGGCAGCAGCAGTTCAACGGCCAGGGCGGCCAGCAGTACCCCGGCCAAGGGCAGCAGCAGTACGCCGATGGCGGCCGGAATTCCGGGGCGCAGGGCCAGTCGCCCTACGCCGCCGATCCTGCCGACCCCTACGCCGGCCAGTACACGGGTGAGCAGCCCGACTTCTACAACACCCCCGACGCCTATCCGCCGCCCGAGCCGCCCGCCCGGCGCGGCGCCGAACCCGCCCCGCGCCGAGCCGAACCCGAACCGGAGCCCGACTGGGACCCCGGACCGGACCAGGGCGAGCACGCCTTCTTCGCCGGTGGCGACGACGATGACGACGACTTCGACGACGACGATGACGACCCGAAGGGCCACAAGGGCCGCGGTGACCGCAAGGGCCGGGGCGGTGGCACGGGCAAGAAGAAGCGCCGCAGCGGCTGTGCCTGCCTGGTGGTCGTCGTGGTCTTCGGAGGCGTTCTCGCCGGAGCCGGGGTTTTCGGCTACCACTACTACCAGAATCGTTTCGGCTCGGCTCCCGATTTTGCGGGCGAGGGTTCGGGACAGGTCGCCGTCATCATCGCCAAGGGCGAGGGCGGTTATGCGATCGGCCAGAAGCTCAAAGCGCTCGGTGTCGTCAAGAGCGTCGACGCCTTTGTCTCCGCTCAGCAGGAGAATCCCAAGGGCAAGTCGATTCAGGTTGGTGCCTATCTCCTGCGCAAGGGGATGTCGGCCGCGAGCGCCGTCGACCTGATGCTCGACCCCAAGAGCCAGAACAACGTGGTCGTGTTTCCCGGTGCCCGCAATGCCCAGGTGTACACGCTGATCGACAAGAAGCTCGGGCTCGCCGACGGCACCACCGGTCGTGTCGCGAAGAAGGAATACAAGAGCCTGGGGCTCCCGAGCTGGGCGAACAGCAACAAGGAAATAAAGGATCCGCTGGAAGGATTCCTTTACCCGCTCACGTATCCCGCGGCCAAGGGCATGAAGCCGGAGACCGTGCTGAAGTCCATGGTCGCGCAGGCCAACAAGAAGTACGTGGCGCTGGGACTCGTGGCGAAGGCGAAATCCCTCAATCTCGACAATCCCTTGCAGGTGGTCACGGTCGCGAGCCTGGTCCAGGCCGAGGGCAAGACGCACGACGACTACCGCAAGATGGCCGAGGTCGTCTACAACCGACTGAAGGCCACCAACACCGAGACCAACCAGAAACTGCAGTTCGACTCGACCTTCAATTACCTGAAGGGCCAGAGCAAGATTCACATCAGCGAGTCCGAGATCAACAGCAATCCGGACCCGTACAACACGTATTACCACACGGGTCTGCCGCCCGGTCCGATCGGTAACCCGGGTGACGACGCCTTCAGGGCGGTGTTCAATCCCACGAAGGACGGCTGGCTCTATTTCGTGGCGACGGACGGTCGGAACAATACCGAATTCGCCAAGACCCTGGCTCAGTTCGAGAAGCTCAAGGAAAAGTTCAATGCCAGCTCGGGCAACTGACGCCCGCCGGGCCGCGGTGCTCGGTTCCCCTATCGCCCACTCCCTCTCCCCGGTGCTGCATCGCGCCGCGTACCGCGAACTGGGCCTCGCGGACTGGTCGTACGACCGCTTCGAGGTCGACGAGAAGGCCCTGCCCGGTTTCTTCGAGGACCTCGGACCGGAGTGGGCCGGGCTGTCGCTGACCATGCCGCTCAAGCGGGCCGTGATGCCGCTGGTCGACGAGATCAGCGAGACGGCGGCCTCCGTCGAGGCGGTCAACACCGTCGTGTTCACCGAGGACGGGCGGCGCGTCGGCGACAACACCGACATCCCCGGGATGGTCGCCGCGCTGCGCGAGCGGGGGATCGAGCAGGTCGACTCGGCCGCCGTTCTCGGCGCGGGCGCCACCGCGTCCTCCGCGCTGGCCGCCCTCGCGCGGATCTGCACCGGCGAGGTGGTGGCGTACGTCCGCAGCAAGGAGCGGGCCGCCGAGATGCGGCAGTGGGGCGAGCGGCTGGGCATCGAGGTGCGCACCGAGGACTGGGCCGACGTCGAACAGGCGCTGCGGGCTCCGCTGGTGATCGCCACGACTCCGGCGGGGACCACGGACGCGCTGGCCGCCGCCGTGCCGGAGCGCCCCGCGACCCTCTTCGACGTGCTGTACGACCCCTGGCCGACCGATCTCGCGGCACGCTGGTCGGCGTACGGCGGGGCCGTGGTCGGCGGGCTCGATCTGCTCGTGCACCAGGCGGTGCTCCAGGTCGAGCGGATGACCGGGCGGACGCCCGCGCCGCTCACCGCCATGCGCAAGGCGGGCGAACAGGCCCTCGCCGCCCGGTAGGCGACCCCCTCGGGGCCGTCGGACCGTGCCGCGCCGTCCACACGGTCCGACGCCGGCGGGCGACTCCGGTCGAGGCCGGCGGGGTGGCGGTGTGCCGCGTCCACGGGTTGTTGCCGGGGACGTGGGACGCGCTGTGGCGCGTGAACCCCGTCGGCGCCGCCATCGGCGAGACGCGGACGTCCGCCGCCCCGGAACCCCGCGGACGGCCGCGAGCCCCGCGGAGCACGGCGGGCCCGCAGGGCGTGGAGGCCCTCGTGACGCAGCCGGACGCAGCCCGGGACCCGGGCCGCCGGGACGGTCCGGGACGGGCCCGCTCCGGCTCTCCCCGGGGCGTACGCGGCCCGGGGCGTACGCGGCCCGGTGCGTCCGCCTGATGGACCTGCGGCCGGTTCCCGATACCGGACGTGGGAGGATCGGAGGCGGCGGGCCAGGGCCACGCACCCGGTCGCGCCGTCGCCGTACGCGAGGACGCGTGTACGCAGCAGTACCAGGGCGCGAGCATGAGGAGCACCGTTGAGCAGGTTGCGCTGGCTGACCGCGGGGGAGTCCCACGGTCCCGCACTTGTCGCGACGCTGGAGGGCCTTCCGGCCGGCGTCCCGATCACCACGGAGATGGTGGCGGACCACCTCGCCCGGCGGCGCCTGGGCTATGGACGCGGCGCCCGGATGAAGTTCGAGCGCGACGAGGTCACCTTCCTCGGCGGCGTCCGGCACGGTCTCACCCTCGGCTCCCCGATCGCGGTCATGGTCGGCAACACCGAGTGGCCCAAGTGGGAGCAGGTCATGGCGGCCGACCCGGTCGCCCCGGAGATCCTCGCCGACCTCGCCCGCAACGCCCCGCTGACCCGCCCCCGGCCCGGCCACGCCGACCTCGCCGGCATGCAGAAGTACGGCTTCGACGAGGCCCGGCCGATCCTGGAGCGCGCCTCCGCCCGCGAGACCGCGGCCCGTGTCGCGCTCGGCGCGGTCGCCCGCTCGTACCTGAAGGAGACGGCCGGGATCGAGATCGTCTCGCACGTCGTCGAACTGGCCGCGGCCAAGGCGCCGTACGGCGTCTACCCGAAGCCGTCCGACGTGGAGAAGCTCGACGCCGACCCGGTGCGCTGCCTCGACGCCGACGCCTCGAAGGCGATGGTCGCCGAGATCGACCAGGCCCACAAGGACGGCGACACGCTCGGCGGCGTCGTCGAGGTGCTCGCGTACGGCGTGCCGGTGGGCCTCGGCTCGCACGTGCACTGGGACCGCCGTCTCGACGCCCGGCTCGCGGCCGCGCTCATGGGCATCCAGGCCATCAAGGGCGTCGAGGTCGGCGACGGCTTCGAACTGGCCCGCGTGCCCGGTTCGCAGGCCCACGACGAGATCGTCCACACGGAGGACGGCATCCGCCGCTCCACCGGCCGCTCCGGTGGCACCGAGGGCGGTCTGACCACCGGTGAGCTGCTGCGCGTCCGCGCCGCGATGAAGCCGATCGCCACCGTGCCGCGCGCGCTGGCCACCATCGACGTCGCCACCGGCGAGGCCGCCAAGGCCCACCACCAGCGCTCCGACGTCTGCGCGGTCCCGGCCGCCGGCATCGTCGCCGAGGCCATGGTCGCCCTCGTCCTCGCCGACGCGGTCGCCGAGAAGTTCGGCGGCGACAGCGTCCCCGAGACCCGCCGGAACGTGCGGAGCTACCTCGAGAACCTGGTCATCCGGTGACCGCGCCACGGCTGGTCCTGGTCGGCCCGATGGGGGTCGGCAAGTCCACGGTGGGCGCGCTCGTGGCCGAGCGCCTCGGCTGCGGCTACCGGGACACGGACGACGACATCGTGACCGAGCGGGGCCGCACCATCGCCGACATCTTCCTCGACGACGGCGAAGCCGCCTTCCGCGCGATCGAGAAGCGGGCGGTGCGCGAGGCGCTCGCCGACCACGACGGTGTGCTGGCGCTGGGCGGCGGTTCGGTCCTCGACGCCGACACCCGCGCGCTGCTGGCGGGACACCAGGTCGTCTACCTCTCGATGGACGTCGAGGAGGCGGTTCAACGCACCGGACTGAACGCGGCCCGGCCGCTGCTCGCCGTCAACCCCCGCCGGCAGTGGCGCGAGCTGATGGAGGCACGCCGCCACCTGTACACCGAAGTCGCCCGAGCGGTCGTGGCGACCGACGGCCTTACCCCCCAAGAGGTCGCCCAAGGGGTCCTCGACGCACTGGAGTTGAAGGAAGCATGAGCGAGGCAGTGACCCGTGTCCAGGTCGGCGGCAGCGCGGGCACCGACCCCTACGAGGTCCTGATCGGCCGTCAACTCCTCGGCGAACTCGGTGGGTTGATCGGCCACAAGGCCAAGCGCGTCGCCGTGATCCACCCCGAGGCGCTCGACGGCACCGGCGAGGCGCTGCGCGCCGACCTGGCGGAGCAGGGCTTCGAGACCGTCGCCATCCAGGTGCCGAACGCGGAGGAGGCCAAGACCGCCGAGGTCGCGGCCTACTGCTGGAAGGCGCTGGGCCAGTCCGGCTTCACCCGCACCGACGTCATCGTCGGCGTCGGCGGCGGTGCCACCACCGACCTGGCCGGCTTCGTGGCGGCGACCTGGCTGCGCGGGGTGCGCTGGATCGCCGTGCCCACCACCGTGCTCGCCATGGTCGACGCGGCGGTCGGCGGCAAGACCGGCATCAACACCGCCGAGGGCAAGAACCTCGTCGGTGCCTTCCACCCGCCCGCGGGCGTGCTCTGCGACCTGGCCGCGCTCGACTCGCTGCCGGTCAACGACTACGTCTCCGGGCTCGCGGAGATCATCAAGGCCGGCTTCATCGCCGACCCGGTGATCCTGGAGCTCATCGAGTCCGACCCCGAGGCGGCCAGGACGCCCGCCGGCCCGCACACCGCCGAGCTGATCGAGCGCTCCGTCAAGGTCAAGGCCGAGGTCGTCTCCGGCGACCTCAAGGAGTCGGGGCTGCGCGAGATCCTCAACTACGGCCACACGCTGGCCCACGCCATCGAGAAGAACGAGCGCTACAAGTGGCGGCACGGCGCGGCGGTCTCCGTCGGCATGCACTTCGCCGCCGAACTCGGCCGTCTCGCGGGCCGGTTGGACGACGCGACCGCCGACCGGCACCGCACGATCCTGGAGTCCGTCGGTCTCCCGCTGAGCTACCGCTACGACCAGTGGCCCAAGCTCGTGGAGAACATGAAGGTCGACAAGAAGTCCCGCGGGGATCTGCTGCGCTTCATCGTCCTCGACGGGCTGGCCAAGCCGACCGTCCTGGAGGGCCCGGATCCGGCCGTCCTGCTCGCGGCCTACGGCGAGGTCGGCGAGTAACGGGCCGCGCCCCGCACGGACGTATGGTCCGAAGGACCCCTGCTCAACCCGTTTTGCCTCTCTTTCCCGGGCACTTCGCACGCTCCCCGGCCGTTCACACAACGGCGGCCGGGGAAGGTACCGTTCGGTAGCGACGGGACCGGCGTCCCGTCCGCCAGCGCACATCGCCTGTACGAGACGGAGTGGCACCGGATGCAGCACGCAGTGGGGGCTCCGCTGCCGCCGCCCCACCAGCCGGGGCAAGGACCGGCCGCCGGATGGTCGCCGGCCGGTCAGTACCCGGGGCAGCAGGGTCCCGCGCCCGCTCCGGGCTTCGCCGGAGCGCCGGTGCCGCCCGGCGCCCCTCCCGCCCAGGTCCCGCAGCATCACCTGCCGCCGCACCAGATGCCACCGCAGCCTCCGCAGTACCCCTCGGCGCAGCCTCCGCCGCACCCTCCCGTCCCGCCCGCGCCGGACAGCACCGGGCATGTGCGGCTGCCCCCGGGCGTCTCCGTGGCCATGCCGAGCCCGCCGCCCGCCACGGGCGCGCCCGATCCGGCGGCCACCACCCTCGCGGTCCTGCTCATCGGCCCCGCGGGCGCCGGGAAGACCAGCGTCGCCAAGTACTGGGCGGACCACCGCCGGGTGCCCACGGCGCACATCAGCCTCGACGACGTACGCGAATGGGTGCGCTCGGGCTTCGCCGACCCGCAGTCGGGATGGAACGACCACTCCGAGGCGCAGTACCGTCTCGCCCGCCGCACCTGCGGCTTCGCCGCCCGCAACTTCCTGGCCAACGGCATCTCGTGCATCCTCGACGACGCCGTCTTCCCGGACCGCCCGGTCGTCGGACTCGGCGGCTGGAAGCGGCACGTGGGCCCCGGGCTGCTGCCGGTCGTGCTTCTGCCGGGCCTGGAGGTGGTCCTGGAGCGCAACGCCGAGCGCTCCGGGAACCGCAGGCTCAGCGACGAGGAGGTCGCCCGCATCCACGGACGGATGGCCGGCTGGTACGGCTCCGGGCTCCCGATCATCGACAACTCGCAGCTCGACGTGGCGGCCACGGCCCGCGTCCTGGACGACGTCCTCGCGCGGTCGATCGCCAGCCCTCCGCAGTGGTGAGCGGGCACCGCTTCCGCCCGTCCGGGTGCCGGGTTACCCGTCCGGCCCTCTGAACCGGCGGCATCCGGCCCCCGCTCGTACGCTCGGTTCATGTCAGAGGTGTACGCGGCCCGCAGAGAGCGGCTCAGGGAACGCAGTACGGCGGGTGGCAGCGCGACCGCGCTGGTGACCCGCCCCGCCAATGTGAGGTATCTCGCGGGCGCGGCGCCGCACGGCTCCGTGCTCCTGCTCGGCAGCGGCGAGGACGTGCTGCTGTGCGGCGGTCCGCCGACCGGTGAGGCCGTGGAAGGGCGCCCCGACGAGGCGCTGAACGTCAGGGTGCTGCCGCGCGCCGGCGGTGATCCCGCCGTCGCGGCCGCCGGTCTGGCGGCCGGCCAGGGTGCCGAGTCCCTCGCGGTCGAGGAACACCACCTGACCGTGACCCGGCACCGCGCGCTCGGCTCGGTCGCGCCGCGGCTGCGCCTGGCCGACCTGGGCGGCGCGGTGGAACAGCTGCGCGTGATCAAGGACGAGGAGGAGATCTCCTGTCTGCGGATCGGCGCCGAGATCGCCGACCAGGCGCTCGGCGAACTCCTCGAATCCATTCTCGTCGGCCGCACGGAACGCCATCTCGCCCTGGAGCTGGAGCGCCGGCTCGTCGACCACGGCGCGGACGGACCGGCCTTCGCGACCTCGGTCGGCACCGGCCCGAACTCGGGACGGCGCGGCCACCGGCCCACCGACCGGCGCGTCGAGGAGGGTGACTTCCTCTCCGTCTGTCTCGGCGCGACCTACCGCGGCTACCGATGTGAGATCGGTCGTACGTTCGTGATCGGCACCTCGCCCGCCGACTGGCAGATCGAGCTGTACGACCTCGTCTTCGCCGCCCAGCGCGCTGGCCGGGAGGCGCTGGCACCCGGTGCCGCCTACCGCGACGTGGACCGCGCGGCCCGTCAGGTACTGGGCTCCGGGGGCCATACCGAAGGGCTTCCGCCGCTGACGGGGCACGGTGTCGGGCTCGAAATCGACGAGGACCCGCAGCTTGCCCCCGCGGCCATGGGTAAACTGGACGCTTGCGTGCCGGTCACCGTCGAACCGGGGGTCCACCTTCCGGGCCGGGGCGGTGTCAGGATCGATGACACGCTCGTCGTACGCCCTGAGGCGGACGGCGGACCCGAGCTACTCACCATCACGACCAAGGAGCTGCTCGCGCTCTAGCTTTTGAGCTGTGCGCGTGCGCCGTGGTCGTCCACGTCAGTCCAGGAGATTCCGCAACCGTGGCTTCCACGAACGACCTCAAGAACGGCCTGGTGCTCAAGCTCGACGGAGGCCAGCTCTGGTCCGTCGTCGAGTTCCAGCACGTCAAGCCCGGCAAGGGCCCGGCCTTCGTGCGCACCAAGCTGAAGAACGTGCTCTCCGGCAAGGTCGTCGACAAGACGTTCAACGCCGGCGTCAAGGTCGAGACGGCCACGATCGACAAGCGCGACATGCAGTTCTCGTACATGGACGGCGAGTACTTCGTCTTCATGGACATGGACACGTACGACCAGCTCATGGTCGACCGCAAGTCCGTCGGCGATGCCGCCAACTTCCTGATCGAGGGCTTCACGGCCACCGTCGCCCAGCACGAGGGCTCGGTGCTCTTCGTCGAGCTGCCGGCCGCCGTCGAGCTGGTCATCCAGGAGACCGAGCCGGGCGTCCAGGGCGACCGCTCCACCGGTGGCACCAAGCCCGCCACCCTGGAGACCGGCCACCAGATCCAGGTCCCGCTCTTCATCACCACCGGTGAGAAGATCAAGGTCGACACCCGCACCAGCGACTACCTCGGCCGGGTGAACAGCTAACCGTGGCTGCCCGCAACACGGCCCGCAAGCGCGCCTTCCAGATCCTCTTCGAGGGCGACCAGCGCGGCGTGGACGTCCTGACGGTCCTCGCGGACTGGATCCGGCACTCCCGGTCAGACACCCGGCAGCCGCCGGTCAGCGAGTACACGATGCAGCTGGTCGAGGGCTACGCCACCAAGGTGAGGCGGATCGACGAGCTCATCGCGCAGTACGCCGTCGGCTGGACGCTGGACAGGATGCCGGTCGTCGACCGCAACATCCTGCGCCTCGGTGCCTACGAGCTGATCTGGGTCGACGAGACCCCGGACGCCGTGGTGCTCGACGAGGCGGTGCAGCTGGCGAAGGAGTTCTCCACGGACGAGTCGCCCTCGTTCGTGAACGGCCTGCTGGGCCGGCTGAAGGACCTGAAGCCGTCGCTCCGCCGCGACGAGGACTAGCCGACAGCCGTAGCCGTACGGCCCGGAGGGGACGTACGGAACGCCGGAGGGCCCGCAGCGATCGTGCTGCGGGCCCTCCGGCGTTCCCGTGCGGGTTCTCGGCGTTCCGGTACCTCGAAGGCTCCCGAGGCCCGCAGACGGCCGCCGGGGGGGGGGGGGGGGGGGGGGGGGGGGGGGCACCGCCGGGAGGGGTTGTTGGGGATTGTGCCAGGGGGGAGAAATCCTCCTTG
>NZ_JBVJCT010000009.1:0-144907 GCF_055588305.1 Streptomyces sp. NPDC042002 | reverse complement strand
TTCTGTCTTCTCTCTCCCCCCCCCCCCCCCCCCCCCCCCCCCCCCCCCGCCCCCCCCTCCCCCCCCCCCCCCCCCCCCCCCCCCCCCCCCCCCCCCCCCCCCCACGTTTCTGCAGAGCTGTCCTAAGGGATTCAGCCCTCGTCGTGGGCGACCGCGCGGCGCGCGTCCGCGTCCAGGACGCCCCAGCTGATCAGCTGCTCGGTCAGGACCGAGGGGGACTGGTCGTAGATCACGGCGAGGGTGCGCAGGTCGTCCTGGCGGATCGACAGCACCTTGCCGTTGTAGTCGCCGCGCTGGGACTGGATCGTCGCCGCGTAGCGCTGCAGCGGGCCCGCCTTCTCGGCCGGCACGTGCGCCAGCCGCTCAAGGTCGAGGACCAGCTTCGGCGGCGGCTCGGCGGCCCCGCCCGGCGTGGTCCCGGGCAGCAGCTCCTGGACCGGAACCCCGTAGAAGTCCGCCAGTTCGGCGAGGCGCTGTACGGTGACGGCGCGGTCGCCGCGCTCGTACGAACCGACCACGACCGCCTTCCAGCGTCCCTGGGACTTCTCCTCGACGCCATGGAGGGAAAGGCCCTGCTGGGTGCGGATGGCGCGGAGCTTGGCCCCGAGCTGTTTGGCGTATTCGCTGGACATATAGCTCCCCGGACGCTGTATCAACGTGCGGCTCCGCCGCGCGGCTGGTGACTCACTGTGAGGTTACGCAGCGTTACTCTCCCCCGTCAAGCCGAAGGATTTTCGACCGGCCCCCGCACGGGTGTCGCCGGAGGTGGCTCAAAGGGATGTGATCAGGTGCGTTGCCGGGCTGGTAGCGTTGATGGCGCAATTCCGACGTCCTTTAATGATCCGTCCCGTGAGGCGGAGAAGGAGGTCCGTTTCCTATGGACACTCAGCACGACAGGCAGCAGTACGAAGCCGATGCGCGGCCCGTTCTGGAGGCTCCCGACATCGAACGGGTGCTGACGCGCATCGCCCACGAGATCGTCGAACGCGCCAAGGGCGCCGACGACGTGGTGCTCCTCGGCATTCCGACCCGGGGTGTGTTCCTCGCCCGCAGGCTGGCCGAGAAGCTCCAGGAGATCACCGGCCGCAAGATCCCGGTCGGCTCCCTGGACATCACCATGTACCGCGACGACCTGCGCATGCATCCGCCGCGTGCGCTGGCCCGCACCGAGATCCCCGGTGACGGCATCGACGGCCGCCTCGTCGTCCTCGTCGACGACGTGCTCTTCTCCGGCCGCACCATCCGGGCCGCGCTCGACGCGCTGAACGACATCGGCCGCCCGCGCGCCGTGCAGCTCGCCGTCCTGGTCGACCGGGGCCACCGCGAACTGCCCATCCGCGCCGACTACGTCGGCAAGAACCTCCCCACGTCGTTGCGGGAGACGGTCAAGGTCCAGCTCGCCGAGGAGGACGGTCGCGACACCGTGCTGCTCGGTGCCAAGCGGACCTCCCCGGGCGAGCCCCAGTAGCACTCCGGTCCCCGCCACCGAGTGCGCTCCCGCGCGCCCGCATGCCCGAATCCTCCCTGAACTTCCTTACGGAGCCTGACAGATGCAGCGTCATCTCATCTCGGCCGCCGACCTCACCCGCGACGACGCCGTCCTGATCCTCGACACCGCCGAGGAGATGGCCCGGGTCGCCGACCGGCCGATCAAGAAGCTGCCGACCCTGCGCGGCCGCACCGTCGTCAACCTCTTCTTCGAGGACTCGACCCGGACCCGGATCTCCTTCGAGGCCGCCGAGAAGCGCCTCTCCGCGGACGTCATCAACTTCACCGCCAAGGGGTCGAGCGTCTCCAAGGGCGAGTCCCTCAAGGACACCGCCCAGACCCTGGAGGCCATGGGGGTCGACGCCGTCGTCATCCGGCACGGCGCCTCCGGAGCCCCGTACCGGCTCGCCACCTCCGGCTGGATCGACGCCGTCGTCATCAACGCGGGCGACGGCACCCACCAGCACCCCACGCAGGCCCTGCTCGACGCCTTCACCATGCGCCGCCGCCTCGTCGGCCGGGACGCCGGGATCGGCCAGGACCTGGCCGGCAAACGCATCACGATCGTCGGCGACGTCCTGCACAGCCGCGTCGCCCGCTCCAACGTCGACCTGCTGCACACCCTCGGCGCCGAGGTCACCCTCGTCGCGCCGCCCACCCTGGTGCCGGTCGGCGTGGAGGCCTGGCCCTGCGAGATCTCGTACGACCTCGACAGCACCCTCTCCAAGTCCGACGCCGTGATGATGCTGCGCGTGCAGCGCGAGCGGATGAACGCGGCGTTCTTCCCGACCGAGCGCGAGTACTCGCGTCGCTACGGGCTCGACGGCGAGCGCATGGCGAAAATGCCGGAACACGCCATCGTCATGCACCCCGGTCCGATGGTCCGCGGCATGGAGATCACCGCCGAGGTCGCCGACTCCGAGCGCTGCACCGTCGTCGAGCAGGTCGCCAACGGTGTCTCCATCCGGATGGCCGTCCTGTACCTGCTCCTGGGCGGCAACGAGCCCGCCGTCACCCACACCCGTACCGAGGAGAAGTAACACATGAGCAAGATCCTGATCCGTGGTGCGAGGGTGCTCGGCGGCGAGCCGCAGGACGTCCTGATCGACGGCGAGACCGTCGCCGAGGTCGGTACCGGACTGTCCGGCGAAGGCGCGGAGGTCGTCGAGGCCGACGGCAAGGTGCTGCTGCCGGGCCTCGTCGACCTGCACACCCATCTGCGCGAGCCCGGCCGCGAGGACTCCGAGACCGTGCTGACCGGCACGCGCGCGGCGGCGAGCGGCGGTTTCACGGCCGTGTTCGCCATGGCCAACACCTTCCCGGTCGCCGACACGGCCGGCGTGGTCGAGCAGGTCTACCGGCTCGGCCAGGAGCACGGCTACTGCGACGTGCAGCCGATCGGCGCCGTCACCGTCGGCCTTGAGGGCAAGAAGCTCGCCGAACTGGGCGCGATGCACGAGTCCGCGGCCGGTGTCACGGTCTTCTCCGACGACGGCAAGTGCGTCGACGACGCGGTGATCATGCGCCGCGCGCTGGAGTACGTGAAGGCCTTCGGCGGCGTCGTCGCCCAGCACGCCCAGGAGCCCCGCCTCACCGAGGGCGCCCAGATGAACGAGGGCGTCGTCTCCGCCGAGCTCGGACTCGGCGGCTGGCCCGCGGTGGCCGAGGAATCGATCATCGCCCGCGACGTCCTGCTCGCCGAGCACGTCGGCTCCCGCGTCCACATCTGCCACCTGTCGACCGCCGGGTCCGTCGAGATCGTCCGCTGGGCCAAGTCCCGCGGCATCGACGTCACCGCCGAGGTCACCCCGCACCACCTGCTCCTCACCGACGAACTGGTGCGTTCGTACAACCCGGTCTACAAGGTCAACCCGCCGCTGCGCACCGAGCGGGACGTCATGGCGCTGCGCGAGGCGCTCGCCGACGGCACGATCGACATCGTCGCGACCGACCACGCGCCGCACCCGCACGAGGACAAGGACTGCGAGTGGGCCGCCGCCGCCATGGGCATGGTCGGCCTGGAGACCGCGCTGTCCGTCGTCCAGCAGACGATGGTCGAGACCGGACTGCTCGACTGGGCCGGTGTCGCCGACCGGATGTCCGTCAAGCCCGCCGCGATCGGCCGGGCCGCGGGCCACGGACGTCCCGTCTCGGCAGGCGAGCCCGCCAACCTCACGCTGGTCGACACGGCATACCGTGGGGCGGTGGACCCCGCTGGCTTCGCCTCGCGCAGCCGCAACACCCCCTACGAGGGTCGTGAGCTGCCGGGCAGGGTCACCCACACCTGGCTGCGGGGCAAGGCCACCCTCGTCGACGGGAAGCTCGCGTGACACCTCTCATCTCCCTGGCCGCCGCCGGACAGAAGTCGGCGGAAGTGACCGACTGGTCCGCCCGGATCGGCTGGCTCGTCGGCCTCGCCCTGTTCGTCGCGCTCGTCTACTGGCTGATGCGCGAGGGCTGGAAGTGGCGCGGCACCCTCCAGGGCGACCTGCCCGAGCTGCCCACCGCGCCGGAAGACCCCGGGCCGGTGAGACTGGGCATGAGCGGCCGCTACCACGGCTCCACCACCGCCGGGCAGTGGCTCGACCGCATCGTGGCGCACGGCCTGGGCACCCGCAGCCGGGCCGAGCTCACCCTGACGGACGCGGGACTGGACGTCGTACGCCCCGGAGCGGACGACTTCTTCATCCCGGCCTCTCAACTGCGCGAGGCCCGGCTCGACAAGGGCATCGCGGGCAAGGTCCTCACCGAGGGCGGACTCCTCGTCGTCACCTGGGCGCACGGCGACAGGCTCCTCGACTCCGGTTTCCGCTCGGACCGCGCGGCCGAGCACAACGAATGGGCCGACACCCTGAACGACATGATCAACAAGACGGAAACGGAAGGCGCACGATGACGACCTCCACTCAGGGGAACGCCTCGCAGAGGGAAAAGGCGCTTCCCGCCGTACTCGTCCTGGAGGACGGCCGGGTCTTCCGCGGCCGCGCCTACGGGGCCGTGGGGGTGACCTTCGGCGAAGCGGTGTTCTCCACCGGCATGACCGGCTACCAGGAGACCCTCACCGACCCGTCGTACCACCGCCAGGTCGTCGTGATGACCGCCCCGCACGTCGGCAACACCGGCGTCAACGACGAGGACCCCGAGTCGAAGCGGATCTGGGTCGCCGGATACGTCGTCCGCGACCCCGCGCGCGTGCCCTCCAACTGGCGCTCGCGGCGCTCCCTGGACGAGGAACTGCGCACCCAGGGCGTCGTCGGCATCAGCGGTATCGACACCCGCGCCCTCACCCGGCATCTGCGCGAGCGCGGCGCCATGCGCGTCGGCATCTTCTCCGGCAACGCGCTGCCCGACGCGGGCACCATGCTCGCCGAGGTGCGCCAGGCGCCCGAGATGAAGGGCGCGAACCTCGCCGCCGAGGTCGCCACCAAGGAGACGTACGTCGTCCCCGCCATCGGCACGAAGAAGTTCACCGTCGCCGCCGTCGACCTGGGCATCAAGGGCATGACCCCGCACCGGATGGCCGAACGCGGCATCGAGGTGCACGTGCTGCCCGCGACGGCCACCGCCGAGGACATCTACGCCGTGAACCCCGACGGCGTCTTCTTCTCCAACGGCCCCGGCGACCCGGCGACCGCCGACGGTCCCGTCGCCGTCATGCGGGAAGTCCTCGCCCGGAAGACCCCGCTCTTCGGCATCTGCTTCGGCAACCAGATCCTCGGCCGGGCCCTCGGCTTCGGCACGTACAAGCTGAAGTACGGCCACCGCGGCATCAACCAGCCGGTGCAGGACCGTACGACCGGCAAGGTCGAGGTCACCGCGCACAACCACGGCTTCGCCGTCGACGCCCCGCTCGACGAGGTCTCCCAGACCCCCTACGGCCGCGCCGAGGTCTCCCACGTCTGCCTCAACGACAACGTGGTGGAGGGCCTCCACCTGCTCGACCAGCCGGCCTTCAGCGTCCAGTACCACCCCGAAGCGGCAGCGGGCCCGCACGACGCCGCCTACCTGTTCGACCGCTTCACGTCTTTGATGGAAACAGTCCTGATGGAGGGCCAGCGTGCCTAAGCGCACCGATATCCAGTCCGTCCTGGTCATCGGCTCCGGCCCGATCGTCATCGGCCAGGCCGCCGAGTTCGACTACTCCGGCACCCAGGCGTGCCGCGTCCTGCGCGCCGAGGGCCTGCGGGTCATCCTCGTCAACTCCAACCCGGCGACGATCATGACCGACCCGGAGATCGCCGACGCCACCTACGTCGAGCCGATCACCCCCGAGTTCGTCGAGAAGATCATCGCCAAGGAGCGCCCGGACGTCCTGCTGCCGACCCTCGGCGGCCAGACGGCCCTCAACACCGCGATCTCCATGCACGAGCAGGGTGTGCTGGAGAAGTACGGCGTCGAGCTGATCGGTGCCAACATCGAGGCGATCAACAAGGGCGAGGACCGCGACCTCTTCAAGGGCGTCGTCGAGGCCGTGCGCGAGAAGATCGGCCACGGCGAATCCGCCCTGTCCGTCATCTGCCACACCATGGACGACGTCATCAACGGCGTCGAGACGCTCGGCGGCTACCCCGTCGTCGTCCGCCCCTCCTTCACCATGGGCGGCGCCGGCTCCGGCTTCGCCCACGACGAGGAGGAGCTGCGCCGCATCGCAGGCCAGGGCCTCACGCTCTCCCCGACCACCGAGGTGCTCCTGGAGGAGTCCATCCTCGGCTGGAAGGAGTACGAGCTGGAGCTGATGCGCGACAAGAACGACAACGTCGTGGTCGTCTGCTCCATCGAGAACTTCGACCCCATGGGCGTCCACACCGGCGACTCCATCACCGTCGCCCCGGCCATGACGCTGACCGACCGCGAGTACCAGCGGCTGCGCGACATCGGCATCGCGATCATCCGCGAGGTCGGCGTGGACACCGGCGGCTGCAACATCCAGTTCGCGGTCAACCCCGTCGACGGCCGCATCATCGTCATCGAGATGAACCCGCGCGTCTCCCGGTCCTCGGCGCTCGCCTCCAAGGCGACCGGCTTCCCGATCGCCAAGATCGCGGCCAAGCTCGCCGTCGGCTACACGCTCGACGAGATCCCGAACGACATCACCGAGAAGACCCCGGCGTCCTTCGAGCCGACCCTCGACTACGTCGTCGTGAAGGCCCCGCGCTTCGCCTTCGAGAAGTTCCCGTCCGCCGACTCCACCCTGACGACCACCATGAAGTCGGTCGGCGAGGCCATGGCCATCGGCCGCAACTTCACCGAGGCGCTGCAGAAGGCGCTGCGCTCGCTGGAGAAGAAGGGCAGCCAGTTCACCTTCGTGGGTGAGCCCGGCGACAAGGACGAGCTGCTGCGCGAGGCCGTCCGGCCCACCGACGGCCGCATCAACACCGTCATGCAGGCCATCCGCGCGGGCGCCACCCAGGAGGAGGTCTTCGAGTCCACGAAGATCGACCCGTGGTTCGTCGACCAGCTGTTCCTGATCAAGGAGATCGCGGACGACCTGGCCGCCGCCGCCAAGCTCGACCCCGAGCTGCTCGCCGAGGCCAAGCGGCACGGCTTCTCCGACGCCCAGATCGCCGAGATCCGCGGGCTGCGCGAGGACGTCGTCCGCGAGGTGCGGCACGCGCTGGGCGTGCGCCCGGTCTACAAGACGGTCGACACCTGCGCCGCCGAGTTCGCGGCGAAGACGCCGTACTTCTACTCCTCCTACGACGAGGAGACCGAGGTCGCGCCGCGCGAGAAGCCCGCGGTGATCATCCTCGGCTCCGGCCCGAACCGCATCGGCCAGGGCATCGAGTTCGACTACTCCTGCGTCCACGCCTCCTTCGCGCTCAGCGACGCGGGCTACGAGACCGTGATGGTCAACTGCAACCCCGAGACCGTCTCCACGGACTACGACACCTCCGACCGCCTGTACTTCGAGCCGCTGACGCTGGAGGACGTGCTGGAGATCGTGCACGCGGAGTCGCTCGCCGGTCCCATCGCCGGTGTGATCGTGCAGCTCGGCGGCCAGACCCCGCTCGGCCTGGCGCAGGCGCTCAAGGACAACGGCGTGCCGGTCGTCGGCACCCCGCCCGAGGCGATCCACGCCGCCGAGGACCGCGGCGCCTTCGGGCGCGTCCTCGCGGAGGCGGGCCTGCCGGCCCCCAAGCACGGCACCGCCACCACCTTCACCGAGGCCAAGGCCATCGCCGACGAGATCGGCTACCCCGTCCTCGTCCGGCCCTCGTACGTCCTCGGCGGGCGCGGCATGGAGATCGTGTACGACGAGACGCGGCTGTCCTCGTACATCGCCGAGTCGACCGAGATCAGCCCCTCCCGGCCGGTCCTGGTCGACCGGTTCCTCGACGACGCGATCGAGATCGACGTCGACGCGCTGTACGACGGCGAGGAGCTCTACCTCGGCGGCGTCATGGAGCACATCGAGGAGGCGGGCATCCACTCCGGCGACTCGGCGTGCGCGCTCCCGCCGATCACCCTCGGCGGATTCGACATCAAGCGGCTGCGCGCCTCGACGGAGGCCATCGCCAAGGGCGTCGGTGTCCGCGGTCTGATCAACATCCAGTTCGCGATGGCTGGCGACATCCTCTACGTCCTCGAAGCCAACCCGCGCGCCTCGCGCACCGTCCCCTTCACCTCGAAGGCGACCGCGGTGCCGCTCGCGAAGGCCGCCGCCCGTATCTCGCTGGGCGCGACCGTCGCCGAGCTGCGCGCCGAGGGCCTGCTTCCGGCGAACGGCGACGGCGGCACCCTGCCGCTCGACGCGCCGATCTCCGTCAAGGAGGCCGTCATGCCGTGGTCGCGCTTCCGCGACATCCACGGACGCGGTGTCGACACGGTGCTCGGCCCGGAGATGCGCTCCACCGGCGAGGTCATGGGCATCGACTCGGTGTTCGGGACGGCGTACGCCAAGTCGCAGGCGGGCGCGTACGGCCCGCTGCCCACCAAGGGCCGCGCCTTCATCTCGGTCGCCAACCGCGACAAGCGCTCGATGATCTTCCCGGCGCGCGAACTCGTCGCCCACGGCTTCGAGCTCATGGCCACCTCCGGCACGGCCGAGGTCCTCAAGCGCAACGGCATCCACGCCACGGTCGTGCGCAAGCAGAGCGAGGGCGAGGGCCCGAACGGCGAGAAGACGATCGTCCAGCTCATCCACGACGGCGAGGTCGACCTCATCGTCAACACGCCGTACGGCACCGGCGGCCGTCTCGACGGCTACGAGATCCGCACGGCGGCCGTGGCCCGCTCTGTCCCGTGCCTGACGACGGTGCAGGCGCTCGCCGCCGCCGTCCAGGGCATCGACGCGCTCAACCACGGTGACGTGGGCGTGCGCTCGCTCCAGGAACACGCCGAGCATCTGACCGCCGCGCGCGACTAGCCGCCCAGAGGGGGACACCGGAAACGGTGTCCCCCTCCGCATGAGCCCCCCTTGCCCCTTCAAGAGGCGCCCCTCACCGGGCTCTTTCGAGGACATGATCATGTACAAGCTCTTCTTCCAGCTGGTCTTCCAGCGGATGGACCCGGAGCAGGCCCACCACCTGGCCTTCCGCTGGATCCGCCTCGTCGCCCGCGTCCCCGTCCTGCGCACCTTCGTCGCCGCCGTGCTCGCGCCCCGCTACAAGGAGCTGCGCACCGAGGCGCTGGGGCTGCGCATGCACGGCCCCTTCGGACTCGCGGCGGGCTTCGACAAGAACGCCGTGGCCATCGACGGGATGTCGATGCTGGGCTTCGACCACATCGAGATCGGCACGGTCACCGGGGAGCCGCAGCCCGGCAACCCCAAGAAGCGGCTGTTCCGCCTCGTGCCGGACCGCGCGCTGATCAACCGCATGGGATTCAACAACGAGGGCTCCGCGGCCGTCTCCGAGCGCCTGGCGGCCCGTACGCCCGTCTTCAGGACCGTCGTGGGCGTCAACATCGGCAAGACCAAGGTCGTCCCCGAGGCGGAGGCCGTCGGCGACTACGTGAAGTCGGCCGAGCGGCTCGCCCGGCACGCCGACTACCTCGTCGTGAACGTGTCGTCCCCGAACACCCCCGGTCTGCGCGCCCTCCAGGCCACCGAGGCGCTGCGCCCGCTGCTCAGCGCCGTCCGCGAGGCCGCCGACCGCGCCGTCACGGACCGGCGCGTCCCGCTCCTGGTCAAGATCGCGCCCGACCTCGCCGACGAGGACGTCGACGAGGTCGCCGATCTCGCCGTCGAACTCGGCCTGGACGGGATCATCGCCACGAACACGACCATCGCGCGCGAGGGGCTCGGTCTGACGTCCGACCCCTCTGTCGTGAAGGAGACCGGCGGTCTCTCCGGCGCGCCGCTCAAGGCGCGCTCCCTGGAGGTGCTGCGCCGCCTCTACGCGCGCGTGGGCGACCGCATCACCCTGGTGGGCGTAGGCGGCGTCGAGAACGCCGAGGACGCCTGGGAGCGCATCCTGGCCGGCGCCACCCTGGTCCAGGGCTACAGCGCCTTCGTCTACGAGGGTCCCTTCTGGGGCCGCGCCATCCACAAGGGGCTCGCCGCCCGCCTGCGGTCGAGCCCGTACGCCACCCTCGCCGACGCGGTCGGCGCCGACGTGAGGAAGTCCGTATGAGCCTGGAACCCTTCGGCGCGCGCCTTCGCCGCGCCATGGACGAGCGCGGTCCGCTGTGCGTGGGCATCGACCCGCACGCGTCCCTGCTCGCCGACTGGGGGCTCGGGGACGACATCGCGGGTCTGGAGCGTTTCAGCCGCACGGTCGTCGAGGCGCTCGCCGAGCGGGTCGCCGTCCTGAAGCCGCAGAGCGCGTTCTTCGAGCGCTTCGGGTCGCGCGGGATCGCCGTCCTGGAGAAGTCGGTCGAACAGGCGCGGGCGGCCGGGGCGCTGGTCGTGATGGACGCCAAGCGCGGCGACATCGGCTCGACCATGGCCGCGTACGCCGAGACCTTCCTGCGCAAGGACGCGCCGCTCTTCTCGGACGCGCTGACGGTGTCGCCCTACCTGGGCTACGGCTCGCTGAAACCCGCGGTGGAGCTGGCGCGCGAGAGCGGGGCCGGGCTCTTCGTCCTCGCGCTCACCTCCAACCCGGAGGGCGGCGAGGTGCAGCACGCCGTCCGCGCGGACGGACGCACCGTCGGGGCGACGATGCTCGGGCACCTGGCCGCCGAGAACGCGGACGAGAGGCCCCTCGGCTCCTTCGGAGCGGTCGTCGGCGCCACGCTGGGCGATCTCTCCTCGTACGACCTGGACATCAACGGCCCCCTCCTCGCACCCGGCATCGGCGCCCAGGGAGCGGCCGCGGCCGACCTGGCGGGCGTCTTCGGGTCCGCCGTGCGCAATGTCGTCCCGAACGTGAGCCGGGGTGTCCTTCGTCACGGTCCCGACGTCATGGCCCTGCGCGAGTCGGCGGAGGGGTTCGCGGAGGAGATCAGGGCGGCCGTGGCGGCCGCCTGAGACCTCCGACAGCCGTTCGAGAGTCCTCCGGCGAGTGCCTTCCGAGCGCCCCGAGTCTGAATACATTCTCAAATCCGGGGAGGTATGTCGGAAATGTCGGGCCCCAGGGAGGCTGACCAGGACTTTTCCTCTGTTCTCGCTGACTCCGGCGCACTTGCCCGCTAGTCTCCGTCGAGTGGGGCACCTCCCATGGCCTCAAAGGCGATGGGGGGAGATCGGGCAAGCGTGTTGCCCGTTGCCCCCAGGTGTGGGGCGACTAGGTTCCTCACCGGTCCGTATCCGACAGTTCGACATCCGAGGTGACGTAGGCGTGGCTCTTCCGCCCCTTACCCCTGAACAGCGCGCAGCCGCGCTCGAAAAGGCCGCCGCGGCTCGCCGGGAGCGGGCCGAGGTCAAGAATCGACTCAAGCACTCCGGCGCCTCGCTTCACGAGGTCATCAAGCAGGGCCAGGAGAACGACGTCGTCGGCAAGATGAAGGTCTCCGCTCTCCTGGAGTCCCTGCCGGGCGTGGGCAAGGTCCGCGCCAAGCAGATCATGGAGCGACTCGGGATCTCCGAGAGTCGCCGTGTGCGCGGTCTCGGCTCGAATCAGATCGCCTCTTTGGAGCGCGAGTTCGGTGGTTCCGGCGCCTGAGTCCTGGACACCCCGGGATTGCTGGAATAATCGCTGCATGAGTGAACGTCCGCGGCTGACCGTGCTCTCCGGCCCCTCAGGGGTCGGCAAGAGCACGGTCGTCGCTCATATGCGCAAGGAACACCCCGAGGTATGGCTCTCGGTGTCGGCGACGACCCGCAAGCCGCGCCCCGGTGAGAAGCACGGTGTCCACTACTTCTTCGTCTCCGACGACGAGATGGACAAGCTGATCGCCAACGGCGAGCTTCTGGAGTGGGCCGAATTCGCCGGCAACCGCTACGGCACTCCGCGCGCCGCCGTCCTGGAGCACCTGGAGTCGGGTGCGCCGCTGCTCCTGGAGATCGACCTCCAGGGCGCCCGGCAGGTCCGCGAGTCCATGGGGGACGCGCTGCTGGTGTTCCTGGCCCCGCCCTCCTGGGAGGAGCTGGTGCGCAGGCTCACCGGGCGGGGGACCGAACAGCCCGAGGTGATCGAGCGCCGCCTGGACGCGGCGAAGATCGAACTGGCGGCCGAGCCGGAGTTCGATATCACCCTGGTCAACACCTCCGTCGAGGACGTGGCGCGCGAGCTGCTAGCCTTGGTGGAAGTTGTTTGATCTTTTAGGTCAATTTCCACCTTTCGGAAGGCAGAGCGTGTCCTCTTCCATCACTGCTCCCGAGGGCATCATCAACCCTCCGATCGACGAGCTTCTCGAGGCCACCGACTCGAAGTACAGCCTGGTGATCTACGCGGCCAAGCGCGCCCGCCAGATCAACGCGTACTACTCGCAGCTCGGCGAGGGCCTCCTCGAGTACGTCGGTCCGCTCGTCGACACCCACGTCCACGAGAAGCCGCTGTCTATCGCCCTGCGCGAGATCAACGCGGGTCTGCTGACCTCCGAGGCCGTCGAAGGCCCCGCTCAGTAGTCGTTCATTTGCTCATCCCAGGCCCGGCGGCGCGACCGCCGGGCCTGTGGTGTGTCATGGAGTCGTAAGTTTCCGAGCCCGGGGAGAGACGGTGGACAAGCCGAAGGTCGTTCTGGGGGTCAGCGGTGGCATCGCCGCGTACAAGGCCTGTGAACTGCTGCGACGACTGACGGAGTCGGGCCACGACGTGCGCGTCGTGCCCACCGCGTCCGCGCTGCACTTCGTCGGCGCCGCCACCTGGTCGGCGCTCTCGGGCCATCCCGTCTCCACCGAGGTCTGGTCGGACGTCCACGAGGTCCCGCACGTCCGCATCGGACAGCACGCCGACCTCGTGGTGGTCGCCCCGGCGACCGCCGACCTGCTCGCCAAGGCCGCCCACGGACTGGCCGACGACCTCCTCACCAACACCCTGCTCACCGCCCGCTGCCCGGTCGTCTTCGCGCCCGCCATGCACACCGAGATGTGGGAGCACCCGGCGACCCAGGAGAACGTGGCGACCCTGCGGCGGCGCGGTGCCGTGGTCGTCGAACCCGCCGTGGGGCGCCTGACCGGCGTCGACACCGGCAAGGGGCGGCTGCCCGACCCGGGGGAGATCTTCGAGGTCTGCCGCCGCGTGCTCGCCCGCGGGGTCACCGAGCCGGATCTCGACGGCCGCCATGTCGTCGTCAGCGCGGGCGGCACCCGTGAGCCCCTCGACCCCGTCCGCTTCCTCGGCAACCGCTCCTCCGGCAAGCAGGGGTACGCGCTCGCCCGCACCGCCGCCGCGCGCGGCGCCCGGGTCACACTGATCGCGGCGAACACGGGCCTCGCGGACCCGGCCGGGGTCGACGTGGTCCAGGTCGGCACCGCCGTGCAGATGCGGGAGGCCGTGCTGAAGGCGGCCCCGGACGCCGACGCGGTGGTGATGGCGGCCGCGGTGGCTGACTTCCGGCCCCAGGCGTACGCGGCCGGGAAGATCAAGAAGAAGGACGGCCAGGAGCCGGAGCCGATCGTCCTGGTCCGCAATCCGGACATCCTCGCGGAGATCTCATCGGACCGGGCCCGCCCCGGCCAGGTGGTGGTCGGATTCGCCGCCGAGACGGACGACGTCCTCGCCAACGGACGGACGAAACTGGAGCGCAAGGGCTGCGATCTCCTGGTGGTGAACGAGGTGGGGGAGCGCAAGACCTTCGGCTCCGAGGAGAACGAGGCGGTGGTGCTCGGGGCCGACGGCAGTGAGACCCCGGTGCCCCACGGACCCAAGGAAGCACTGGCCGAGACCGTGTGGGACCTGGTGACACGCCGACTGGTGTGAAAGCTCACCCATCACACCCGTCACCCCAAAGACCGTGAAATCGGGCGTGGCGACCCTGGCGAAGAGCTACGGCGATGGCGCAGAATGCCCGTGCCGCAGGTCACAGGGGTTTCGAGAGGCGAGACAGGGGTCCCGCGGCTGAGCGCGACCGATAAACTGTTCTCGGACGATGCCGGGCGCAGCCCCCGGCCCGTCCACCAATGATCAGCCAGCAGCCGCTGCAACCACAGGGAGCGTTGTGTCCCGTCGCCTGTTCACCTCGGAGTCCGTGACCGAGGGCCACCCCGACAAGATCGCTGACCAGATCAGCGACACCATTCTCGACGCGCTTCTGCGCGAGGACCCGACGTCCCGGGTCGCCGTGGAGACGCTCATCACGACCGGCCAGGTGCATGTGGCCGGAGAGGTCACGACCAAGGCGTACGCGCCGATCGCCCAGCTGGTCCGCGACAAGATCCTGGAGATCGGCTACGACTCGTCGAAGAAGGGCTTCGACGGGGCGTCCTGCGGCGTGTCGGTGTCGATCGGTTCCCAGTCCCCGGACATCGCGCAGGGTGTCGACACGGCGTACGAGTCCCGTGTCGAGGGTGACGAGGACGAGCTGGACCGCCAGGGCGCGGGTGACCAGGGCCTGATGTTCGGGTACGCGACGGACGAGACCCCGAACCTGATGCCGCTCCCGATCCACCTCGCGCACCGGCTCGCGCGCCGGCTGTCCGACGTCCGCAAGAACGGGACCATCCCGTACCTGCGCCCCGACGGCAAGACCCAGGTCACCATCGAGTACGACGGCGACAAGGCGGTCCGTCTTGACACCGTCGTCGTCTCCTCGCAGCACGCCTCGGACATCGACCTGGACTCGCTGCTCGCTCCCGACATCCGCGAGTTCGTGGTGGAGCCGGAGCTGAGGGCTCTCCTCGACGACGGCATCAAGCTGGAGACCGAGGGCTACCGCCTGCTGGTGAACCCGACCGGCCGCTTCGAGATCGGCGGTCCGATGGGCGACGCCGGACTCACCGGCCGCAAGATCATCATCGACACGTACGGTGGCATGGCCCGCCACGGCGGCGGCGCCTTCTCCGGCAAGGACCCGTCCAAGGTCGACCGCTCCGCCGCGTACGCGATGCGCTGGGTCGCGAAGAACGTCGTGGCCGCGGGCCTCGCCTCGCGCTGCGAGGTCCAGGTCGCCTACGCCATCGGCAAGGCCGAGCCGGTCGGTCTGTTCGTCGAGACCTTCGGCACCGCCAAGGTCGACGCCGAGAAGATCGAGACCGCCATCACGGACGTCTTCGACCTCCGCCCGGCGGCCATCATCCGCGACCTCGATCTGCTCCGGCCGATCTACGCGCAGACCGCCGCGTACGGCCACTTCGGCCGCGAGCTGCCCGACTTCACGTGGGAGCGCACGGACCGCGTGGACGCGCTGCGCAAGGCCGCGGGCCTGTAGTCGGCGAACGCTTCGTCAGAGCCGTGAGGCCCGGTACCCAGAGGGGTGCCGGGCCTCACGGCTGCGCGGGAAAAAGAGTGGTCCCGACGGGCCGGGATTCGTACGCTGGTGATCTCCCGGTGCGATGGCCGCGGTTACTTCGGTGGAGTACGCCCATGGCGTGCGGTGAATCCGGATCAACGTTCCGCTGCCGCCTGGATCTCGGGAGAACCGACAGGGAGAAACGACGTCGTCCCGCCCGGTGCGATGGCCGCGGATACTTCTGGGGCGGATGGCCCCTCGCAGGTTCGAATCCTGCTGCCGGTCCCCGACCGGTATGGCCGAGCGGTCCATGGCAAAGGCGCCCTGAGGGCGTTCACGATCCGCTGCCGCCCTGATCTCGGGCGGGCGGCGCTGTCGGTGCGGTCTGGTAGGAATACTGCTGTGAGCAGCGCGAACGGGCACCCGGCAGACGGCGCGGACGGCGCGGACGGCGCGCCGCCCGAGCAGCTTGCGCTGATCCGGGAGGCCGTGCGCCGGGCCAAGGCGCCGAAGGCGAAGCCGCGGACCTGGCGGGGAGCCGCGCTCGCGAAGGAACTGCCGGTCGCGCGGGTGCTCGTCGACAAAGGCGTGCTGCACCTCGACCGCTACTTCGACTACGCCGTGCCCGAGGACCTGGACGAGGCCGCCCAGCCGGGCGTGCGGGTGCGGGTGCGGTTCGGCGCCGGCGGACGCAACGTACGGGAGGGCCGGCGCGAGGGCGGCGGTCTGATCGACGGATACCTCGTCGAGCGGGTCGCCGAGTCCGACTACTCGGGACCGCTGGCCGCCCTCGCCCAGGTGGTCTCGCCCGAGCCCGTCCTCGGGCCCGAACTGCTGGGACTCGCGCGCGCCGTCGCCGACCGGTACGCGGGATCGCTCGCCGACGTGCTGCAACTGGCCGTCCCGCCCCGGCACGCCCGCGCCGAGGCACGGGAGTCGCCGGTGCCCCCGCCGCCGCCCACCGCACCCGACCCCGGGACCTGGCTGCGGTACGGGAGGGGGGCGGACTTCCTCGCCTCGCTCGCTTCCGGCGGTGCCCCGCGCGCCGTGTGGACCGCGCTGCCCGGTCCCGAGTGGGCCGAGGAGATCGCCCGCGCGGTGCAGGCGACGCTCGCCTCCGGGCGCGGCGCGCTCGTCGTCGTACCGGCGGGGCGGCCCGCCGCCCGCGTGGACACCGCCCTCAAGGCCCTGATGGGGGAGGGGCAGCACGCCCTGCTGACCGCCGACGCCGGGCAGGAGCGGCGCTACCGTGACTGGCTCGCCGTACGACGGGGGTCCGTACGGGCCGTGGTCGGTACCAGGGCGGCCATGTTCGCGCCCGTACGGAATCTGGGACTTGTCGCCGTCTGGGACGACGGCGACGACGGACACAGCGACGACAACGCTCCCTTCCCGCATGTCCGGGAAGTGCTGGAGCTACGCGCCTCGCGCGACAAGTGCGGCTTCCTGCTGGGGAGTTGGACGTGCACGGTGGAGGCGGCGCAACTGGTCGAGAGCGGCTGGGCGCTGCCGCTGGCCGCCGACCGGGAACAGGTGCGCGCGGCCGCGCCACTGGTGCGGACCGTCGGGGACGGCGATCTCGCGCGCGACGAGGCCGCTCGGGCAGCCCGGCTGCCCACGCTCGCCTGGCAGATCGTCAGGGAGGGGCTGCGGCAGGGGCCGGTGCTGGTCCAGGTTCCCCGGCGGGGATATGTGCCCCGGATGGCGTGTGCCCAGTGCCGGGCGCCCGCGCGGTGCCGGCACTGCGCGGGGCCGCTGGAGGCGCAGGACGCCCAGGCGCTGCGCTGTGCGTGGTGCGGGCGGGACGAGACTGCCTGGCACTGCCAGGAGTGCGGCGGGTTCCGGCTGCGGGCGCAGGTCGTCGGCGCCCGTCGGACCGCCGAGGAACTGGGCCGGGCGTTCCCGGCCGTGCCGGTGCGCACGTCCGGGCGGGAACAGGTGCTGGACACGGTGTCAGCGGCGCCCGCCCTGGTGGTGAGCACCCCGGGGGCCGAACCCGTCGCCGAGGGCGGGTACGCGGCGGCCCTGCTGCTCGACGGCTGGGCGATGCTCGGACGGCCCGATCTGCGGGCCGGCGAGGACGCGTTGCGCCGGTGGACAGGGGCCGCCGCGCTGGTCCGTCCACAGGGAGCGGGCGGCACGGTCGTGGTCGTGGCCGAACCGACCCTGCGGCCCGTGCAGGCGCTCGTACGGTGGGATCCCGTCGGGCACGCCGTGCGTGAGCTCGCCGAGCGGGCCGAACTGGGATTTCCGCCCGTCTCCCGGATGGCGGCGGTGTCCGGGGCTCCGGAGGCGCTCGCCGGGTTCCTCGCCGCCGCCGAACTGCCGCGCGACGCCCAGGTGTTGGGGCCGGTACCGCTGCCGGCCGGGGAGGCCGGGCGGCCCCGGCGGCCCGGTGGGCCGCCCCCCGGACCGCCGGGGGAGAGGGTGCTCATCCGGGTACCCCCCGGGAGTGGCGCCGCGCTGGCGGCCGCTCTGAAGAGTGCGCAGGCGGCGCGTATGGCCCGCGGTGGCAGCGAGCCCGTACGGATCCGGATCGATCCGCCTGACATCGGGTGATACCCGAGATCGGGTGAGGCCCGGCGAGGCCCGGTGGGATCCGGTGAGGTCGCGTGATCGGGCGTCGCGGAGCGCGTGAGGTGCGGGTGCCGGCGCGCGGGCCGTGGGCGAGAGCGGTGGACACGGACTCGGGCCCTGGGCGTGAACGGTCGGCTGGGAGCTGGGAGCTGGGAGCTGGGAGCGGGGCGGTGCCGAGAGGCCGGGGTGTGGACGGGGCGGGGTGTGGACGTAGGCCTGCCCCCCGGGGGTCCTGGCGCCGGGAGGCAGTTGTCGTCTCGGGGGTCGGTCAGCCGTTGCGTGGGCCCGGGAAGGCCGAGGGCCTGACCTCGTCGCGAAGGGTGGGGCTCCCCGCCGTCGGCTGGGTCGGCATGGAGCGGGTGGCGGGAACGGTCGGCACCGAGGGAAGCGCCGTGTTGACGGCGACCGTGCGCGTCTCGGCCGGCTCCGTGGCGCGCTCCGCCTCGGCGGCGGCCTGGGCGGCGGCGCGGCGCGCGCCGTAACGCCGGTGCACCGCCTGCTTGGTGACCCCGAGGGCCGAGCCCACCGCGTCCCACGAGAAGCCGAGTGAGCGGTCGAAGTCCACGGCGGCCGTGACCAGGGTCTCGACGCTGTCCCGCAGCTCCTGGGCGAGACGGACGGTCGGGGCGGGGGCGCGTCCGTAGACGACGAAGCCCGTGGAGGGGCCGGAGCGGCGCGGGCGGTAGACGTTGCCCAACTGGGCGGTGAGCGTGCGCAGTGCGTCCACCTGCCGGCGGACCCGCTCGATGTCCCGCACCAGCAAGTGCAGGCTGGCCCGAGCCTGGGCGTCGTGGGTTGCGTGGTCGGCCATGAACAAGCCTCTCGAACCGGCGTTGAAAAGGATCGGGCCGCGCAGGTGCCGCCCGCTGTGGTCAACTCTTTCTTGACCAACGCGTGGACGGGTGAGTGGTCACGCTGCGGGGGCGCAAGGGCATATGCACGGGGCGCGTCCCAATCTGTACGCCCCCTGTTGTGTGGTGGACGCGCCCCACCCGCCGGTGAGCGGGCCGCACCGCCCGCGCCGACGCGCGGGCGAGACCGCCCACGCCGACGCGCGGAGCTCACCGCCCGCGCCGGCCCGGGGACATGGCCCCTGAAGAACCCCCGAGCCCTTGGGCCCCGCGCGGCATAGACTGGTGCGCTGCCCCGTGCTCCGCCTGAACCGGCACGCGCGCGGGGGATGGAAGAGCTCCCGCCCGAGAGGCCAACCGCCACCCATGAAGCTCGTCTTCGCAGGTACCCCCGAGGTCGCCGTTCCCGCCCTGGACGCCCTGATCGCCTCCGGGCGGCACGAGGTGGCCGCCGTCGTGACCCGGCCGGACGCGCCGGCCGGACGGGGGCGACGGCTCGTCGCGAGTCCGGTCGCCGTGCGGGCGGAAGAGGCCGGGATCGAGGTGCTCAAGCCCGTGAAGCCCCGGGACGAGGAGTTCCTGGCCCGGCTGCGGGAGATCGGCCCGGACTGCTGTCCCGTCGTCGCCTACGGGGCTCTGCTGCCCCGGGTCGCCCTCGACATCCCCGCCCAGGGCTGGGTCAACCTGCACTTCTCGCTGCTGCCGGCCTGGCGCGGCGCCGCCCCCGTCCAGCACGCGATCATGGCCGGCGACGAGATCACCGGCGCCACCACCTTCCTGATCGAGGAGGGCCTCGACTCGGGACCGGTGTACGGGACCGTCACCGAGGAGATCCGTCCCACCGACACCAGCGGGGACCTGCTGACGCGGCTCGCCTTCGCGGGCTCCGGACTGCTCGCCGCGACGATGGACGGGATCGAGGACGGCACGCTCAAGGCCGTACCGCAGCCCGCGGACGGCATCAGCACGGCGTCGAAGATCACCGTCGAGAGCGCCCACGTCGACTGGACCGCCCCGGCGCTGCGCGTCGACCGCGTGGTGCGCGGCTGCACTCCCGCCCCCGGCTCCTGGACCGTCTTCCGGGACGAGCGGCTCAAGCTCATCCACGTCGCGACGGTGCCCGACCGTACGGACCTCGCCCCGGGCGAGCTGTCCGTCGCCAAGAACAACGTGTACGTGGGCACCGGTTCCTACGCCGTCGAGCTGCTCTGGGTGCAGGCCCAGGGCAAGAAGCCGATGCGCGCGGCGGACTGGGCCCGCGGGGTGCGGATTCCCTCCGGGGAGCGCCTCGGCGTCTGACGTCTGGCATCGGCCGTCTGGCGTCGGTCGGCGTCTGACGTCGGCCCTGCGGCGTACGCTGATAAGCGCATCTTTTTCCTGGATCCGGAGCACCTTTTTCGTGAGTGAGCAGCCCCGTCGGCCGCAGAAGCCCGGCAAGCCCTACCGCCGCCCCCAGAAGGACCCGGTCCGCATGCTCGCCTTCGAGGCGCTGCGGGCCGTGGACGAGCGGGACGCGTACGCGAACCTCGTCCTGCCGCCGCTGCTGCGCAAGGCGCGGGAGAAGGGCGACTTCGACACACGGGACGCCGCGCTCGCGACCGAGCTGGTGTACGGCACGCTGCGCCGCCAGGGGACGTACGACGCCGTCATCTCGGCCTGTGTCGACCGGCCGCTGCGGGAGGTCGACCCGCCGGTCCTCGATGTGCTCAGCCTCGGTGTCCACCAGCTGCTCGGCACCCGCATCCCGACGCACGCCGCCGTCTCCGCCTCCGTCGAGCTGGCCCGGGTGGTGCTCGGCGACGGGCGGGCCAAGTTCGTGAACGCGGTGCTGCGCAAGGTCGCCCGGCAGGATCTCGACGCCTGGCTGGAACAGGTCGCACCGCCCTACGACGAGGACGCCGAGGACCATCTCGCCATCGTGCACTCGCACCCGCGCTGGGTCGTCTCCGCGCTGTGGGACGCGCTGGGCGGTGGCCGGGCCGGCATCGAGGACCTGCTGGAGGCCGACAACGAACGGCCCGAGGTGACCCTCGTCGCCCGGCCGGGACGCTCCACCGCCGAAGAACTCCTCGACGCTCTCGACGAGGACTCGGCGCTGCCCGGGCGCTGGTCGCCGTACGCCGTGCGGCTCACCGAGGGCGGCGAGCCGGGCGCCATCGACGCCGTACGCGAGGGCCGTGCGGGCGTCCAGGACGAGGGCAGCCAGCTCGTCGCTGTCGCCCTGGCGAACGCGCCGCTCGACGGGCCCGACCGGGCCTGGCTGGACGGCTGCGCCGGACCCGGCGGCAAAGCCGCGATGCTGGCGGGCCTCGCCGCCCAGCGGGGCGCGACCCTGCTCGCCTCCGAGAAGCAGCCGCACCGGGCGGGGCTCGTCGCCAAGGCGCTCGCCGGGAACCCCGGCCCCTACCAGGTCATCGCGGCCGACGGCACCCGCCCGCCGTGGCGGCCCGGCACCTTCGACCGGGTGCTCATGGACGTGCCCTGCACGGGCCTGGGCGCGCTGCGCCGCCGTCCCGAGGCCCGCTGGCGGCGTCGCCCCGAGGACCTCGACGGCTTCGCGACGCTCCAGCGCGGGCTGTTGCGCACGGCGCTCGAATCGGTGCGGGTCGGCGGTGTCGTCGGGTACGCGACCTGCTCGCCGCACCTCGCCGAGACCCGCGCTGTCGTCGACGACGTCCTCAAGCACTTCGAGGACGGCTCCGCCGAACTGCTCGACGCCCGTCCGCTGCTGCCCGGCGTGCCCGCCCTGGGGGACGGCCCCGACGTACAGCTGTGGCCGCATCTGCACGGGACGGACGCGATGTACCTGGCCCTGATCCGCAGGACCGGCTGACCCCGCGGCGCGGCCGGCCCATCCGGCCGAGCCGCGCCGCCCAGCTCTGCTGAGCCGCGCGCCCCGGCGTCGTTCAGCCCGCGACGGGCGGCGCTGCTCCGCCCACGCTGCGTGGGCCTGCTCCGGCCTGCTTCGTCAGCCGGGCGGCGAAGCCGGGTTCGAGGACTCCCCGGATCCTCCGGGCTCCCCGGAATCGTCCGGCTCGGCCGTGTCCGGGGGCGGGCCGCCGCCGTCCTCGCGGGCGAGCCGGTTCGGCCACCACACCTTCGGGCCCACGTCGAGGAAGAGCGCGGTGACCAGTACCGAGCGCACCACGAAGGTGTCCAGGAGCACGCCGAGGGCCACCGCGAAGCCGATCTCCGCGAAGCCCACGATGGGCAGGGTGCCGAGCGCCGCGAAGGTGCCCGCGAGGACGAGACCGGCCGAGGTGATCACCGCCCCGGTGGTGGCGAGCCCCGTCACCACACCCGCGCGGGTGCCCTTGTGGCTCGCTTCCTCGCGGATACGGGTGGTCAGGAAGATGTTGTAGTCGATGCCGAGCGCCACCAGGAAGACGAAGACGAACAGCGGGAAGGCCACGTCCTCGCCCGCGTAGTCGAAGATGTGCCGGAAGGCCAGTGCGCTCACGCCGAGCGCGGTGGCCAGCGACAGCACCACGGTCCCGATCAGCAGGAGCGGAGCGACCAGGGCGCGCAGCAGGACGCTCAGGACCAGCAGGACCACCAGCAGGACGAGCGGGATGACCAGGTAGTTGTCGTGCGTCTGGGCCTTCTCCATGTCCAGCAGGGCCGCCGTGCCGCCGCCCACCTTCGCGTCGGCGCCGGGTACGGCGTGCACCGCGTCGCGCACGCGCTCCACCGTGGCCTTGGCCGCCGCGCTGTCCGCGGGGGCGCGGGTGGTCGCCTCGAACAGCACCCGGCCGCCGTGCTCGGGCGCGGTGCCCGGCGGCACACCGATGCTCGTCGGGACCACGTCCGGGTCCGCCGCCACGGCATGGCCGACCTCCCTGGCCTGGGCCGCGTTGGAGACGATGACCAGGGGATCCCCGTCGCCCGCGGGGAAGTAGCGCGCCGACACCTGCTGGCCGACGATCGAGTCCGGTTTCCCGGTGAAGGTGTCGGCGTTGGAGATGCCCGCGGCCCGCAGCTGGATCAGGCCCAGGGACAGCACCGCGAGCGCCAGTGCCGTGGCCACCCAGGTGGTCCGGGGGCGGCGGGCGATCCGGCGGCCCATGCGCGCCCAGACACCGCTCTTGGTCGGATCGGCCGAGCCGACGTGCGGGACGGAGGGCCAGAAGATCCAGCGTCCGAAGACCAGCAGCAGGGCGGGGAAGAGCGTGAGCATGGTCAGCAGGGCGACGCCCACGCCGATCGCCGCGACGGGGCCGAGGCCCCGCGTCGAGTTCATCTCGGCGACCAGCAGCACCAGCATGCTCAGCACGACCGTCGCGCCCGAGGCGAGGATCGCCGGACCCGCCCGGTTCATGGCGAGTGCCATCGCCTCGTGGCGGTCCTCGTGGCGGCGCAGCTCCTCGCGGTAGCGGGCGACCAGCAGCAGCGCGTAGTCGGTCCCCGCGCCGAACACGAGCACGGTGAGAATGCCCGCGCTCTGACCGTTCACCGTCAGACCGGCGTGTTTGGCCAGCAGATAGATCAGCGCCTGGGCCGTGAACAGGGCGACGACCACGCCGAGCAGCGGGACGAACAGCAGGGTCGGGCTGCGGAAGGTGATCAGCAGCATCACGATGACGACGGCCATCGCGGCGTAGAGCAGGGTCGAGTCGATGCCCTTGAAGGCGTTGGAGGAGTCCGCGGCGGTACCGCCGGGCCCGGTGACGTGCACGGAGAGCCCGTCGGCGCCCTTGCCCACCTGGTGCCGGATGGAGTCGACCGCGGGGCCGATCCGCTGCCAGCCGGTCGCGTTCATGGTGATGGGGATGTAGATCTGGGCCGCGCGCGGATCCGTCGGCCGGTCGAAGACCGGTCCCCGGGTCTCCGCGCCGCGGATGCCGTGCTCCCGCAGCGCCCTCACCTGCTGGACGTCCTCGGCGATCTGCCGCCGGTCCTGCGGCGTCAGGCCGTCCGGGCGCGCGTAGACGACGACCGCGGGAATCTGCTCGGGCCGGAACTCGTTCGAGATGTCGAGGACTTGGGTGGACTCGGCAGAGCCAGGCAGCCAGGACTGGGCGTCGTTGTCCTGGGCGTCACTGAGCTTGGCTCCGAGCGGTGCCACGAAGACGAGCACCAGCAGCCACAGGGCCAGGACCAGCCACTTGGACCGGCGTCCGCACACGACCCCGATGGCCGCGCGCTTCCAGGTGTCGAGCCGCTTCATGCCCACCCCAGGGGTCGGACGGAGCGCCGCTGGGCCGCCCAGGACGGCATGGCGGACGGTCGTACGGCATGCGCGGAACAACCCAGGTCCGGACCGAGGCGGGCAACCGGCCCGGGGCATGGCAGTCTTGGGGCATGGCCGTGCAGATCAACCCCAGCATCCTGTCCGCCGACTTCGCCCGCCTTGCCGAGGAGACAAGGGCGGTGGAAGGCGCGGACTGGCTCCATGTCGACGTCATGGACAACCATTTCGTACCGAACCTCACGCTCGGGGTGCCGGTCGTAGAGTCTTTGGCCCGTGCGACGGACATTCCGCTGGACTGCCATCTGATGATCGAGGACGCCGATCGGTGGGCGCCCCAGTACGTGGAAGCCGGGGCCGGTTCGGTCACCTTCCACGTGGAGGCGGCCGCGGCGCCCGTCCGGCTCGCCCGCGAGATCCGGGCCATGGGCGCCCGTGCCTCGATGGCGCTCAAGCCCGCGACCCCCATCGAGCCGTACGAGGATCTGCTGCCCGAGCTCGACATGCTGCTGATCATGACGGTCGAGCCCGGATTCGGGGGCCAGGCCTTTCTCGACATCATGCTCCCCAAGATCCGCCGCACGCGCCAGTTGATCAGCAAGCACGGCCTGGAACTGTGGCTCCAGGTCGACGGCGGTGTCTCGGCGTCGACGATCGAGCGGTGCGCGGAGGCGGGCGCCGACGTGTTCGTCGCCGGTTCGGCGGTGTACGGGGCCGCGGATCCGGCCCAGGCGGTACGTGCACTGCGCACCCAGGCACAGGAGGCGACGGCCCATGCGCCGTGGGCGTGCGACCACTGAACCAAGGGAACGTGAACGCCGCCCATCAGGGCGGATCAAGTGCGCCGGATCTGCAAGGATGAACGGCGAATCCAGAGTGTGAACAGAAGTGAGGAGATCGCCGTGTCGGGTATGTCGGCGGGCCGGTCAGCCATGCGGATGGGACCCGCTGAGCTGGTCCAGGCGGCGGCCATGGCCCGCCGCTTCTACCTCGAGGGCAAATCCAAGATCCAGATCGCCGAGGAGTTCGGCGTCAGCCGCTTCAAGGTGGCCCGGGTCCTGGAGACCGCTCTCGAACGGGATCTCGTGAGGATCGAGATCCGCGTCCCCGCCGAGCTGGACGCGGAGCGCTCGGACGCGCTGCGTGCCCGCTACGGCCTGCGGCATGCCGTGGTCGTCGAGTCGCCGGCCGAGGCCGAGGAGTCGCCCGACCCGGAGAACCTCGGTGAGGTGGCCGCCGACCTGCTCGGCGAGCTCGTCAACGAGGGCGATGTGCTCGGCCTCGCCTGGGGCCGCTCCACGATCCACATGGCGGCGGCCCTCGACCGGCTCCCGCCGTGCACCGTGGTGCAGCTGACGGGCGTGTACGACGCCGGGACCGCCGAGCGCGGCTCCGTCGAGGCGGTCCGGCGTGCCGCGCAGGTGTCGGGCGGCGACGCCCACCCCATCTACGCGCCGATGCTGCTGCCCGACGCCGCCACCGCGGCGGCGCTGCGCAACCAGACGGGCATCGCCCGCGCCTTCGAGTACTTCGACAAGGTCACGGTCGCCTGCGTCTCCATCGGCTCGTGGGAGCCGGGCATCTCCACGGTGCACGACATGCTCAGCGACGAGGAGCGCGCCCACTACGCGTCCCTCGGTGTCGCCGCCGAGATGTCCGCGCACCTCTTCGACGCCGAGGGTCGGCGGGTCGGGCGTGACCTGGGCGAGCGCTGCATCACGGTCGAGGCCGACCGGCTGCGCCGTATCCCCGAGGTCGTCGCCATAGCGGGCGGCCAGCGCAAGGCCGCCGCCATCGACGCGGTCCTGCGGTCCGGGCTCGTCACCAGTCTGGTGACGGACACCTCGGCCGCGGACGCGCTGATGACGGCGGGACCGCCGCCGCGCCCGGCCCTGAACCGGGCCGACCCGGACGGGCCCTGAGGGCACCATCCAGCGCGCGCCGCGAGGGGACGGCCGTGGCAGCATCGACGTCATGCTGCTGCGGCCGTCCCCTCGCGCGTTCGCGGGCCGCCTGCTCGCGGGACTGCTGGTCTGTCTGACGGTCCTGCTGGCGGGCTGCTCGTCGACGGGCACCGCCGCCTCGGGCGACTCCGCGGCCAGTGCCGCGAGCCGTGCCACGGCGGCCCCTGCCTGGGCCGGTGGCCTGCCGGCCGTCCCCGCGGCGGCGCTCCCCGCCGAAGCGCGGGCCACCCTCGTCCTCATCGATCAGGGCGGCCCCTTCCCGTACGCCAAGGACGGCGCCGTCTTCGGCAACTTCGAGCGGGAACTGCCGGGGCAGGCCAGGGGGTATTACCACGAGTACACGGTGCGGACCCCGGGTGAGCGCGACCGCGGGGCCCGGCGCATCGTCACCGGGCAGCGGGGGGAGATCTTCTACACCGACGATCACTACAACTCGTTCAAGGCGGTGCTGAGATGACGCACGGTCCGCTCGCGCAGGTCTGCCGTTCGGCCGGGTGGCAGGTCACCGAGCTCGACCTCACCGGGGTCCTCGACAAGGCCGCCTTCATGGCGCGCTGTGTCCGCTCCCTCGACCTGCCGGAGTGGTTCGGGCGGAACTGGGACGCGCTCGCCGACGTCCTGGGCGACCCCGACTGGGGACCGGCCAGTCCGGGCCGGCTGCTCGTGGTGACCGGCTGGCGCCCGTACGCGAGGGCGCGGCCCGACGAGTGGGAGACCGCCCAGGAGGTCCTGGAGTCGGCCGCCGGCCACTACCAGCAGTTCGACGCCGCGCTGTCGGTCGTCCTCAGCCTTGGAGGATCCGACCAATTGCCCCCTGACCAGCCTGGATGATCTGTCCGGCGACCGCACGGGGGCTGTCATGGGACAATGAAGTACGTGCTCTTCCCCCTGGCTGACCTGTCCGGGGGCCACCTCTGATCGACTGGGATGTGCAGCACGTGCGTTTCCTCAACGACATCCAGCCCCCGTACGACCTGACGTACGACGACGTCTTCATGGTGCCCAGCCGCTCCGCGGTCGGCTCGCGTCAGGGCGTGGACCTCAGCTCTCCCGACGGCACGGGCACCACCATCCCGCTCGTCGTCGCCAACATGACGGCTATCGCGGGCCGCCGGATGGCCGAGACCGTCGCCCGCCGCGGGGGCCTTGTCGTCATTCCGCAGGACATCCCGATCGACGTCATCACCGAGGTCGTCTCCTGGGTCAAGGGACGCCATCTGGTGCTCGACACCCCGATCGTCCTCGCACCCCACCAGACCGTCGCCGACGCGCTGGCGCTGCTGCCCAAGCGCGCGCACAACGCGGGCGTCGTCGTGGACGAGGACGGCCGTCCGGTCGGTGTGGTCACCGACACCGACCTGACCGGCGTGGACCGCTTCACCCAGCTGTCCGAGGTCATGTCCAGGGACCTGCTGCTCCTCGACGCGGACATCGAGCCCCGCGAGGCGTTCAACCGGCTCGACGGCGCCAACCGCCGCTACGCCCCCGCCGTGGACGCGGACGGCAAGCTGGCCGGCATCCTCACCCGCAAGGGCGCCCTGCGCGCCACCCTGTACACGCCGGCCACCGACGCGGGCGGCAGGCTGCGCATCGCCGCCGCCGTCGGCATCAACGGCGATGTGGCGGGCAAGGCCAAGCAGCTCCTGGACGCGGGCGTCGACACGCTCGTCATCGACACGGCGCACGGTCACCAGGAGTCGATGATCAGCGCCGTCAGGACGGTGCGCGCGCTCGACCCGCGGGTGCCGATCGTCGCGGGCAACATCGTCGCCGCCGAGGGCGTCAAGGACCTCATCGACGCGGGCGCCGACATCATCAAGGTCGGCGTCGGCCCCGGCGCCATGTGCACCACCCGCATGATGACCGGCGTCGGCCGGCCGCAGTTCTCCGCGGTCCTGGAGTGCGCGGCCGAGGCCAAGAAGTACGGCAAGCACGTGTGGGCCGACGGCGGTGTCCGCCACCCCCGCGACGTCGCGATGGCGCTGGCCGCCGGCGCGTCCAACGTCATGATCGGCTCCTGGTTCGCCGGCACGTACGAGTCCCCGGGCGACCTCCAGCAGGACGCCGACGGACGCCTGTACAAGGAGTCGTTCGGCATGGCGTCCGCGCGGGCCGTCAAGAACCGCACCAGCGAGGAGTCCGCGTACGACCGGGCCCGCAAGGCGCTGTTCGAGGAGGGCATCTCCACCTCGCGGATGTTCCTCGACCCGTCCCGTCCGGGCGTCGAGGACCTGATCGACTCGGTCATCGCGGGCGTCCGCTCCTCCTGCACCTACGCGGGCGCCAACTCCCTGGAGGAGTTCGCCCAGAACGCGATCGTCGGCATCCAGAGCGCGGCCGGCTACGCCGAGGGCAAGCCCCTGCACGCCAGCTGGAGCTGACCCGCCCCCCACCCCAGCTCTCCTCGTACGGCCCCTGTCCGCCTCCGGCGCTTCGCAGGGGCCGTACGCGTGTACTTGCCCGGGAGCAGGGGCCGTGTGCATGCCCCCTCACCGGAACATGGTTGAGTGCACCCCAGACGCAAACAGGTCCGGATCTCGCAGAAAAGTGAACCACCCGCAGTGCTGAACGATCTCGACGAACGCATCGTGCACGCCCTCGCCGAGGACGCCCGTCGCTCCTACGCGGACATCGGGCAACTGGTCGGCCTGTCCGCGCCCGCCGTGAAACGGCGGGTCGACCGGCTGCGGGCCACCGGGGCCATCACCGGGTTCACCGTACGGGTGGACCCGGCGGCGCTCGGCTGGGAGACCGAGGGCTTCGTCGAGATCTACTGCCGGCGGAACACCTCGCCGGAGACCATCCAGCGCGGCCTGGAGCGCTACCAGGAAGTCGTGGCCGCCTCCACCGTCACGGGGGAGGCGGACGCGGTGGTACAGGTCTTCGCCTCGGACATGCGGCACTTCGAGCGGGTGCTCGAACGGATCGCGGGGGAGCCGTTCGTGGAACGGACGAAGTCCGTTCTGGTGCTTTCGCCGCTGCTGCGGAGGTTTTCCTCGGGGTCGCCCACGTAGTCGGCGCCCCCATCAAGGCTGGTGCGCCCGAGGGGGTGGGGGGCCTGCCTCCGCGCGGCTGCGGGACTGTCGTGGCTGGGCGCGCAGTTCCTCGCGCCCCTTACGGGCGCTCCCGCGCCCGGCCTTGCCGAGGGGCCCGGTCCCCTTAGCGGACCGCTACTCCGCTGTCTTCCTCGCCAGGGCGTTGTTCCCGATGGAGTTGTGGACGCTGAAGCTCACCGCGTCCGAGCGGTAGCGGTCGTCGGACCATTCCACCGGGCGGCCTTCGCGGGTGGTGGTGACGCGGCGGACGCGCAGCAGGGGGCTGGTGCGGCGGACTCCGAGGAGGTCGGCGTCCTGGGCGCCCGCCGCGACGGCGTCGATGACGTGCTCGCCGTACGCGAAGACCAGACCGGTGTCCTCGAAGAGCCGCTGGGTGACGGAGGAGCACTCTGGCTCGATCGCCGCCACCGCGGGGGAGATCCAGTCCGCGTACACCGTGCGCTCCAGCAACACCGGCTCGCCGTCCAGGCCGCGCACCCGCAGTACGTGCAACACCGGTGTCCTCTCCCGGAGTTGGAGACGGACGGCGTCCTCCGCCGTCGCCGGGCGGTACTCCTGCGCCACCACGTGTCCCGTCGCCCCGCGCCCCATCGCGCGCGCCCACTGGGCGAAACTGCGCAGTTCGGCGAAGCTCTGGCTGCGGCGGCCCGCGAGGACCACCCGGCGGGCGCCCTGGCGTGACCCGATGAGCCCCTCGGCGGTCAGGGCCGCGACGGCCTGGCGGACCGTGCCGCGCGAGACGCCGTAGTGGGCCGCGAGGTCGGTCTCCGCCGGCAGCAGACTGCCCACGGTGTACTCCTCGCGGTCGATCGCCCGCCGCAGCTCCTCGGCGATCTCCTCGTGTCGCGCCGCCATTCTTCCCCTCTGATTCGACCACTGTGTACAGCCTGATCAGCCTAATCGACATCGGACCGTGATCCGCGTCGGCCGGGATTGTGCAGGGAATAGGGGGTCACGGTTTCACCAAAGTTTACGAACAAGACACCATCGGCGGGCCTACTGGGGCCAACTTGTTCAGACAAGTTCTCCGTGCCACCCCACCCTCGTGCGTCACCCTGGAGAGACCGTGACCGTGTTCCTGCCGAGGACCGCCCTCCTCACCGGCGGCCTCGCCGTCGCCGCAGCCCTCACCCTGAGCGCCTGCGGCGCCGCTCCCGACGACAAGGCGACCACCGCCGACGGCAAGAGCGCGGCCACCGCGACCTCCGCCGCCGACTTCGGCGGTCTCGACGCCCTGGTCAAGGCCGCGAAGAAGGAGGGCACGCTGCACGCGATCGCCCTTCCCCGCGACTGGGCCAACTACGGCGCCCTCATAGACGGCTTCACCAAGAAGTACGGCATCAAGATCGACGTCGAGGGCCCGGACGGCACCAGCCAGGACGAGATCAACGCCGTCACCTCGCGCAAGGGCCAGGACCGCGCCCCCGACGTCCTCGACCTCGGCAGCTCCTTCGCGCTGAGCGCCGCCCAGCAGGGGCTGCTCGCCCCGTACAAGGTGACCGCCTTCGGCGACCTCCCCGAGGGGCAGAAGGACGCGGCCGGCCGCTGGTACAACGACTACGGCGGCTACATCTCCATCGGCTGCGACGCCAAGAAGGTCAAGGAGTGCCCGACGACCTTCAAGGACCTGCTCAAGCCGCAGTACAAGGGCCAGGTCGCCCTCAACGGCAACCCCACCAAGTCCGGTTCGGCCTTCGGCGGCGTGTACGCGGCCTCGCTGGCGAGCGGCGGCTCCTTCGACGACATCCAGCCCGGCCTCGACTTCTTCGCCAAGCTGAAGAAGAACGGCAACTACACGCCCGTCGAGTCGACCCCGGCCACCGTCGAGAAGGGCGAGACGCCCATCAGCATCGACTGGGACTACCTGAACGCCGGTTACGCCGACGAGTTCAAGTCCAAGGGCGTCGACTGGAAGGTCTCGGTGCCCTCCGACGGCCAGTTCTCCCAGTACTACTCCCAGGCCGTCAACAAGGACGCCCCGCACCCGGCGGCGGCCCGTCTGTGGCAGGAGTACCTCTACAGCGCCGAGGGCCAGAACCTCTGGCTCAAGGGGTACGCCCGCCCGGTCCTGATGCCCGCGATGGAGAAGGCCGGCACGCTCGACAAGACCGCCGCCGCGAAGCTCCCCGCGGTCTCGGGCACCCCGAGCTTCCCGACCGAGGACCAGCAGAGCAAGGCCAAGACCGTGCTCGCCCAGGGCTGGGGCAAGGCCGTCTCCGGATGACCACCGCTCTCACGAAGGCCCCGGCCGACGTGGCGCCCGCCGCTGCCCACCAGCAGCGGCGGCGCCGCGCCACCGGCCCGCTCGCCGTCCTCCCGCTGCTCGTCTTCGTGGCGATCTCCTTCGGCGTCCCCGCCCTCGCCATGCTCAACGGCGCCTTCACGGTCAAGAACCAGACCACCGGCGCCAGTTCGTACACCACGGCGAACCTGACCGGCTCGTTCCAGGGCGCGTACCTGACCGCCCTGATCGGCAGCGTCAAGCTGTCCGCCGTGTCCGCGGGCCTCGCGACCGTCCTCGGACTGCCGCTCGCCCAGGCCGTGGTCACCTCCCGGTTCCGCGCGCTGCGCGAGGCCGTGCTCACCGCCTCCGGGGTCCTCGCCAACTTCGGCGGCGTCCCGCTGGCCTTCGCCTTCGTCGCCACCCTCGGCAACTCCGGCGTCCTGACACGGCACCTGAGCCTCACCGACAAGGGCTGGAACCTCTACAGCTTCTGGGGCCTGGTCGTCGTCTACCTGTACTTCCTGATCCCGCTCATGGTCCTCACCATCACGCCCGCCCTCGACGGCCTGCGCTCCCAGTGGCGCGAGGCGGCGCAGAACAACGGCGCCACCTCCGTCCAGTACTGGCGGCACGTGGCGCTGCCCGTCCTCGCGCCCTCGCTCCTCGGCGGACTCGTGCTCCTCTTCGGCAGCGCCTTCGCCGCGTACGCCACCGCCGCCGCCATGGTGGGCAGCGCGGTGCCGCTCGTCACCCTGCAGATCGCCGACGCCATCTCCGGCAACGTGCTGGTCGGCCAGGAGAACGTGGCGCTCGCCCTCAGCCTCGACATGGTCCTCATCGCGGGCCTGGTCATGGCCGTGTACCTGCCCCTGCAACGACGGAGCGCGCGATGGCTCGCCTGAACCCGTGGCGCTGGGCGGTCCTCGCCCTCGCCGCGCTGTACTTCCTGGTGCCCATGGCCGCGTCCGTGATCTTCACGGTCGACGTGCCGGGGCAGGGCGTCACCTTCGACGCCTACACCCAGATCGTGTCCGCCGACGGATTCGTCTCCAGTCTGCTGCTCTCGCTGGAGCTCGCCGCCGCGACCATCGTCGTGGTGCTGCTCCTGATGGTGCCCGCCACGGTCGCGTTGCGGCTCGGCTCACCCAGGCTGCGGCCGGTCGTCGAGGTGGTGTGCTCACTGCCGCTGGTCGTCCCGCCGATCGCGTTCGTCGCCGGTATCGCCACCGTCCTGAAGTGGGGTCCCGAGTATTTGTCGCGCACCCCGCTGTTCGAGACGTTCGTGACGATCCAGGACCCGGGCTTCCCGATCGTCCTCGTCCTCGCGTACGTCGTGATGGCACTGCCGTTCGTGTACCGGGCCCTGGACGCGGGACTGCGCGCCGTCGACGTGCGCACCCTCGTCGAGGCGGCCCGAAGCTGCGGCGCGAGCCGCCCGCAGGCGCTCGTGCGCGCGGTGCTGCCCAACCTGCGCGGCGCGCTGCTCAACGCCTCCTTCCTCACCCTGGCCCTGGTGCTCGGCGAGTTCACGGTCGCGCGCCTGCTCGGCTACCAGCCGTTCGCCGTGTGGATCTACAACGTCGGCGGCTCGCAGGCCCAGATGTCCGTCGCCGTCTCCGTGCTCAGCCTGTTCCTCACCTGGGCACTGCTCCTCGCGCTCGCCGTCTTCGGCGGCCGCTCCCGTACCGCTTCCGCCTCCCGGGGATAACCATGACCGTCGCCACGCTCGACAAGGCCGCCACCGTCGAATTCCGGGGGCTCCGGCGGGAGTTCGGTCCGACCGTCGCTCTCGACGGCCTGGACCTCACCGTCCGGCCCGGTGAACTGCTCGCCCTGCTCGGCCCCTCCGGCTGCGGCAAGACCACCGCGCTGCGCATGCTCGCCGGCTTCGAACATCCCGACTCCGGTGAGGTGTTGGTCGACGGCGAGGACATCACCCGGGTTCCGGCACATCGCCGCGACGCCGGGATGGTCTTCCAGTCGTACAGCCTCTTCCCGCATCTGAGCGCCCTGGACAACGTGGCCTTCGGACTGCGGATGCGCAAGGTGCGTACGGCCGAACGACGCTCCCGCGCGGCCGAGTTGCTCGATCTGGTGGGCCTCGGGGACAAGGGTGAGCGGTACCCGCACCAGCTCTCCGGCGGCCAGCAGCAGCGCGTCGCGCTGGCCCGCGCGCTCGCGCTGCGGCCCCGCGTCCTGCTGCTCGACGAGCCGCTGTCCGCGCTGGACGCCAAGGTGCGGCTCTCGCTGCGCGAGGAGATCCGCCGGCTCCAGCTGGAACTCGGCATCACCACCCTGTTCGTGACCCACGACCAGGAAGAGGCGTTGTCCATGGCGGACCGGGTCGCGGTGATGCGGGCCGGCCGGCTCGAACAGTGCGCGTCGCCCGCCGAGTTGTACGGGCGCCCCGCCACCGCCTTCGTCGCCGAGTTCGTGGGCACGATGAGCCGGATCCCGGGGACCCTCGACGGCGACAGGGTCGAAGTCCTCGGCCGACGGCTGCCGGTGGACGGGGACGCGCCCGCCGCGGGGGAGGTGGATGTGCTGGTACGGCCGGAGGCGGTCCGGGTGAGCGCCGACGACGCGGGTGACGCGCGGGTCGTGGCCACCGCGTTCCTCGGCGCGGCCACCCGGGTGACCGTGCGGCTCGCCGACGGCACCGAGGTCAAGGCCGACCTGCCCACGCACGAGGCCGCGACGCTCACGTCGGGCGCCGCCGCGACCGTCACCCTGCCGGACCGTCCGGTCCTGGTCGCGGAGCGCACGAGCTGAGGCACCCGGTATCGGGCGCCCGCCCGAGGTCGCCGGAAGTCGCCCCGTCCGGGGGCGGGGCGACTTCCGGTACCGCGCCGGGCGTGGCATCCGGGGGCACGACGACTGGGGCGCGGCCCGCGAAGACCGGCAGAGGTCTCCGCGGGGAGTACGGCGCCGAGGCCCACGGGGTGAACGGACCCCGCGGGTGCGGGTGCGGTGCGGATGCCGGTCCCGCGCGACGGGCGGACACGCCCGGCCGGCGCCGGCCGTCGTGTTCAGCCCGGCGCCGGACGCCGGACTCCGTACGGCGCCATGCCCGTCCAGCGGGGCGACTGGCCGGCCTGCACCTCGCGGTGCGGCGGGTTGGCACAGCGGGTGTCCTGGCGCCGTACCCGGCGCCCGGACCCCGCCGTCGGTCGGCACCGTACGGCCAGGGGCGCCCGGCCGTGCAGCTCCGCACCCGCCGTCGGGTCGGCACCGTACGGCCGGGAGCGCGGGGCCGTGCACCTACGCGGAGCCCCCGGCCCCGCACCGCCCGCTGACGCCCTGGAGGGCACCCACATCCGAACCTGACCACTCCGCGGCCCGAACCAATCCCCCCACGCGGTCCCCCTACTCGATCCCCCCGCTAAGTCCCCCACCGAAGAAAGAGAACACCGTGACCCACCGCACCACCGCCCGACTTCCCCTCCAGGCCGTCCTGTTCGACATGGACGGCACGCTCGTGGACACCGAGCGGCTGTGGTGGGAGGCGGTGGAGCAGGTGGCCGACGGGTTCGGGCACGCGCTGACGGGGGCCGATCAGCCGCAGGTGCTCGGGCGGCCCGTCGAGTACACCGCCGGCTGGCTGGCCGGGGTCACCGGCGCACCGGGGGAGGAGATCGCCGCCGAGCTGCACCAGCAGTTCGCGGACCGGGTCCGTACGGGCATCGTGCCTCGCCCCGGGGCGACGGAACTGCTCGACGCGCTCGCCCGCGAAGGCGTACCCACCGCCCTGGTGACCGCCTCCCCGCGCGCGGTCGCCGACACCGTCCTGGAAGCGCTCGGCGCCGAACGCTTCGCCGTCTCCGTCACCGCCGACGACACCGAGCGCACCAAGCCCGCCCCCGACCCCTATCTCGCCGCCTGCCGTGCCCTCGGCGTCGACCCCGCCGCCTGCGTCGCCGTCGAGGACACCCAGACCGGTGTCACCTCGGCCGAGTCGGCGGGCTGCGCCGTCCTCGCGGTGCCCTCGCTCGCGCCCATCCCGCCCGCGGCCGGCCGTACCGTGCTCGGCAGTCTGGAGGGCGTGTCCCCGGCCCGGCTGCGCGCGATGGTCGCCCCGGGCGAGTTGCGGGTGATGAGCTGGAACCTCTGGTACGGCGGCACCAAGGTCGACGGGTACCGCGAGAAGCAGCTCAAGGTCATCGCCGAGACGGGCGCGGACGTGGTCGGCCTCCAGGAGACGTACGGGGACGCGGCGCGGGAACTCGCCGACGCCCTGGGCTGGCACCACCACCGGGCGGGCGACAACCTCGGTGTCATCAGCCGCCACCCGATCGTCGCCGGGCTGGGTGATCCGGACGTCGGTTTCTACGGGGGGACCGGCGTCCGGATCGAACTGGGCGGCGGGCAGCGGGTGGACGTCTGGAGCGTCCACCTCGACTGCGCGCCGTACGGCCCCTACGAGGCCCGCTTCGACGGACTGCCGGCCGCCGAACTCGTCGCGCACGAGAGCGGGCGGCTCGACCGGATGCGGGAGATCCTGCGGCGGATCGCCGACACCTCGGACGCGTCCGTTCCGGTCGTCCTGACCGGCGACTTCAACGTGCCCTCGCACCTGGACTGGCCGGATGTCGCCTGGCCGGTGACCCGGGCCGCCGAGGAGGCGGGCCTGTGCGACTCCTACCGCGAGGCGCACCCCGACCCGGTACGGGATCCCGGGCACACCTGGTCGCCCGTCCACGCCGAGCACGAGGACGGCAGCGGGCGCCCGGAACCGCAGGACCGGATCGACTTCGTCCTGCACCGGGGCCTGACCGTTCTCGACTCCCGCACGCTGGTCAGCGGCACCCCGTGGCCCTGGCCCGAAGTCGCGGGCAACGACTGGCCCTCGGACCACGCGGCGGTCGTCACGGTCTTCGCCCTGCCCCACGGTGACCGACGAGACGGGCCGGGCGGTGCGTGCCGTACGGGTTGAACGGTGAGTCAGTCCGGACCATTGCGGTCCGGGCGCGCCATCCACTAGTTTTGAGCCGCGATCGCTACCCGCGAGTAACACCCGATGGGTTACCAACCGTCACCCGGCCATCCGACCGTCCTGTCGTCCTGGGGAGACCATGCGCTGGCCCTTCGGTCGTCCGTCCACGGTCCGTTCGCGGATCGTGGCCCTCTCGATCGCTCCGGTGATCGCCCTCATGACGCTGTGGAGTTTCGCCATGGTGTCCGTCACCGGCGAACTGCGCGCGCTCGTCCGCCTCCAGGGTGTCTACGACACCTTCGGCACGCCGGTCGACACGGCGATCGGCCAGATCCAGATCGAACGGCGCCTGGCCGCCGCGTACTTGGGCGCCGCGAACGGGACGAAGGCGGGCACCGACCTGCTGGCCCAGGAGCGCCGTACCGACCGCGCCGTGACCGCGCTGCGCACGGCGGTCCGGAACGGGGACCGAAGCCGGCTCTCCGGCCATCAGCGGCAGGTGCTCGACACCATGCTCCACTCCGCCGACGGACTGGAGAGGCTGCGCGGCCGGGTGCTGTCCCGCTCCGTCACCTGGGACCGGGCCGTGGCCGAATACAGCGCCCTGGTGGAACCGGGCTTCGACGTCGAGTCCGCGCTCACGGCACTCCAGGCGGGACAACTGGCCCGCGAGGCACAGGTCGTCGTCGAACTGGTGCGGGTGCGGGATTTCGTGTCCCGCGAGGACGCGCTCGTCGCCGGGGCGCGGGCCGCCGGAACGCTCACCGACCGCCAGTACGACACCCTCACCGCGACCATCGAGGACCGCAGGGTCTTCGAGCGGACCTATGTGCCCGACCTCCCGGCCGACTCGCGCGCCCTGTTCGAGGACTTCCAGCACGAGGACCTCCACAAGGAACTGACCCGGGACGAGGACGCCCTGCTCCGGGCGGGCGCGCAGCGGGCGGGCGAGGCCGTCGCGGCCGGCTCCTGGCGCACCACCACCGACCGCGCCGTCAAGCGGTACATGCGGCTGTGCACCCGGTCGGCGCTCAACTCCGCCGCGCGCGGTAGGGCGTTCGCCTACCAGCAGCTGGCCGAGGCCGCGATCGTCGGCGTGCTGGGGCTGGCCGCCGTGGGACTGTCCCTCTGGTTCGCGGTGCGCGGCGCGCGACGCATCTCGCGCCGCCTGGAGTCGCTGCGGGACGCCGCCGATCTGCTGACCAACCGTCAGCTTCCGCATGTCATGGAGCGGTTGAGCGCGGGCGAGGAGGTCGACGCCGCCGCCGAGGCGCCGCCCCTGGCGGACGTGGAGGCGGTGGCCGACGAGATCGGCCAGGTCGGCCGGTCCTTCAACACCGCCCGGCTCGCCGCCGTCGAGGCCGCCGTCAAGCAAGCCACCCTGCGCCGCGGGCTGTTCGCGGTCCTCCTGAACATCGCCCGCCGCAACCAGGCGCTCGTCCACCGCCAGCTCAAGCTCGTCGACACGCTGGAGCGGCGCACCGACGACCCGGACGTCCTGGACGACCTGTTCCGGATCGATCACCTCACCACGCGCATGCGGCGCCACGCGGAGAGTCTGATCATCCTCTCCGGCTCGGCCCCGGGCCGCCGTTGGCGACGGCCGGTGCCCGTCGCCGAGGTGGTGTCCTCCGCGGTGAGCGAGATCGAGCACTACACGCGCGTGGTGGTCCCCCCGATGCCCGAGGTGGGTGTCGCGGCGGACGCCGTCGCCGACGTCGTCCATCTGATCGCCGAACTCGTCGAGAACGCCACCGTGTTCTCACCGCCGCGCACCCAGGTCACCCTGCGCACCGGGCGGGCCGGGAGCGGGTTCGTCCTGGAGATCGACGACCGCGGCCTCGGTCTCGCGCCCGAGCAGATCGAGGAGGCCCAGCGCACCCTCACCCGGCCGGACGACTTCGACCCCACCCGGCACGACCGGCTCGGGCTGTACGTGGTGGGGCGGCTCGCCGCACGGCACGGCATCAAGGTCACGCTGTGCCGCTCCCCGTACGGCGGTACGACGGCGGTGGTGCTGCTGCCGGAGGCGGTTCTCGAACCGGTGGAGTCCGCGCGCCAGGCGGGGGGAGCGGACCCGGACCCGGTGGCACTGCCCTCGCGGACGGGTGCCGTGGTCCTCCCGGAGCAGCGGAGAGCGCGGCGCGAGCAGGAGGTCGGCGTCGCGGCGCAGGACACCTCGGTTCCGGACCCGCCCGTGCTGCCCACCCGGGTCCGCCAGCGGGCCCTCGCCCCCGAGCTGCGCACCGCGGGACCGGTGACCGACGAGACGCCGGAGCGCGAGGTCACTCCGGAGGAGATGCGGGCGGTCTTCGGGGCCTTCCAGCGCGGCCTCGACCGCGGCCGCAAGGGCCTGCCCACGCAGCCGGGCACCAGCGGGTCCGGCTCCACGCGGCATGGCTCCGTGCAGTCCGGCCCCGCGCGGCCCGGCCCCGCGCAGCGAACCGACACCGAGGAAGGGACGGACGCCGACGATGCGCCCTGACCAGCTCCCAGAGCACCCCGCCCAGACCTTCGAGGCCCAGTACCCGGAACCGGCGGACGGTGTCTCCGAGTCCGGGGACGGCACCGAACGGCCCGGCACCGATCTCGGGTGGCTGCTCGACGACCTGGTGGCCAGGACCGACCACGTCCGCCAGGCCGTGCTCCTCACCGCCGACGGTCTGCCGCTGAGCTACTCGGACGGCATGCGCAGACGGGACATCGAACACCTCGCCGCGGTCTGCTCCGGCTTCCACAGCCTCGCCCGTTCGGCGGGCGAGCGCTTCGCCGCGGGCGGGGTGCGCCAGACCATGGTGATGCTCGACGACGCCTACCTCTTCATCACCCCGGCGGGTGACGGAAGCCGGCTGGCCGTGCTCAGCGAAGTCCAGACGGACGTCGGACAGCTCGCCCACGAGATGGAACTGCTCGTCCGCCGCGTCGGCCGCCACATGGCCGCCGCCGTACGTTCGGCGGCTGACTCCGCGGGCCACTGATCCGCCCGTGACCGACGAGCACTGGTACGAGGACGAGACCGGGCCGATGGTCCGGCCCTACACCGTCACCGGGGGCCGGACCCGGCCCTCGGACCGGCACGTCATCGATCTGATGTCGCAGGTCACGGTCCTGGAGCCGGACGCCGGGCAGCCCGGTGTCGACCATGCGGCGGCGGCCCTGCTCGACCTGGCCCGCCGCGGCCCCCGGCCGGTCGTCGAGCTCGCCGCGGACGCCGACCTGCCGCTGACCGTCGTACGCGTCCTGCTCGGCGACCTGGCCGAGGCCGGTCTGCTGCGCATCGACGAGCCGTACCGGCCGCCGCCCGGCGGCCCGGCGGCCGACCCGGAACTCCTGCGCGAGATCGTGGAGCGGCTGCGCGAACTGTGAGCGTCCGCCCGGACCGCCGGACACGGGGTCGGACCGGCCGGAATCCCCACGTGTCGCCCTGTCTCCGGTCCGTCTCCGGTTCGTCTCCTTGTCCTCCCCGGTCCGTCTCCGGGTCGTCTCCGTGGCCTCTCCGTCCCAGGGTGCGGAACCCGTCTGTGACCTGCGTCTCCAGGGAATCGGGGTCATGACCGGGGCGCGCGGCGGGGTGCGCAACGAATCGCCGCCGAGCGCCATGCGCACGCAATGAATCGTTCGGTGGCGCGCAACGGGTCCTTCTTGTCCCGTCGCGCCGGCCGACCGTACCGTCTATCTGACCCCCCGAACCCCCCCTCGTACCGGTGGAGAACCCGCATGCGCACAGCCCTGCTCCAGAGCTCCGGCCGCCCCGGCTCGATCGTCGAGAACCTCAAGGTGCTCGACGAGGCCGCGGGCCGCGCCGTCGCAGCGGGCGCCGGGCTGATCGTGACGCCGGAGATGTTCCTGACCGGCTACGCCATCGGTGACGACATCGCGCGCCTCGCCGAGCCCGCCGACGGCGACTCCGCCGACGCGGTGGCCGAGATCGCCACCCGGCACGGCGTGGCCGTCGCCTACGGCTACCCCGAGCGCGAGGCGGGTCACGGCGAAGGCTCCCCGGCCGACGGCGGAGCGAACGTCTTCAACTCCGTGCAGCTGATCTCCGCCGACGGCACCCGGCTCGCGAACTACCGCAAGACCCACCTCTTCGGCTGCTTCGAGCGCGACCACTTCACGCCCGGCGAGCAGGCCGTCGTCCAGGCGGAACTGAACGGCCTCCGGGTCGGCCTCATGATCTGCTACGACGTCGAGTTCCCGGAGAACGTCCGGGCGCACGCCCTCGCCGGCACCGACCTGCTGCTCGTGCCGACCGCGCAGATGCACCCGTTCCAGTTCGTCGCCGAGTCCGTCGTCCCGGTGCGCGCCTTCGAGAACCAGATGTACGTCGCGTACGTCAACCGCACCGGCCCGGAAGGGGAGTTCGAGTTCGTCGGACTGTCCACGCTGGCATCGCCCGACGGCATCGCCCGGGCCCGCGCGGGCCGCGGCGAGGAACTGGTCCTGGCGGACGCCGACCCCGTCCTCCTCGCGGCCTCGCGCGAGACGAACCCGTATCTGAAGGACCGCCGCCCCGGTCTCTACGCGTCCCTCGTCTGACCGCCCGCCGGGTCCAACCAGCCTTCCCCTCACCAGCTTTCGCGCAAGGAGTCCGACCCCATGACGTCCACCGTGCCCACCGCCGTCCAGCACGCCGACGTGCAGCAGCCGCCGATCACCATGTTCGGCCCGGACTTCCCCTACGCCTACGACGACTTCCTCGCGCACCCCGCGGGCCTCGGGCAGATACCCGCGACCGAGCACGGCACCGAGGTCGCCGTCATCGGCGGCGGACTGTCCGGCATCGTGGCCGCGTACGAGCTGATGAAGATGGGCCTCAAGCCCGTCGTGTACGAGGCGGACGAGATCGGCGGCCGGCTGCGCACGGTCGGCTTCGAGGGCTGCGACCCCTCGCTGACCGCAGAGATGGGCGCGATGCGCTTCCCGCCGTCCTCCACCGCCCTCCAGCACTACATCGACCTGGTTGACCTGGAGACCCGGCCGTTCCCCAACCCCCTCGCCGAGTCCACCCCGTCGACGGTCGTCGACCTCAAGGGCGAGTCGCACTACGCGACCTCCGTCGACGACCTCCCGCAGGTCTACCGCGACGTGATGAACGCCTGGAACGCCTGTCTTGAAGACGGCGCCGACTTCTCCGACATGAACCAGGCCATGCGCGAGCGCGATGTGCCGCGCATCCGGGAGATCTGGTCGAAGCTCGTCGAGAAGCTCGACAACCAGACCTTCTACGGCTTCCTCTGCGAGTCGGAGTCCTTCAAGTCCTTCCGGCACCGTGAGATCTTCGGCCAGGTCGGCTTCGGCACCGGCGGCTGGGACACCGACTTCCCGAACTCCATCCTGGAGATCCTGCGCGTCGTCTACACCGAGGCCGACGACCACCACCGCGGCATCGTCGGCGGCTCCCAGCAGCTTCCGCTGCGGCTGTGGGAGCGCGAGCCCGAGAAGATCGTCCACTGGGCGTACGGCACCTCGCTGTCCACGCTGCACGACGGCGCCCCGCGTCCGGCCGTGACCCGGCTGAACCGCACCGCGGGCAACGGCATCACGGTGACGGACGCGAACGGCGACATCCGTACGTTCAAGGCGGCGATCTTCACCGCCCAGTCCTGGATGCTGCTCTCCAAGGTCGCCTGCGACGACTCGCTCTTCCCGATCGACCACTGGACGGCGATCGAGCGCACCCACTACATGGAGAGCTCCAAGCTCTTCGTCCCCGTCGACCGGCCGTTCTGGCTGGACAAGGACGAGGAGACGGGGCGTGACGTCATGTCGATGACGCTCACCGACCGCATGACGCGCGGTACCTACCTCCTGGACGAGGGCCCGGACAAGCCCGCCGTCATCTGCCTCTCGTACACGTGGTGCGACGACAGCCTCAAGTGGCTGCCGCTGTCCGCGAGCGAGCGGATGGAGGTCATGCTGAAGTCGCTCGGCGAGATCTACCCGAAGGTCGACATCAGGAAGCACATCATCGGCAACCCGGTGACCGTGTCCTGGGAGAACGAGCCCTACTTCATGGGCGCGTTCAAGGCCAACCTGCCCGGCCACTACCGCTACCAGCGCCGCCTGTTCACGCACTTCATGCAGGAGTCGCTGCCCGAGGACAAGCGGGGCATCTTCCTCGCCGGCGACGACATCTCCTGGACGGCCGGCTGGGCCGAGGGCGCCGTCCAGACCGCGCTGAACGCGGTCTGGGGCGTCATGCACCAGCTCGGCGGGACGACCGACCCGAGCAACCCCGGGCCCGGCGACGTCTACGACGAGATCGCCCCGGTGGAACTCCCCGAGGACTGATCCTTCCCCGCGGGGCGCGGGGTGCGCGGCGTGCGGGTCAGACCCCGGCCGCCCGCGCCGCCTCGTACACCTCGGCGGCCACGTCCTTCAGTTCCTGGGCGTCCCGCACCGAGCTCTGGAGGTCGAAGAAGATCTCGCCGAGACCGAGCTCGGCGTGGGCGACCAGATCCTCGACGATCTGTTCGACGCTGCCCTGGAAGGGCTGGCGGTCCCCGCCCTCGTACCCCTTCGCCGTGTACTGCGGGTTGGTCCGCAACACCGTGCGCAGCGGCTCGGTGCGCCCGCGCTCGGCGGCCAGGTCCTGCAACTGGGTCCACTGCGCGGCCAGTTGTTCCACGCCCATGCCGATCGGCATCCATCCGTCGGCGTGGTCGACGAGCCGGCGCCGCGCCCTTCCGGTGTTGGCGGCCAGCAGGATCGGGATCGGCCGGGCGGGCTTGGGACCGACCGCGGCCGACGCGATCTTCGTGAGCCTGCCGTCGTGGACCACCGGGTCGGGACCCCAGACCGCGCGGCACACCTCGATCACCTCGTCGAGGACCTGGCCGCGCTCCTCGAAGGGCCGTGCGGACGCCGCCGCGTACTCGTCGAGCGACCAGCCCGTGCCGAGGCCCGCCACGACACGGCCGCCGCTCGCGGCGTCGAGCGAGGCGAGCGCCTTGGCGAGCTGGAAGGGCACGTGCAGCGGGGCCACCAGGACACTGGTGCCGAGCTCGGCGCGCTCGGTGGCCGCGGCCGCGAGGGTCAAGGTCACCAGCGGGTCGGCGACCCCGCGGTACGCCTCCGGCCAGGCAAGTCCCTCGATGCCGTACAGCCCCTGCGTCGGAGGATCGGGGAACAGGGCCCGCTCGAAGACCCAGAGGCTCTCGTACCCGATGGATTCGGCGGCGCGCGCCACGTCGGGCACGTCCCGTCCGAGGTCGTACTGCTTCATCTGCGGGAGGGTGAGGCCGAGTCGGGTCGTCATACCCGTGTACTCCTTCGCGTCAGAGTGTGCCGACCGATCAACGTACAGTGGCCGCCCCCGGCTTTCGGCGAGGACCGCACCGCGTGGCCGGATCAGTCCGGCAGGGGAGTGAGCAGCATCCGGCCGACCAGGCCCACCGCCGCGTCGAGGCGCCCGGCGAACTCCTCGGCCAGATCCGGGAGTCCGCGCAGCGCCCACAGGGCACGCGCCGCCGCCCAGGTCGCCTCGCGCGCCCGCTCCAGACTCCACGAGCCGAGCAGATGGGTGAGCGGATCGGCGATCTGGAGCAGGTCGGGGCCCGGCATCAGTTCTTCGCGGATGTGTTCCTCCAGCGAGACGAGGAGGTCGCCCACACGGTCGAACTCGTCCTCAAGGTCCACCGGTTCGCAGTCGAGCGTACGACAGGTGTCCACCACGGCGAGCGCGAGATCGTGCCCGATGTGCGCGTTGATGCCCGCGATCGCGAACTGCAGCGGGCGTACCCCCGGATGGCGGCGGAAGCGCAGCAGCGGCCGCCAGCAGGCGGGTGCGCGCCCCTCCTCGGCCACCGCCAGATAGCGCTCCGCGAACCGTACGTCCAGCGTGATCGCGGTCCGGTGGTCCGGGAAGACCCCCGCGTCCAGACGCCGGTCGAACTCCTCGGTGACGGTGAGGTAGACGCGGTTGAAGACGGCGAGCCCGTCCCGCCCGGGGAGCTCCGCGGCCAGGGCGCGCATACGGGAGACGACCGTGTCAACGGGAGTGGTGAACTGTGCCGACTGCGCCATGGGGGCAGCGTCCCAGTCCTAGGGTGGCCGACGTGCCGCCGGGCCGAAGGCTTCCCCAGAACGGGGGAACGCGGCCGTGGCGGGAGTGGGGGAACAGCACGTGTCAGGCTTACGCGCCCAGCGGCCGGTCCAGCGCGGCACCGAACGGGGCTGGTCCGCCGCACGCGGCGTCATGGTCGCCGTGGCCTCGGTCGTGGTGGCGGCCGGCACCGCGACAGGGGTGGTGTCCGCACTCGACGACGGGCACCCGGCGAAGGACGCGAAACCGCCGGTGACCCCCTCGCCCGACCTCGGCCCGTCGCCCGGAGGGCCGACAGCGTCGCCCGCCTCGGCCGCGCCGTCTCCGTCCGGCCCGGCCTCCCCGAAACCGAAGCCGGCCCTCCACCCCTCGCCGAGCGCGCGGACGGCACGGACCGCGGCGGCCCCCGCTCTCCTCTACCGCCATCCCGACTCCCAGGTACGCGACTGGGTCGACACCCACCCCGGTGACGCCCGGCGCGCGGTCATCGCGTCCCGGATCGCCGACCGACCGGCCGCCGTGTGGTTCGCGGACTTCACGCCGGACACCATCACCGCCCGGGTCAGGGCCGTGACGTCGGCCGCCGCCGCGCGGGGCCAGGTGCCCGTCCTCGTGCCGTACGCCATCCCGCAACGCGACTGCGGCGGCGCCTCGGAGGGCGGGGCGCCCGACCTCGCCGCCTACGACGGCTGGATCGACGGATTCGCGGCGGGGCTCGGCTCCGGCGAGGTCGTCGTCGTCCTGGAGCCCGACGCTGTCGCCCAGTCCGACTGCCTCACCGAGGGCGGGCGGGCCGACCGCTTCGCCTCCCTGGCCCGCGCGGGACGCGTCCTGAAGGCGGCGAACCCCAGGGCCCGGGTCTACTACGACGCGGGCAACTCCGACTGGAACCCGGCCGCCGATCAGGCCGCGCTGCTCCGCCGGGCGGGCGCGGCCTCACCCGCCTCCTCCGACGGCATCTTCACGAATGTCTCCAACTTCAACCGGACGAGTGACGAGATCGCCTATGCCCGGCGCGTACTGTCCGCGCTCGGCGGCCCCGCGGGCCTCGGTGCCGTCATCGACACGAGCCGCAACGGCAACGGCCCCGCCGCCGGCGGCGCGTGGTGCGATCCGCCGGGCCGCAGGATCGGGGAGGCGCCGACCCTGAGCACCGGGGAGGCCGGGATCGACGCCTATCTGTGGGTGAAGCCGCCGGGTGAGTCGGACGGCTGCCGGGGCACGGCCGGGACCTTCTCGGCGGAGTACGCCTACGAGCTGGCGCGCTGATCCCCGGGCCCGTCGTACGCCGAGGTCCCGGAGTCGAGCAGGGGTTCCTGCTTGAGGTGGGCCGGGGCCATCGCCCGCAGCGCGTGGTAGCCGGTGATCACGACGACGGTGCCCAGCGCGATGCCGTTCAGCGAGAAGTTGTCGGTGAACTTCAGGGTGACCCCGCCGATGCCGATGATGATGCCCGCGGCGGCCGGCACCAGGTTCAGCGGATTGCGCAGGTCCACCCCGGCGTTGAGCCAGATCTGCGCGCCGAGCAGCCCGATCATGCCGTAGAGGATGACCGTGATGCCGCCGAGGACGCCGCCCGGGATCGCCGCGACCACCGCGCCGAACTTGGGGCTCAGGCCGAAGAGCAGCGCGAAGCCGGCGGCGGCCCAGTAGGCGGCCGTCGAGTAGACCCGGGTCGCGGCCATCACGCCGATGTTCTCGGAGTACGTGGTGTTGGGCGGACCGCCGACCGCGGTGGAGAGCATGGAGGCGGCGCCGTCCGCGGAGATCGCGGTGCCCAGCTTGTCGTCCAGCGGGTCACCGGTCATCTCGCCGACGGCCTTGACGTGCCCGGCGTTCTCGGCGATCAGCGCGATGACCACCGGCAGCGCGACGAGGACCGCCGACCACTGGAACGTGGGTCCGTGGAAGGACGGCAGCCCGATCCAGTCGGCCTTCTCGACCCCGGAGAGGTTCAGCCGCCAGTGGTCGGTGACCTTGCCGCTCGCGTCCACCGAGTGGATGCGGCCGAAGATCCGGTCGAAGGCCCAGGAGATGACGTAGCCGAAGACCAGCCCGAGGAAGATCGCGATGCGTGACCAGAAGCCGCGCAGGCACACCACGGCCGCTCCGGTGACCAGCATGGTGAGCAGGGCCGTCCACTGGTCCTGCGGCCAGTAGGTGGACGCGGTCACGGGCGCCAGGTTGAAGCCGATCAGCATGACGACCGCGCCGGTCACGATCGGCGGCATCGCGGCATGGATGATCCGCGCCCCGAACCGCTGGACGGCGAGCCCGGCCAGGAACAGCACGACGCCGACCACGAAGCACGCGCCGGTCACCGTCGCGCTGGTGCCGCCCTGCGCGCGGATCACGGCGGCGACGCCCACGAAGGAGAGCGAGCAGCCCAGGTAGCTGGGCACCCGGCCGCGGGTGGCGAGCAGGAAGATGACCGTCGCGACTCCGGACATCATGATCGCGAGGTTGGGGTTGAGCCCCATCAGGATCGGTGCCACGAACGACGCCCCGAACATGGCCACCACGTGCTGGGCGCCGAGCCCGAAGGTCCGGGGCCAGGAGAGGCGTTCATCGGGGCGGACGACCGCTCCGGGGGCGGGTGTCCGCCCGTCGCCGTGCAGTTTCCAGCGCACGCCGAGGTCCATGGTGAGGATTCCCTTTTCTGTACGTGAATCTGTCCGGACCATTGTCGCGGTCGGCCAGCGGCCTCTACGCTCACACGGCCCTACTCGTGAACATCGTTCATATGTCTGATCGGAGTGTTCTGTGAGTGCACGATCCAGACTGGGCGTGGTGATCGCGGCGGCCACCGTCGCGCTCGCGTCCGTCGTCGTCCCCTCGGCGTCCGCCGGTACGGCATCCGGGGCCGCCGCCGCGTCCGCTCGTACCCCGTCCGTCGCCGCCCTCTCGGCGTCCGCTCACGCCGCGCCCGGAATCCCGGGGACCGCGGTCCTCGACGGCGGCCGGCTCCGGCGGACCCGCGTCCGCCTGGACCACGGCGACCGCCGACTCGCCCTCTCGCTGCGGGCGTTGACGGCCCGCGCCGACAACTGGCTCGGCCAGGGCCCCTGGACGGTCGTCGACAAGCCGAAACCCGCCCCCGGTGGCGATGTTCACGACTACCTGAGCCAGGCCCCGTACTGGTGGCCCTCGCGGCCGGCCACCGCCGACAACCCCTGGGGCTGCCCCTACGTCCAGCGCGACGGACAGCGCAACCCCGAGGTGGACACCGGCACCGACCGCCAGGACGTCGAGAAGGTCTTCGACTCGACGTACGACCTCGCGCTCGCCTGGTACTACACCGGCCGGAAGCGGTACGCCGAGAAGGCCTCCCAGATCCTGCGCACCTGGTTCCTGGACCCGGCGACGCGGATGAACCCGAACCTGGACCACGGCCAGTTCATCCCCTGCAAGTACGACGGCCGGGCCATCGGCGTCATCGACTTCTCGCAGTCCTACACGAGCGTCCTCGACGCGATCGCCGTCCTGGACACCGGCGCCCCCGGCTGGTCCCGGCGCGACCGGGCCGCGATGCTCGACTGGAACACCGGCTTCCGCGACTGGCTGACGGACAGCGCCTTCGGCAAGGAGGAGGGCGCCGCGCAGAACAACCACGGCACCTTCTACGACCTCCAGTTGGCCGCCCTCGCGTACGCGACCGGCGACAAGGACCTCGCCCGGCGGACCGTGCTCGCCGCGCGCGCCCTGCGCGTCGACCCGCAGATCGCCGCCGACGGCAGCCAGCCCCAGGAACTGGCCCGCACCCGCAGTTGGCACTACTCGACCTTCGACCTGGTCGCGTACACCCGCCTCGCGGCGATCGGCCGGCACGTCGGCGTGGACCTCTGGAAGTATCAAGGGCCGGACGGCCAGAGCCTGTTCAAGGCGGTCGACTACCTGCTGCCCGCCGCGACGGGCGCCGAGCCGTGGAACCATCCCGAGCTGGAGTTCCACCGTTTCGCCGCGAGCGACGTGGTGCACGCGGCGGCCGACGCCGGCGACCGGGCCGCGCGGGCCGCCGCTTCGAAGCTCGAAGCACCGCCCGGCGGAGATCTGTGGGAGCTGCGGCCGGCCGCCGAGCAGCTCGACTCGATCGCGGGCTGATCCCGCCCGGACAGGGCTCCTGAGCGTTTGCTTAGGATGGGGGTGGCGTTTCAGCCATACGTGCCCCATCCGCACGCCGTACGTCCCAGGAGCCCCGCCCGTGACCGCCGAAGCCCCCGTCGCCCCCGCCCTCCCGTACGGACGGCTCCTGCCCGTCACCGTCCACTTCGACGACCTCGACGCGCTCGGACTGCTGCACAACGCCCGGTATCCGGTCATGGTCGAGCGCGCCTGGGCCGCGTTGTGGAGCGAGCGCGGCTTCGGCTTCGAGGGCGACTGGGAGGCGGCGGGCGACTCGTGCAACGCCGTCAAGGAACTGCGGATCACCTATGAGGCCCCGGTCAGCCGTCCCGGCGCGTACGCCGTCCACCTCTGGCTGGAACGGCTCGGGAACACCGGACTCACGTACGGCTTCCGCTTCTGCTCCCTCGACGGCGCGGTCACCTACGCGCACGGAACCCGGGTGCTCGTCCGGCTCGACGCCGGGACGCTGCGTCCGACCCCGTGGAGCGACCGGTTCAGGTCCGCGGGCCGGGAACTGCTGCGCTCGGGGGACTGACCTTCGGACGGCTGCGGTCCCCGGCCCGCAGCACGCCCGCGAGCACGGTGAGCCCGAACGCCAGGACCGTGACCAGCCCGAACGACACCATCAGGCTCGTCGCCTGGGCCACCGACCCGATCAGGCTCGGCGCGATCAGTCCCGAGGTGTACGTGATGGTCGCGACGCCCGCGATGGCCTGACTGGGGTTGGGGCCGCTGCGCCCGGCCGCCGCGAAGCAGAGCGGGACGACCACCGCGATCCCGAGGCCGAGCAGCGCGAAGCCGCCCATCGCCACGGCCGGATCCTCCGCGACGACGATCAGCAGCCCGCCGAGCACGGCCAGCACACCGCCCGCCCGTACGGTGCGCACGGCGCCGAATCGGTTCACCACCGAGTCGCCGACCAGCCGGGCCACCGCCATGGTCAGCATGAAGCCGGTGGTCGAGGCCGCGGCGAGACCGGCCGAGGTGTCCAGCTGGTCGCGCAGATAGACCGCCGACCAGTCCAGGCTCGCGCCCTCCGCGAACACCGCGCAGAAGCCGACCGTGCCGATGAGCAGCGCCGACCGGGGCGGCAGTGCGAAACGCGGCGGCGGCTCCTCGTCCTCGGTGGGCCGCAGATCGAGCACCCAGCGACAGGCGGCGAGACCGACGAGCGTGAGGGTCGCCGCCGCCAGAACGTGGTGCAGGCGCGCGTCCGAGCCCAGCTGCGCGGCGAGCGTGCCGGCCGCCGCGCCGATCAGGGCGCCGGCGCTCCACATGCCGTGCAGCCCGGACATGATCGACTTGTCGAGCCGGTTCTCGACCTCGACACCCAGCGCGTTCATGGCGACGTCCGCCATCCCCGCCGTGGCGCCGTAGACGAACATCGCGAGGCACAGGGTGAGCAGGTTCGGCGCCAGGGACGGCAGGATCAGCGCCAGCGTCCACAGGGCCATGAGTCCGCGCAGCGCCGTACGGCTGCCGAAGTGGTGGGTGATCCGGCCGGCCAGCGGCATGGAGCAGGAAGCGCCCAGGGCGGTGAAGGCGAGGGCGAAACCGAGCTGCCCGGCGCTGACCGACGCGTGGTCCTGGATCCACGGCACGCGCGTCGCGAACGACCCGGTGACGGCTCCGTGCACGGCGAACACGGCCGCCACGGCGTACCGGGCGCGCTTCACCTCGCGCTGGTCGAAGACCACGTCACTCATGCTCAGGCCCCTCCCCGGGTGATGGTTCCCCATGCTGCCGCCGTAAACTATCAGGAACCCTGCCTGATAGATAGACGACCGCTCACCGCCCGCTCACCGGGCGGCCCCGCCGATCTGGGAGGATTTCCGGCATGCCCGCATCCCCGAGCACCGCACGGGCCATCAACGACCGGCTCGCCCTGCGGCTGTTGCAGCAGGAAGGCCCTTTGACGGCAGGGCGGTTGAAGCAGCTCACCGGACTGTCCCGGCCGACCGTCGCCGACCTCGTCGAACGCCTCACGGCCTCCGGACTCGTCATGGTCGTCGGGGAGTCGGGGGAGCAGCGGCGCGGCCCGAACGCCCGGGTCTACGGGATCGTCGCGGACCGCGCCCACCTGGCCGCGCTGGACGTCCGTACGGAGGGAGTCTCCGTCGTCGTCTGCGACCTGGTCGGTCACGTCCTGGCCGAGGCGTCCGTGCCGATCGGCGGGGACACCGGGACCGGACCGGCGGTCGAGCAGGCGGTCGCGCTGGTCGAACGGGTGGCCAAGGAGGCCGGGACCCTCGGGGCGACGCCGCCGCGCGAACTCGTCAGGGGGTGGGGCAGGCTGCACACCGTCGGCATCGGCGCGCCCGGCCTGATCGACCCCGCCACCGGCGAACTCCGTGACTCCTCGGGCCTGCCCGCCTGGCACCGGCGGCTGGTCGCGGCCCTCCAGGAACGGCTCCCCGAGGCCCGCGTCCTCGTCGAGAACGAGACCAACCTCGCCGCCCTCGCCGAGCAGCGCGACGGCATCGCCCGCGACCGCGACACCTTCGTCCTGCTGTGGCTCGGTCACGGAACCGGCGCCGCCGTCGTCCTCGACGGCGCCCTGCGCCGCGGCGCCTCCGGAGGCACCGGGGAGATCGGCTTCCTGCCCGTGCCCGGCACCACGACCCTCCCCTCGGCGACCGACTGCGAGGGCGGCTTCCACTCGCTGGCCGGGTCGGCGGCGGTCGCGGCACTCGCGGCGGAGCACGGCGTCTCGGCGGAGCCGAACGCTCACGAACCGCATGCCGCGGCGCTGGTGAGACAGGCGGTGGCGGCTCCCGGCTCCCCGACGGCCGCCGGTTTCCTCGACGCCCTCGCCGACCGCCTCGCCATCGGGGCGGCCTCCGTCATCGCCGTACTGGACCCCGGCTGCGTGGTCCTCGGCGGCGAGGTCGGCCAGGCGGGCGGCACCGCGCTCGCCGCACGGGTCGAGCGGCGGCTCGTCCGTATGTCGCCGCTCCCGACCGAGGTGCGCGCGAGCACCCTGGGCGGCGGCGCGGTGCTGCGCGGCGCCCTGCTGACCGCGCGCGACGGCGCACAGGACGAACTGTTCGCCCCGCCGTCGTCGCGGTAGGTCCCCGGCGGCCGGCCGGCGTCGAGGACCCCGCCGAGATCCCTGCCGTTGTACGGCCTCCCCGAGAGCGGCGCGCGTTCAGCGCGGGTTCTGGGAGCGCGCTCGCAGGAAGTCCTCGAACGTTCCCCTGCCCACGGCGTGCCCCGGGGTGAGGTGGTGGCCCTCCCGGAACGCCCGGTAGGTCTTGCCCGCCAGAGGTACGTCCAGCAGCGGGCGCCGCTTCCCGGTGGCGCGCAGGTGGGCGGCGGCCAGTGAACGGAACGTGCGCACCTGGGGCCCGCCCATGTCCTCGACGCGCCCCGCGGGCGCACCGGCCGCCAGTTGGGCCAGCCGGTCGGCGACCTCGGCGACCTCGATCGGCTGGTCGGAGATCCCGGCGGGGAGGATCAGTACGGGCAGCTTCGCGAGCCCCGCGAGGACCTGGGCGACGAGGTCGTGGAACTGGGTGGCGCGCAGGATCGTCCAGCCGATCCCGGACCCCTCGATCAGCTTCTCCACGGCCCACTTGGTCTTGTAGTAGCCGAACGGGACCCGGTCCACGCCGACGATCGAGATGTAGACCAGATGCGGGACGGCCGCCCGGCGCGCGGCCGCGATCAGTCGCTCGGCCGCCCGGTCGTCGCCTCCTCGTGGTGAGGTCGCGCAGTGCACGATCGCGTCCACCCCTGTGACGGCCGCGTCCAGGCCGATGCCGCCCTCGCGCAGATCGACGGCGTACACCTGCGCGTGCCGGCTGAGCACCCGCACCTCGTGCCCGTCGGCCCGCAGCCGCTCGGTGACGAGCCGGCCGAGGGTTCCGGTACCGCCGGTCACCAGGATCCTGGTCATGGGGTTCAGTCCTTTCGACGCCCGGACGCTCCCGGCCGGAGCACCCTTCACCACTGGAGACCGGACAGCCCCCGCGGAGGTGACGACAGGCCGAGCGGGGCGATGTCCTCGTTCCGCGTGGGCTCGCTTCCGTGTCCTGTACGGGTTCAGGTTCGCGCCTCGCACGGGCGCGGGCGACACGGCCCGGAGCCGGCGGTGGGGTTCGTCGCCACGCCTTTGGCCTCGCGGAGGCCGTGGGCCCGCGGAGCGCACGGGTTCCGGCGGCGCGGGGGTTCCGGCGGTCCGCCCGTGCGGCTGGGGGACCCGGCGGCGGGGCAAGGGCCTTCGTCACCGCCGCCGGGTCGATCGTGGGGGACCGGCGATGAATGATCACGCAGTCTTGATCGAGGACACTAAGAGGACTAGACCATAGCGTCAATAGGTATGGACCAATTTTGACGGCGTGTGCTACGGCCCAAAGTCGCGCGATGTCACGGAGGTTGACCGGCGACACCCTTCCGCGGAAGTCCATGCCGATCAGCTGTGAGCCACCCCACAGGGCGTCCGCCGCATGGCTGTCGGCCGGGCGTGGCACACTGGCCCTGTACCAGAAGCAGCGCACTCCGGGGTCGGTGTAATTCCGAACCGGCGGTTATAGTCCGCGACCCGGTCGCTTCCAGCGGCCGGTTGACCAGGTGAAATTCCTGGACCGACGGTTAAAGTCCGGATGGGAGGCAGTGCGCGGCGGGCGGGCATCTGTGCGCGCTGCCGTTTGTCGCTTCTCGTCCTGCGGGACGAGTGCTCTTTCGGCGTAGCTCCCGGTGTGCCGCGGTCCGCTCATTCTGTCGTCATCGACAGCCCCGGAGTCCGTGCCCTATGAGGCAGGAGGACCCGGGAAGTGTTCACCGGAATCGTCGAAGAGCTGGGTGAGGTCACCGCCGTCGAGACGCTCGACGACGCCTCGCGTTTCCGCCTGCGTGGCCCCGTCGTCACGCAGGGCGCGCAGCACGGCGACTCCATCGCCGTCAACGGAGTCTGTCTCACCGTCGTCGAGCACGAGGGCGACGAGTTCACGGCCGACGTCATGGCCGAGACCCTGAACCGCTCCAGCCTCGGCGCCCTCACCGTGGGCTCACGCGTCAACCTGGAACGGCCCATGGCCGTGGGCGAGCGCCTCGGCGGTCACATCGTGCAGGGACACGTCGACGGCACCGGCGCGGTCATCGAGCGCAAGCCGTCCGACAACTGGGAGATCGTCAAGATCTCGCTGCCCGCCGACCTTTCGCGCTATGTGGTCGAGAAGGGCTCCATCACGGTCGACGGCATCAGCCTGACCGTCGTCGACGCCGGCCCGGACTACTTCACCGTCAGCCTCATCCCCACCACCCTCGACCTGACCACGCTGGGCCGCAAGCAGCCCGGCGACCCGGTCAACCTCGAGGTCGACGTCATCGCCAAGTACGTCGAGCGGCTGCTCGGCGCCCGCGGCGAGCAGCCCGCCGGTCTGCCCGGAGTCCAGGGGGCCGGGCAGTGAACTGGCTCAACTCCGAGGCCTTCGTCCTGCTCGACCAGCACATCAAGTGGTCGGACATGATCGGCAACGTGATCGGTCTGATCGCCCTCGCGCTCGGCTGGCGCCGTTCCCTGTGGAGCTGGCCCGTCCAGTTCCTCTCCGGCGTCATCCTGTTCGCGGCCTTCTTCGGCCACCTCACCGGCAGCGCCGGCAAGCAGGTCGTGGTCATGGCCGTCGCCCTGTGGGGCTGGTGGCAGTGGAACCGCGGCGGGGGCAAGGACGGGCGCGTCTCCGTACGGTTCGCCACCTGGCGCGAGCGCGCGTACATGGTGGGCGCCGCCGTCGTGGGCACCCTCGCGGTCAGCGCTCTGTTCCACGCGTACCCGACCCTGTCCTGGGACCCCTGGCCGGACGCCTACATCTTCGTCGGCACGATCGTCGCCATGTACGCGCAGGCCCGCGGCATGGTCGAGTTCTGGTTCGCCTGGCTGCTGGTCGACGTGGTGGGTGTCCCGCTCAACTTCGCCAACGGCTACGCCTTCTCCGGTTTCGTCTACGTCCTGTACGGCGCGCTCGTCCTGTGGGGCCTGCGCGACTGGTGGCTGCGCTCCCGTGAGGCCGGGCAGCCCGTCCTGGAAGGAGCCCCGGCATGACAACGGCGCCGGTTTGGTACAGCACCGGGCACGATCAAGATGCCTCGGACTTCGCGCTCGACCCCGTCGAGCAGGCCATCGCCGACATCGCGGCCGGCCGTCCCATCGTGGTCGTCGACGACGAGGACCGGGAGAACGAGGGAGACCTCGTCGTCGCCGCCGAGATGGCGACCCCCGAGATCGTCGCCTTCATGATGAGCGAGTGCCGCGGGCTGATCTGCGCGCCCATGGAGGGCGACGAACTCGACCGGCTGCGCCTGCCGCAGATGGTCGACGACAACACCGAGTCGATGAAGACCGCGTTCACGGTGTCGGTGGACGCGTCCGCCGCGCACGGGGTGACCACCGGCATCTCGGCGGCCGACCGCGCCGCCACCCTGCGTCTCCTCGCGGACGGCGTCTCGGGGGCCGAGGACTTCGTGCGCCCCGGCCACATCTTCCCGCTCCGCGCCCGGCCCGGCGGCGTCCTGGCCCGCAACGGTCACACCGAGGCCGCCGTCGACCTGGCCCGGCTGGCGGGTCTGCGCCCGGCCGGAGCGATCGTCGAGATCGCCGGCGAGGACGGCCGGATGCTCCGGCTGCCCGAGCTGATCCCCTTCGCCCGCAAGCACGGCCTGACGATCATCTCCATCGAGGACCTGATCGCCTACCGCCGCTCCGCCGAACTCGTGACGTCGGCCGGGGCCGGGGCGGCCCCCGCCGCACCCACCGTCCGCCGCGAGGCCGAGGTCCGTCTCCCCACCGCCTTCGGCGAGTTCACCGCGTACGGCTACCGCTCCACCGCCGACGGCGTCGAGCACGTCGCCCTCGTCCACGGCGAGATCGGCGACGGCGAGGACGTCGTCGTCCGCGTCCACTCCGAGTGCCTCACCGGCGACGTCTTCCACTCGCAGCGCTGCGACTGCGGACCCCAGCTCCAGACGGCCATGGAGCGCATCCAGACCGAGGGCCGCGGCATCGTGGTCTACCTGCGCGGCCACGAGGGGCGCGGCATCGGCCTGCTCTCCAAGCTGCGCGCGTACGAACTCCAGGAGCGCGGCCGGGACACCCTCGACGCCAACCTGGAACTCGGCCTGCCCGCCGACGCCAGGGACTACGGCGCGAGCGCGCGGATCCTGGAGGACCTCGGCGTCCGCAGCCTGCGTCTGCTGACCAACAACCCCGACAAGACCGACGCGCTCGTCCGGTACGGCCTGCGGGTCACCGGGCGCGAGCCCATGCCCGTCCAGGCGGGCGAACACAATCTGCGCTACCTGCGGACCAAGCGGGACCGGATGGGGCACGACCTGCCCTGGCTCGACACGACCACCGTGTCGGCCTGCGGGAGCCAGTGACACCGCACGACCGGAACCACCGGCACGGCACGGCACGATCGGCGACACAGCACCACCGGCAACACAGCACCACCGGCAACACAGCGGTACTGGCATCACAGCAGTACCGGCTGAACAAGCACTATCGGCAACACAGCACAGCGGGACTGAAGGAGAGACGTGAGCGGCAAGGGTGCACCCGAACTGTCCGTACGCAACTGCGGCGACCTGCGGGTCGCGGTCATCGCGGCACAGTGGCACGACAAGGTGATGGACGGTCTCGTCGACGGCGCGCTGCGCGCCCTGCACGAGCTGGGAATCGACGAGCCGACCCTGCTGCGGGTCCCGGGAAGCTTCGAGCTGCCGGTCGCCGCCAAGGTCCTGGCGGGCCGCGGCTACGACGCGATCGTCGCGCTCGGCGTCGTCATCCGCGGCGGAACACCCCACTTCGAGTATGTGTGCCAGGGCGTCACCCAGGGCCTCACCCAGGTCTCCATCGACACCGGCGTACCCATCGGATTCGGTGTGCTGACCTGTGACACCGAGGAGCAGGCACTGGACCGCGCGGGCATCGAGGGCTCCAACGAGGACAAGGGGCACGAGGCCGTGACGGCCGCCGTGGCGACGGCGGCCACCCTCCGCTCAGTATCCGAACCCTGGCACTGAGGTACGGCACCGAGCGCGTAGGGTGAGGACCACCATGTCCAATAAGACGTTCGAGGAGCTCTTCACCGAGCTCCAGCACAAGGCCGCCACGGGCGATCCCGCCACTTCGCGCACCGCCGAGCTGGTCGGCAAGGGTGTTCACGCCATCGGCAAGAAGGTCGTCGAAGAGGCCGCGGAGGTCTGGATGGCCGCCGAGTACGAGGGCAAGGACGCCGCCGCCGAGGAGATCTCGCAGCTGCTCTACCACGTCCAGGTGATGATGGTCGCGCGCGGGATCTCCCTCGACGACGTGTACGCGCATCTGTAGGGGCCGCTCCCCGCGTCGCCCCCACCGAGCACGTCCACCTGTCCCACCCATCTCCTGAACAACCTCGAGCAAAGGAAGCCGACCTCATGCTGCGCATCGCCGTCCCCAACAAGGGTTCCCTCTCAGGACCTGCGGCGGACATGCTGCATGAGGCCGGCTACCAGCAGCGCCGGGAGTCCAAGGAGCTGCGGATCGTCGACCCGAACAACGAGGTCGAGTTCTTCTACCTCCGCCCCCGCGACATCGCGATCTACGTCTCGTCCGGCCGTCTCGACATCGGCATCACCGGGCGCGACCTCCTGGTCGACTCCGGAGCCAACGCGGAGGAGATCCTCCCGCTCGGCTTCGCCCGTTCCACCTTCCGCTTCGCCGCCAAGCCGGGCACCGCGAACGGCATCGCGGACCTGAACGGCACGACGGTCGCCACCTCCTACGAGGGGATCGTCGCGGGGCACCTCGCCGACCACGGCATCGACGCCTCCGTCGTACACCTCGACGGCGCCGTCGAGACCGCCATCGAACTCGGTGTCGCCGAGGTCATCGCGGACGTCGTCGAGACCGGCACCTCGCTGCGCAACGCCGGCCTGGAGATCTTCGGCGACCCCATCATGAAGTCCGAGGCGATCGTCATCCGCCGCGTCGGAGCCGACCGCACCGAGGACGCCGAGCCCAAGGTGCAGCAGTTCCTGCGCCGGCTCCAGGGCGTCCTGGTCGCGCGGACGTACGTGATGATGGACTACGACTGCCGTGCCGAGCACCTGGAGAAGGCCGTCGCGCTCACTCCCGGCCTGGAGTCGCCGACCATCTCGCCGCTGCACAACGAGGGCTGGGTCGCCGTCCGCGCCATGGTCCCCTCCAAGGAGGCCCAGCGGATCATGGACGACCTGTACGCGCTCGGCGCGCGGGCCATCCTGACCACGGCCATCCACGCCTGCCGGCTCTGACGGGACCCACGGACATGTCGGACCTTCCCCCTCTTCCCATAACCTTCCGCCCGTCCCGTACCCGGGCCGTGCTGCTCACCGCGGGCGCCTCGATCCTTGTGGTCATCACCACGGTCGCGATGCTTCTGGAGCAACTCGGCCCGGGGGAGAAGCTCAGCTTCATCTTCACCGCGGCGCTCCTCTTCGGCGTGCTCGTCCTGCTCTCGCGGCCCAAGGTCGTCGCCGACGAGAGCGGTGTCACCGTCGTGAACATCGCGAGCCGCCGGCACCTGGACTGGGCGGAGATCGTGCAGGTCAACCTGCGTCCCGGCGACCCCTGGGTGTTCCTCGACCTCAGCGACGGCACCAGCCTGCCGGTTCTCGGCATCCAGCCGGGCATCGCCAAACAGCGCGCCATCGAGGACGCCCGCACCCTGCGCGCCCTGGTTTCGGCCCGCGCCATCCGCGAGCCGGACGGGCACCGCGGCGAACATCAGGGCTGACTCTCGGCCTTCCACCCTGCCCTGAGGGCCCATGTCTTGATTAATCTGTTGGCGGAGGCGTTTTCATCGCGCCTCCGCCTCCGATGTGCTCCGGCCCTCAGAGGCCCCCTGCTACCCGAGGAGTGACTCCCTCCAGCGATGGACGGATCGTCCTGTAGTACCTGCGCCGCCCCCTTCCGACATAGCGAGGCGGCGGCATGACCCTCCCCCTGTTGCTCCTTGGCGCGGCGTTCCTGCTGATTCTCGCCAACGGATTCTTCGTGGCGGCCGAGTTCGGCCTCGTCACGGTCGAGCGCCCCGACGCCGAGAAGGCCGCGGCCGACGGCGACAAGCGCGCCGCTAAGGTCGTCGAGTCGCTCAAGGAGCTGTCCTTCCAGCTCTCCGGCACCCAGCTCGGCATCACCATCACCTCGCTCGTCGTCGGCATGCTCGCCGAACCGGCCCTCGCCCAACTGCTGGACGGACCGTTCGGCGCGATCGGGCTCCCCGAGGGCGCGGTGCCCGGCATCGCCGTGGTGACCGGCATGCTGCTGGCCTCCGCCGTGCAGATGGTGATCGGTGAACTCGTGCCCAAGAACTGGGCGGTGTCCAAGCCGCTCCAGGTGGCCGGCTTCGTGGCCGGTCCGCAGCACGTCTTCTCCCGTCTCTTCCGGCCGGTGATCGCCGCCCTCAACACGGTCGCCAACCGGCTCGTCCGCGCCCTGGGCGTCGAACCCGCGGAGGAGCTGGCCTCGGCCCGCACCCCCGGCGAACTCGTCTCCCTCGCCCGCCACTCGGCCCGGGCGGGCGCCCTGGAACAGGACACCGCGGACCTCTTCGTCCGCACGATGTCGCTGGCCGACCTCACCGCGCAGCACGTCATGACACCGCGGGTGAAGGTCAGCGCCCTCCAGTCGTCGGCCACCGCCGAGGACGTGGTCAACCTCACCCGTGCCACCGGCCTGTCCCGCTTCCCCGTCTACCGGGAGCGGATCGACGAGATCGTCGGCATGGTGCACCTCAAGGACGCCCTCGCGATCCCCTCGCGCGACCGGCTGCGCACCCCCGTCGGCCGGATCGCCCAGACCCCGCTGCTCGTCCCGGAGACGCTGCCCGTGCGGCCCCTCCTGGAGCGGCTGCGCAGTGAACAGCCGATCGCCGTCGTCGTCGACGAGTACGGCGGCACGGCCGGCGTGGTCACCCTGGAGGACATCGTCGAGGAACTCGTCGGCGAGGTCCGCGACGAGCACGACGACGTGCTGGGCGAACCGCCCGAGCTCGCGGCCGCTCCGCCCGAGGACGGCAGGCCCGCCTGGGACGCCGACGGCAGCTGCCGGGTGGACATCCTGCAACGCATAGGCCTCGACGTGCCCGAGGGACCGTACGAGACCGTGGCGGGCCTCGTCGCCGACCTGCTCGGCAGGATCCCGGCCCCCGGCGACAAGGCCGAGCTCCCGGGCTGGCGCCTCGTGGTGCGACAGGTCGGGCACTACCGCGCCGAACGTGTCCGCCTGGTGCGGACCGCGCTCGCCCCGGAGGCCGTCCGATGAGCATGCTCCAACTCCTGTTCGCGGGCCTGCTGGTGCTCGCCAACGGCTTCTTCGTCGGCGCCGAGTTCGCGCTCGTGTCCGTACGGCGCAGCCAGATCGAACCGCTGGGCACCGCGCGCTCCCGGCAGGTCCTGTACGGCCTGGAGCGGCTGCCGCAGATGATGGCGGCGGCCCAGTTCGGCATCACCATGTGCTCGCTCACGCTCGGCGCGGTCGCCGAGCCCACCGTCGCCCGTCTGCTGGAGCCGCTCTTCGCGGCGGTCCGGCTGCCGGACTCGGTGATCCACCCCCTCGGCTATGTGATCGCGCTCGCCCTCGTCGTCTTCTTCCACCTCGTCATCGGCGAGATGGTCCCGAAGAACCTGGCGATGGCCGCGCCCGAGAAGACGGCCCTGTGGCTCAGCCCCGGACTGGTCGCCTTCGCGCGGGTGTGCCGGCCGGTCACGGTGGGCCTCGGCGCCTGCGCGCGGCTCATCCTCAAGCTGTTCCGGGTCGAGCCCCGGGACGAGGTCGAAGCGGTCTTCACCAGCGAGCAGCTCAACCGGCTGGTCGAGGACTCCGGACAGGCGGGCCTTCTCGACCCCGAGGAACAGGAGCGCCTCGAGGACGCCCTGGAGCTCGGCTCCCGCCCGGTCACCGACGTCCTCCTCGACAGCGGCTCACTGGTCACCGTGGACCCCTCGGTCACCCCGGGCCAGGTCGTCGCGCTCACCGCGCGCACCGGGTACTCCCGGTTCCCGGTGGTCGCGGAGAACGGCGCCTTCATGGGCTGCTACCTCCACGTGAAGGACGTCCTCGACCTGGAGGAGTCCGAACGCGCGGTCCCGCAGCAGATGTGGCGCCCGATGACCACCCTGCGGTCCGAACTCCCCCTGGACGACGCCCTCACCGTGATGCGCCGCGCGGCCACCCACCTCGCCCAGGTCGCCGACGCGGCCGGCAAGGTCCTCGGCCTCGTGACGCTCGAGGACGTACTGGAACTGCTCGTCGGCGAGGTACGGGACCCGGCGCACCGCAATGTCGCGCCGGTACGGGTCGCGGAGCCGCGCCCCAGCCAGGCCCCCGAGGAGGCGCTGGCGAGCTGAACGTGAGTGTGGGCCCCGGGTTCCCGGCGGCCGTGCGACCCCGTGGCGGTCGTACGGCTCCGGCGGAACCGGGGCCTTCTCACATCGCCGACGGATCCTGCGGGCCGCGTCCCGACAGGACCTCCCCGTACGCCTGCATGAGATCGGGCAGCCGCAGGGTCGACAGGTCGTCGCGCGACGGTGTGCCGGGGTACCCCGACAGCCGTAGATCCCGGTACGCGCAGCTCTTCTCGTACAGGGTGCGCAGGAAGCGGCCGTTGCCGAGTTCGTCGATCCAGCCCTGGTCGACGACGTGCCCGGCGATCGAGCGGAGCTCGTCCAGCGCCTCCTCGTCCCAGATGTCGCCGTTCTCGGCGGCCAGCACCTCACCGATGGAGGTCAGTTCGAGGGGGCGGTACGAGGGGAAGTCCACGCGGCTGGTGAAGCGCGAGGAGAGACCGGGGTTGGCGGCGAGCAGGCGGTCCATGCCCTCGGGGTATCCGGCGAGGATGACGACCAGGTGGTCGCGGTTGTCCTCGGCCCGCTTCAGCAGGACCTGGAGGGCTTCGTCGCCGTACGCGTCGCCCTTGCCGTAGCCGGAGTTGGACAGCGAGTACGCCTCGTCCACGAACAGGACGCCGCCGATCGCCGAGTCGATCAGCTCGTTGGCCTTCACGGCGGTCTGGCCGAGGTACTCGCCGACCAGGTCGGCGCGCTGGGCCTCGACGAGATGGTCGCCGCCGAGCAGCCCGAGCGCGTAGAAGACCCGGCCGAGAATGCGGGCCACCGTGGTCTTGCCGGTGCCGGAGGGGCCGGAGAAGACGAAGTGCCGTTTCGGCGGCTGCACCGGGAGGCCCTGCCCGGTGCGCAGTCTGGCCATGTTCAACTGCGCCGACAACGCCTTGACCTGTCGCTTGACGGGCTCAAGGCCCACCATGCGCTCCAGCTCGGCGAGCGCCTCTTCGAGTAAGGCGGGGTCCGTCGGTCCCGCGGGCATCGGCTGCACCGGCACCACCGCCTTCTCCCGGTAGCCGTCGGTCTGCGCCGGGAGTCCACCGGGCGGCGACGGATCGGGCTCCGAGAGCCTGAGGTCGCGCCCCTCGGAGCCGAACAGCGGATCCATGCCGTCCGGGCCCTCCAGTACGTCCTGTCCGATCCCGGCGAGGGTGATCGCCGCGAGATCGGCCGCGGCGTCGTCGTACCCGTCCCCCTCGGAGATGGCCGCGAGCCGCGCCGAGGTGTCCATGAAGGAGGGGTCGACCCGGTGCACCGCCCGGTACAGGGGCAGTGCCGCGGCGGACCGTCCGGTGCCCTCGTGGGCGCGGGCCAGCCAGTACCGCAGCTCCTTGCGCTGCGGCTGCTCGCTGCGGCAGCGCATCAGCGCGGACGACAGCAGCGGCTCGGCCTGCCCGTACATCTCCAGCCGGACCCGCGCCATGCCACCGAACAGTCCGGCCTCTATGCCGAGCATGGGATCGCTGATCAGCGGATCGGTGTGCCGGACCAACTGCTCCCAGTCCTTGACCAGATAGGCGCGGCACGCGTGCAGGAACCGCACCTGGTGGTCCGCGTCGACCGGCGGCAGGCCGGCCAACGCCCGGTCCAGCTCCGGGACATGACGTCCGTCGAGCCAGTGCGAGGCGTGCGCGAGCAGCAGGTCGCGCGGACTCTCCAGCACCGGCTGAACCCACCAGCCCAGCCAGTACCAGGAGTTGAGGGTGCGCCGGTGGCGTGAGCGCTGTTCGCCGAAGCGGTCCCGGTGCCGGAACATCCGCAGCAGCGCGGTCGTCGTGTCCACCCGTAGCGCGTGCAGTCCGAGCCAGCCGTCCGCCATGCCGGGGTCCATCCGGACCGCGGCGCGGAACTCCTCCTCCGCCTGCGGGTAGGCGCCCATGGTGTAGGCGTCCACACCCCGCAGCCAGGCGAGGTCGGCCGGGGCCTCGGGGCCCTGCGTGCCGAAGTCCATCACGTCCCCCACAAACCGTGCCCCCGATGGTCGGGGAGTGCCTCGCGGATCAGGACACCCCCCTTGCCGCCGGGCCGGTGCCCGTCGGCAGCTCTGGTCGAACGACTGTGCCGCGGACGGGAGTTGAAGCGGTGCGGCAGAGCAGCCGTCCGAAGGTCGCACCGAGAGGCATCGTACCTGCGGTTCATGGGCCTGCCGAAGGGTGCCGCACGGCCCGTTCCACGAGGTGGGAGCAGATGGGGCGCACTCGCAACGGTGACCCAGGGTGAGCGAATCGTGCCGGGCGGCGTCCGGAAAGGGAGGGTCTGGGCAGAACGAAGCCCCCGATCACGGGGGAACAACCGGGGGCTTCGCGACTGCGGGGCGGCTCCCGAAGGCCGCTCCTTCAGAACGTAAGACCTGTACGGCCCCCTGGTCAAGCAGAGTTGAGAGACTGAGGCAACTTCTCCGGAGTGGGTCTTCGCAAGTTCAGCACACTGCGGGTGGTCCATCACGGTGAGTGAGGAACTGGTCCGGTCCAGACGTCTCAACGGGCCCCGGCAGCACCTCGTATCCCTCAGGACACTGCCGTACCACTTGGTCCGCGAAGGGTCGCGTGGGGTCCTCGGCGAAGTGCCGGCGCTCGGCGCGGACCCACGCGGCCCAGAAGCCGCTCTGCGCCTCGCCGTCCCGTCGCCGCCCCCGCGCCCAGGCCTCCTCGTGCGGCAACTCCATCCACAGGAGTCGCGCGAGCCACGGGCGCAGCGCGCGGCGTCCCGCGCCGACGCCCTCCAGCAGCACCACGGGCGCGGCCGGCAGCTCACGGACCGGTCCGAACTCCCGGGCGGTCCAGTCGTACGGGGCGTAGTGCGCCGTCTCGCCGCGCCCGAACGGCTCGATCACCCGGTTGAGCAGGCGCCCGGTCCAACCGAAGAGCTCCTCGTGGGTGGCGATGTCGTCGAGGTGCAGTACGGGTGCGCCGCCCAGGGCCGTCGCCAACTCCCCGGTGAACGTGGTCTTTCCGGAGCCCGCGTGGCCGTCCACGCCGATCAGCCGGACGGGGCCGCAGGAGGGCGGCAGCCGGCGCAGCCGCGAGGCGAGGTCGTGAATGGGGCTTCCCGGGGTGAGGTGCGAGGTGGGCATGGCGGTCCTGGCGAACATTCTATCGATGGGCCGTTCACAGCGGATCCACGGGTTCAGGGTAGTGCCGCATTGAACCATTCATTGAACAATCCTCAAGAAGTTTGAGGGTCCGCTCCAAAATTTCCCGACCCCGCGGAACCAGGTATTTCAGATATGGCGTTCCGGTACTCCGGGATGCTGAGTAGGGTTCCTGTTGCGCAACGGCGAGGCGTCGTATGGGGATGGACAGGGGAAGATGGCCGCGGGCTTATTCGAAGGGCAGTATGTGTGGCATCCGGCGGCCGACGACCGCAGACTCGCGAGCGTCTGTACGGATGTCCGGGCCGGCCGCTATCTGAGCGCCGACGAAGCCCTGTCGGAGACTCGCGCCGACTTCGGATTACGGGCCCATCGCTCACTGGTCCTCGCCTCCGAGGCCGCCGACTCCGACCTCACCGAACGCTGGCTGGCCGAGGAGCAGACCCCCGAGGCCGCGCTGATGTGGGCCCGCGTGGCCGTGCTGCGGGCGTTACGCGCGGCCGACGCCAAGGACGACCGGGCCGAGGCGCTGGAGCGCATAGCGCTGACCGCCTGCGACCGGGCCGCGGTGATGGACCGGGCCGATCCCACGCCCTGGGTCGCCCGGCTGTCCATGGCCCGGCTGCACGACCTGCGTGACCCCGCGCCGCAGGGGCTGCTGACCCAGCCGCCCGGCCCCTGGCGGCTGTTCTCGCACATCCTCCGCCTCGACCCGTGGAACCGTGAGGGCCATCACCGGTTCCTGGCCTTCTTCTTCACGCGGTACGGCGGTTCCGTGAACGCCGCCTGGGACGTCGCCGCCTTCTTGAGCCAGCGCGCCCCCGCCTCCTCGTCGCTGCGGCTGCTGCCGCTGGTGGCCCTGGTGGAGAGCTACAACCCCACGCAGTTGCTGGTCGACCGCACCTGGGAGCAGCCGCAGTGGCGTTCCACTGCGCTCGCGATCTACCAGAACTGGCTGCCGGAGGCGTCCGGATACCGCTTCACGCCGGTGCTCGACCTGGCGTATCTGGCGCACGCGCTGTTCATGGCGCAGCGCGAGTTCGAGGCGCGCGCGGTCCTCATGGCCATGGGGCCGTACGCCTGCCGCATGCCGTGGAGTGTGTTCGGTGATCCCGAGGAGCAGCTCTCCCGTGCCCGCCGCGCCTGCGGCCTTCTCGTGCCGGGGGCCGGCTGACCGCCCGCCCCCTCCCTGACGTCCTGAACCACCCCGAGAGAAAGGTCAGTTGTGTCAGAACGGATATCGCCCCCACGCCAGAGAACCGGCTCCGGAACGGATTCCGTCGCCTTCGACGACGACGCGACGCTTCACGCGATGGGATATCCGCGAAAACTCACCCGCCGATTCCAGGCGTTCGACAATTTCGCGATCTCCTTCACCATCATCAACATCATTTCGGGTATTTTCTCGTCTTTCGGCTTCGGCATGAATGCCGGTGGCCCGCGCATTCTCGTGTTCGGCTGGATCGGCGTCTCCGTGATGGTGCTCTTCATCGGCGCCGCGATGGCGGAGGTCGCCTCCGCCTATCCGACCAGCGGAGCGCTCTATTTCTCCGCCGGAAAGCTCGCCAAACGCCACAAGGGCGCCTGGTCCTGGTACACGGGGTGGCTGAATTTCGTGGGTCAGGTGGGCGGCACGGCCGCCACCGGATACGCGGCCGCCACCTTCATCCAGGCGTTCGTGGCCTTGCAGTGGCACTCGTACGAGCCGACCGCCGAGCAGACGGTCCTGATCACGGCGCTCGTCATCGTGCTCCAGGGTTTGGCCAATACCTACACCGTCCAGCTGGTCGCCCTGCTCAACCGGATCTCCGTGTGGTGGCTGCTGATCGGGCTCGTAGTGATCGTGAGCACACTCATCGTGATGCCCGACGACCACCAGTCCGTCTCGTTCGTCACGCATTTCGCGAACAACACCGGTTTCACGAACGGGATTTACGGAGGGATGCTCGGTCTGCTGGTCACCAGCTGGACCTTCACCGGCTTCGACGGCAGCTTCCACATGTCCGAGGAAACGGTGCGGGCCACGGTCAACGCGCCGAAGGGGATCACCCGTTCGATCGGCTATTCGGCGATCACCGGGCTCATCCTGATGCTTGCCCTTGTGTACAGCATTCATGATTACGACCGTGTCGCCCAGTCCTCGGCGCCGCCCGTGCAGATTCTCATCGACGGGCTTGGCATGGGCATGGCAAAGTTCATTCTGCTCATCGTGATCGGGTCCATGCTCTTCTGCGGGCTGGCCAACCTGACCAGCAACACCCGGCAGATCTTCGCCTTCTCCCGGGACGGCGCGATGCCGGGCTCCCACTGGTGGCACTCCGTCTCGCCGCGCACCCGTACGCCCGTCAAGGCCGTCTGGCTGGCCGTCGCCTGCTCCCTGGCCCTCGTCCTGCCCGCCTGGTGGTCGCACACCGCCTTCACCGCCATCGTCAGCGTCAACGTCGTCGGACTCTTCCTGGCCTACGCCGTGCCGATCTTCCTGCGGCTGCGGCTCGGCGACGAGTTCCAGCCCGGTCCCTGGAACCTGGGCCGCTGGAGCAGGCCCGTCGGCTGGGTGGCCGTGACCTGGATCCTCGCCAGCAGCGTGCTCTTCATGCTGCCCCAGTTCTCCCCGATCACCGGGGACAACTTCAACTACGCCGGGATCGCCCTGGCCGTGGTGCTGGTCGTCGCGACGGTGTGGTGGTTCGCCACGGCGCGCCGTCGTTTCCAGGGTCCCGTCAGCTACGGCCGCCCCGACGAGGTCGCCGCCATGGACCTCGTCTGATCGTCCGTCCGCCTCGGCCCCGGCACCCGCCGGGGCCCAGGGCGTGTTTCGAAAGTCCCGTCTGGCTCGCGACGCCTGGCACGGCACTCCCCCAAGCTCTTCGAGCAGGGGGGACCCCCACGCCGCGTTGTCGGGATCGCCCGAGTACGCCCAGTACGCGGGCGACCCTCCGCCTTGCGATGCACCGCACCAGACGCCGCGAGCCCCGCCCTCCGGGCGGACGACGCTACTTTCGAAACACGCCCTTGGCGTCCCAGGTCATGCCAGTGGTCCCGACCAATATTGGTGGGCGTGGCACGGGCCGAAGTGCTGGCAGAAGTCGGCCCCGGGCGTCCATAGTTGGCGCACGACAGAGCATGGGCCCGCCCGTTCCGGACACCTGGGGGTTCTCCACCCATGAGCAGAGCCGAACAGCCGTCCCGCAGGATCGTCCTGGCAGCCGCGGTCGCCGCGGCGGCGGTGGGGGCCACGGGTACGTCGGCCGCCGCCGCCCCGGCCCGCCGGACCAGGGCGCCCGGCGGTCTCGTCGACAACCGCGCCTGGACCTCGTACAGCGACTGGCGCTCCGGCAGCACGCGCGGCACCAGAGCCGCGCCGGGCGTACGCCCGGGCCTGGTGATCGCCGCCCCGGCCGGCACCACGGACTACACCGACCCGCACACCGGCAGGACCGCCACCTGGGAGTACGCGACCTGGACCTCGCCGGTCCACCGGCTCGCCGTCCCCTCCACGGAGGCCATCGCCTCCTGGAACGCGCACACCCCAGCCGGCACCTGGCTCCAGGTCGAGCTGACCGGCACCTACTCCGACGGCACGGACACCCCCTGGTACGTGATGGGCCGCTGGGCCTCCGGCGACCAGGACATCAGGCGCACCTCCGTGGACGACCAGACCGACGGCCGCAGCACGATCTGGACGGACACCTTCTCCATCGACGACGCCGCCTCCGGCCTGCGCCTCGTCTCGTACCGGCTGCGCCTGACCCTCTACCGCACCCCGGGCTCCAGGACCACGCCCATCGTGTGGCGGCTCGGCGCGATGGGCTCCGACATCCCGGACCGGTTCACCGTCCCGGCCTCGACCCCGGGTCTCGCCCAGGAGCTGAGGGTTCCGCGCTACTCGCAGGAGATCCACGCCGGCCAGTACCCCGAGTACGACAACGGCGGCGAGGCCTGGTGCAGCCCCACCTCCTCGCAGATGATCATCGAGTACTGGGGACGCAGGCCCACTGCCGACCAACTCGCCTGGGTCGACCCGACGTACACCGACCCGCAGGTGTGCCTCGCGGCCCGCTCCACCTACGACTACCAGTACACCGGCTGCGGCAACTGGCCCTTCAACGCCGCCTACGCCTCGACGTACAAGGACCTCCAGGGCGTGGTGACCCGGCTCGGCTCGCTCACCGACCTGGAGACGCTGATCGCCGCCGGCGTCCCGGCCATAACGTCCCAGTCGTTCCTCAAGACCGAGCTGACGGGCGCTGGTTACGGCACCTCGGGCCACCTCATGACGGTCATAGGGTTCACCGCGGACGGCGACGTGATCGCCAACGACCCGGCGTCGCCCGGCGACGACGCGGTGCGCAGGGTCTACAAGCGCTCCGAGTGGGAGAACATCTGGCTGCGGACCAAGCGCTACAACGCCTCCGGCAAGGTCGTCTCCGGCACCGGCGGGGTCTGCTACCTGTACTTCCCGGCGCACCCCTCGGCGCGGCAGCGCAAGGCGCTCGCGGCGGTGGGCATCCGGTGACGCGAGCGGCGGCCCCCGAGCCGGCGGGGGCCGCCCGCCCGTCCTGAACGCGGCCATCGGGGAACGCCCGGCCGGTCGTCCGCAGGTCTGTGACGAGACCCACACGCGGTGCCTGCCCGCTGGGATCCAGCGGGATCCGAAGCCGGTCGAGGTGCGGACGTGACCCAGGTCTCTACCGGGGAAAGCGGCTCCGGTGGCAAGGTGGGCGGGTCGGTGGGGAGCCGACGGGAGGCGGGGGACGCCACCGCACCACTACGTCAGCGAGATGCCATGACCGTGAGCTCCGCCACCGCCCCTCGTCTCCGCGCCCGCACCGGCGGCCCCGAGGACGACGGCCCGAAGATCCTCGAACACGTCCTGGGCTGGACCTTCGTGGTGGTCGTGGCGATGCTGGTGACCCAGCTCGGTCTGCTCTGAGGCGGCAGGCCGCAGGGGCTGCCTGTCGCGCCCCGATGAGCGGTCGGCATGGTTCTGCCATACTGCGCATGTTCCGTCGGCAGTTGGAGACCAGGGCCGAAATTGAATAATAGTCAACAGCGTGAAGTCGACCGCCCGCGGGCGCGTGGCACCGACCGCTCACTGGCGCGCCGCGCCGAACTCATCGCCATCGGGCGGAAGTTGTTCGCCGACACGTCGTACGACGCACTGTCGATGGATGACATCGCACGTCAGGCGCACGTCGCCAAGGGGCTGATCTACTACTACTTCAAGTCCAAGCGCGGCTACTACCTCGCCATCGTCGAGGACTCGGTCGCGGATCTGGTCTCCCGGGCCGCCGACGGTCTGGAACTGCCTCCGGTGGAGCGGGTCCAGCGCACGATCGACGGCTATCTCCGCTATGCCGAGCACAATCAGGCCGCGTACCGGACGATCATCGCCGGTGGCGTGGGTTTCGACACCGAAGTGCAGGCGATACGCGAGGGCGTGCGCGAGGCCATCGTCGCGACGATCGCCGAAGGGGCGTACGGCAGGGGCCGGGTCGGACCGCTGCCGCGCATGGCGCTGCTCGGCTGGCTGCACGGCGTGGAGGGCGCCACCCTCGACTGGATCGGCCACCCGGCGCTGCCACGCGACACGATGCGCGAACTGCTGGTGAAGATGCTGGGGGGCGCGATGCGCGCCGTCGAGGAACTCGACCCCTCCTACGCGGCCCCGCCCGACGCCCGGCGGGACAACTGAGGGAACGTTATGAGGACTAGACCACTCTGTCAATGGTTCGGACCAATTCCCCGCGCCTTCGGCAGGTGGTCGTCGTCCGGTGAGAGCGTGCCTCCGTTCGGGCGTACTCGCGGCGCCACGGCCGCCGGTCGGCGGGTTCCGTGATCCGGGCCGGGAGCATCGGCGGGGCCGGGTGAGACCCGGCGGCGCCACCCCACCCGGGTGCCGCTTCGCCGATGTGCCCGAACAGGGAGGAGCGTCGCCGTGCCCGATCGCGCCCCGCAGCCGGTGGACCGTCAACTGCCCACGGACGAGGCCCGGGACCTGATCTCGCTCGTCCGTGACATCGCGCGGCGCGAGATCGCGCCGAAGGCGGCCGAGGAGGAGGACGCCGGACGCTTCCCGCGCGAGCTCTTCGGACTCCTCTCGGAATCCGGACTGCTCGGACTGCCGTACGACTCCGGCCTCGGAGGCGGCGGCCAGCCGTACGAGGTCTACCTCCAGGTACTCGAAGAGCTCGCCGTGGCCCGCCTCACCGTGGGCCTCGGCGTCAGCGTCCACACCCTGGCCTGCCATGCCCTCGCGAACTACGGCACCGAGGAGCAGCGGGCCGGGCACCTGCCCGCGATGCTCGGCGGCGGCCTCCTCGGCGCGTACTGCCTCTCCGAACCGGCGTCGGGGTCCGACGCCGCCTCGCTGCGGACGAAGGCGGTGCGGCACGGGGACGACTGGGTGATCACCGGCACCAAGGCGTGGACCACGCACGGCGGGGTGGCCGACTTCTACACCGTGTTCGCGCGCACCGGCGGCGAGGGCTCGCGCGGCATCACGGCCTTCCTGGTGCCCGGCGGCGCCGAGGGGCTGAGCGCTTCGCCGCCCGAGCGGAAGATGGGGATGAAGGGTTCACCGACCGCCCAGGTCCACTTCGACGGGGTGCGCGTCACCGACGGCCGGCGCCTCGGCGACGAGGGCCAGGGCTTCGCGATCGCCCTGTCGGCGCTCGACTCCGGGCGCCTCGGGATCGCGGCCTGCGCGACCGGTGTGGCCCAGGCCGCGCTGGACGAGGCCGTCGCGTACGCCACCGGGCGGCGCCAGTTCGGGCGGCGGATCTCGGACTTCCAGGGGCTGCGCTTCATGCTCGCGGACATGGCCACCCGGATCGAGGCCGGCCGCGCGCTCTGCCTGGCCGCGGCACGGCTGCGGGACGCCGGCCGGCCCTTCTCCAAGCAGGCGGCCATGGCGAAGCTGCTGTGCACGGACGGCGCGATGAAGGTCACCACGGACGCCGTCCAGGTCCTGGGCGGGTACGGGTACACCGCCGACTTCCCGGCCGAGCGGTACCTGCGCGAGGCGAAGGTGCTCCAGATCGTCGAGGGCACCAATCAGATCCAGCGCATGGTCATCGCGCGCCACCTCGTGGGTCCCGAGGCGCGCTGAGGTCACCACGCGGGTCCCGGTGCGGGCCGAACTCGCCCCCGGGGTCCGCGCTCACGCCGAACTCGTTGCGCGGGTCCCGGGACGCGGTGAACCGCCCCTCGCCGCGCGGGTCCCGGGCCGGTACGAAGCGTGCCTCCCCCCGCGGTTCCGTGAGCGCGCCGGACTGCCCGTACCCGTACATCACCGACGGCGCCGCCAGACGCACCCACTCGGGGTCGTGGCGGCCAGGCAGCGTACGGCCGCGATCGGCCCAGGTACGCATCAGGGCGCGGTAGATGGGCGGATCCTGGACCGGCGGGGGTGGCGGGGGCGGGGGTGCCCAGAGAACCGATTCCGCCGGAGCCGGGACGAGGATCCGGCGCCTGCGCCCGGTCGCGGAAGGTGTGGGGCTCATGCCGGGGCAACGCTCCGGCGGGCGGACAGGTCACCCGCCCGCGGAATCGGGCGTGCGTTCGCGACGGGACCCCCGCGGGATCCGAGCGGGCCGTACTCCACGACCAAGTCGCCCTGAAGGAAGCGGACTTCCTCGGCCTGCCCGGAGACGGCAGCCCGCTGCGCCGGCATGTCGCTGTCCAACGCGCCTGCTGCGCGTGGGTGATCGACGGGCGGTTCGCGTTCGCCGCTTCGGCGAGGTGGTCGCCCCCCGGATCCGGACACACTGGTCCTGCACCACGGCAGCCCGCGAGCCATGGTGCAGGGCAGCTACTGGGATGGACCGGGCGCTGACGGCCGAGCGCGCCGACCGGTCAGGCGGCGCGGCGCATCTCGGGAACGCGCATCGGGCGCGAGCCCTGCCCGCCCGCATGGGAGAACGGCTGCGTCCGCCAGTCGAGGCCCTGAGGGAGCGTCAACAGCAGGGCCGTGTCCTGCTCCTGGAATTCCGCGGTCTCGTCCGCGGGCCGCGCGTCGCCGGCCGTGCGGCCCGTGCCCGAGCAGACCGTGAGCCCGAACGGGTTCCACGGGGAGGCGCACAGCGCGTGCTCCGGCAGGACCTCCTCGTCCGCCAGCAGTGCGATCGGCTGCGCGCAGTCCGGGCAGATCACCCGGTACATCTCGAAGGTGTCGTACGCGTCGAACTCGTCACCGTCCAGGGCGTCGGATTCGACACCCTCCGGCTCGAGCTCGAGAACGGCCTGCTGCCGCCTGGGTGCGGTACGACCAGGGCGCTTAAGACTCTGCATGGGATTCTCCCCCTCGGGTGGGCCGACAAGGCGCTGCGACCTCGACCACAGCAAGCACTTCCCGTCCCGTCTCTGCGGTAATCACGTGAACATCACGGACCCGGTTGCATCCATGTGTCGTTCGTCACATGCCGCCCGCAGGTGCCTGGCCCGGCGGAATTTCTCCGCCGGGTGGCGCGCGACTGACTCTAAGCCACATCACAAAGCAGGTATGACCTGCACCGCTGAGGTATCCCGGGGGATCAACGGCCCTGTAGGTTCTTGCGCCATGGAGGAGCTGGACCGACAGATCGTGCAGCTGCTCGTCGAAGACGGGCGGATGAGTTACACCGACCTGGGCAAGGCCACGGGCCTGTCCACGTCCGCCGTGCACCAGCGGGTGCGCCGGCTGGAACAGCGCGGGGTCATCCGGGGCTATGCCGCGGTCGTGGACCCCGAGGCCGTCGGGCTGCCCCTGACCGCCTTCATCTCGGTGAAACCGTTCGACCCCAGCGCCCCCGACGACATCGCCGAACGCCTCGCGGGCGTCCCGGAGATCGAGGCCTGCCACAGCGTCGCGGGCGACGAGAACTACATCCTCAAGGTGCGGGTCTCCACCCCGCACGAACTCGAGGAACTCCTCGGGCGGTTGCGAGCGCTGGCGGGCGTGTCGACCCGGACCACGGTCGTCCTGTCGACACCGTACGAATCCCGCCCACCCCGCATCTGACCGCCCCGGCCGGACTGCCCCTACGGCGACCACCCGTCCCGGCCCACCGGGCACACGCGTCGGCACGGTGACACAGGGCCGCCGCGCGATGCCCGCGGGTCCGTCCGCGCAGCCCATCCGGCGGGCCCCGGGATCTCGCGGGGCCGCCCGCGTCGTCGATCAGGCCCCGCCGCGCGATCTCGCAGGCCGGGCCGGGCGGCTCGCGGGGCTGTACGGGTGATCGCGCAGGTTCGTCCGGACGGTCGGGCGGATCTGTCCGTCGGGACGCGCCGGGCCCACCCGGGCGACGGCCGGTCGCCGAGAGGCGCGAGACTGGTCCCATGAGTGAGAGCACCGCCCCGTCGGACACCGTGCTGCTGCGCGGTGGAGAAGTCCACAGCCCCGCCGACCCCTTCGCCACCGCCATGGTCGTGGAACGGGGTCAAGTCGCCTGGGTAGGCTCGGAAGGAGCCGCCGACGCCTTCGCCGACGGGGTCGACGAGGTCGTGGACCTCGAAGGAGCCCTGGTCACCCCGGCGTTCACCGACGCGCATGTGCACACCACCTCCACCGGGCTGGCGCTCACCGGCCTCGACCTGTCCGACGCGCCCTCCCTGGACGCGGCCCTCGCCCTCGTACGCGACTTCGCCGCCGCCCGTCCCGCCGACCGGGTACTGCTCGGCCACGGCTGGGACGCGGCCCGCTGGCCAGGCGGCCGTCCCCCGACCCGCGCCGAACTCGATCAGGCGACCGGCGGACGCCCGCTCTACCTCTCCCGCATCGACGTGCACTCCGCGGTGGCCAGCAGCGCGCTGCTGGACCTGGTTCCCGGCGTCACCGCGCGTGCCGGATACGCGCCCGACGGCCCGCTGACCCGCGACGCGCACCACGCCGTGCGTGCCGCGGCGCTCGGCGCGGTCGGCGGCGAGCAGCGCACCGAGGCCCAGCGGGCCGCCCTCTCCCACGCCGCCTCGCTCGGCATCGGCTCCGTCCACGAGTGCGCGGGCCCCGAGATCTCCTCCGAGGACGACTTCACCGGCCTGTTGCGGCTCGCCGCCGAGGAGCCGGGACCGAGGGTCGTCGGCTACTGGGCCGACCGCGACATCGAGAAGGCCCGCGCCCTCGGCGCCCTCGGCGCGGCCGGCGACCTCTTCGTCGACGGCTCCCTCGGCTCGCACACCGCCTGCCTGCACGAGCCGTACCTCGACGCCGACCACACGGGCGTCGCCCACCTCGACGCCGACGCCGTCGCCGCACATGTGGTCGCCTGCACCGAGGCGGGCCTCCAGGCGGGCTTCCACGCCATCGGGGACGCCGCGGTGGCCTCCGTGGTCGAGGGCGTCCGCGCCGCCGCCGAGAAGGTCGGCCTGGCCCGCGTGCGTGCTGCCCGGCACCGCGTCGAGCACGCCGAGATGCTCACCCCGGAGACCGTCGCGGGCTTCGCCGAACTCGGCCTCACCGCCTCCGTGCAGCCCGCCTTCGACGCGCTGTGGGGCGGCGAGGACGGTATGTACGCCCAGCGTCTGGGCGTGGAACGGGCCCGGGCGCTCAACCCGTTCGCGGCCCTGCTGCGTGCCGGTGTGCCGCTGGCCTTCGGCTCCGACAGCCCCGTCACCCCGCTCGACCCGTGGGGCACCGTGCGGGCCGCGGCCTTCCACCGGACGCCCGAGCACCGGGTGTCCGTGCGTGCCGCCTTCACGGCCCATACACGGGGTGGCTGGCGGGCCGTCGGACGGGACGACGCGGGCATCCTGGTACCGGGCGCGCCCGCGGACTACGCCGTGTGGCGCACCGGCCACCTCGTCGTGCAGGCGCCCGACGACCGGGTCGCGCGCTGGTCCACCGACCCCCGCTCCGGCACCCCCGGACTGCCCGATCTGACCCCGGGCAACGACCTGCCCGTCTGCCTGCGCACCGTGGTCGGCGGACGGACGATATTCGTACGGCCTAACGAGTGATGTCCCGGGGTTCCGGGGTCGCCTTCAGGGCCCGGCACCCCGTCGCTCGACCTGCGCGTCCTCGGCGCTGACCAGGGCTTTGTCGGAAAAGGCGCAGATCAAGCCAGTGTTGACAGCTGGCCGCAGGAGGCGGGTAGGTTCGGCCGGGTCCACCACCGGACGGCCGACGGGGGAATTTCCGCGCGGCCTCGCAGCGCCGCTGGGTCAGGGGTGGTGTGCCGCACCGGCGCACCGCCACTGGGAGCCAGGCCCAGCGCCGGCGCAGCGAGGCGAGGGAACGTTCCGACAAGTCGGCAGGTGCGACCCGGGTGGGGCCCGGACGTTCAGTAGACAACGGCTTTCGGTCGACCCGCAGCCAGCGGGTCCCTGGTCGGCCCGAAGGGCGCCGGGCCCCGATCCGCAGGACGCGATTTCCGCCCCGGCGCGTCCGCTCTTACCCACCTCTTGGCGAATCGACACCCCCGTAAGGACACCGCGACGCGGCAGCGCAGGTTGGGCGCACTATGGTGGACCCCTGCGTACGGATACGAAGGGGCAGCAGTGAACGACGGCGACGGGACCCTCGCGGCGAAAGTCCAGGGGAGGCAGTTCGGCCCGCTCGGCACGGCCTTGGTGATCATTCCGACCTATAACGAGGCGGAGAACATCAAGAAGATCGTCGGCCGGGTGCGATCCGCCGTGCCCGAGGCGCACGTTCTGGTGGCGGACGACAACAGCCCCGACGGCACGGGCAAGCTCGCCGACGAGCTGGCGGCCGATGACGAGAACGTCCAGGTCTTGCACCGCAAGGGCAAGGAAGGGCTCGGTGCCGCCTACCTCGCGGGGTTCCGCTGGGGCCTGGAGCACGGCTACGGCGTGCTCATCGAGATGGACGCCGACGGCTCGCACCAGCCGGAGGAGCTTCCCCGCCTGCTGACCGCCCTCAAGGGCGCGGACCTCGTGCTCGGCTCGCGCTGGGTGCCGGGCGGCCGGGTGGTGAACTGGCCCAAGTCCCGCGAGTTCATCTCGCGCGGCGGCAGCCTCTACTCCCGCGTCCTGCTCGACGTACCGATCCGGGACGTGACCGGCGGCTACCGCGCCTTCCGCCGCGAGACCCTCGAAGGCCTCGGTCTCGATGAGGTCGCCTCCCAGGGCTACTGCTTCCAGGTCGACCTGGCCCGCCGCGCGGTGAAGGCCGGCTACCACGTCGTCGAGGTCCCGATCACCTTCGTCGAACGCGAGCTGGGCGACTCCAAGATGAGCCGCGACATCCTCGTGGAGGCGCTGTGGCGCGTCACCACCTGGGGTGTGGGCGAGCGGGTCGGCCGCATCACGGCCCGCCGCAAGCAGCCCTGACAAAGGCCCGGCTCACAGGCGGTCCCGGCGCCCGGCACCGGGACCGGCTCGCCGTCCGGCGCCCCAAGCGGCTCACCGGTCCGTCCTGGCACCCGTGCGGTGCCGGAGGCGGACCCACGTCCTGATGTCCGTCCGGGCCGCCGTGTGTCCCCTGTGGCTCGTGGGGTCCGTGAGTGTTTCTGCGGCCGTACGAGCCGCGAACAGTGCTGACACCCGGACGCGCTTCCCGGTCCGCCTCGGCACCGGACCGGGTTCCCAACCTGTCCTGATGTACGGACGGGCTGTGCGCGGTCCTCGTCCGGTCCGGCCGGCCCGATGCCCCAGCGGTAGGTATTGATCATCCGCTTATCCCGTACTGAGGCTTGCCCAGGCACACTGGGAGCATGACGACAGGCGTTCCGACCCCCACGCACCCCGCCCGCCCGCGGCGCTCGCGGCTGCGCACCTTCCTGCCGCTCGGTGTCGCGGTGTGGCTGGTGCTGGAGATCTGGCTGCTGACACTCGTCGCGCGGGCCACGAGCGGCTTCACGGTGCTCCTGCTGCTGGTCGCCGGGTTCGTGCTGGGCGCCGTGGTCATCAAGCGGGCCGGCCGCCGCGCCTTCCGGAACCTCAGCCAGACGCTCCAGCAGGCACAGAGCGGTGTCACGCCCACGAGCGAGGGCGGCCGGGGCAACGGCCTGACGATGCTCGGCGGCCTGCTCCTGATGATCCCGGGGCTGATCTCCGACGCGATCGGCCTGCTCCTGCTCGTCCCGCCGGTCCAGAAGGGCCTCAGCCGCTACGGGCAGCGCGCCTTCGAGCGCAAGATGCGGGTGGCCGCCCCCGGTACCGTCGGCGACGCCTTCCAGCAGGTCCGTATCCACCGCCCCGACGGCAAGGTGGTCCAGGGCGAGGTCATCAGGGACGAGGAGCCGCGCGGGTCCGGCGGCCACTATCCGCCCCTGAACGGCTAGCCGCCACGGCGGCCCGCGCCTGGACGCCGTAGCCACCGGCCCACGTACGATCACCGCTCCGCCGGACCCCGTCGCGTCACGCCCAAGCCGAACCGTGGCCCCGCCAGACGCCGAGCCCGGCCGGCGTACGACGAACGGGACCGTGGTGGCGTACGGGAAACAGCGTCCCCGAATTCACCGGAACGCACGAGACCGCGGGCCCCGTACGTGACGTACGGTGCCCGCGGTCTCGGCGTGCGGTGTATGCCGCTCGACCCTCGGAGGGGTCAGGCGGACTTGCGGCTGTCCCGCGGATGCACCGCGATGTTCATCGCGCCGGAGCGCAGGACGGCCAGGCGCTCCTCAAGGACCTCTTCGAGCTCCTCGCGAGTGCGCCGCTCCATCAGCATGTCCCAGTGCGTACGCGCGGGCTTGGCCTTCTTTTCCTCAGGGCCGTCGCCGTCCACGAGAAGTGCCTGGGCCCCGCAGACCTTGCACTCCCACTCCGCCGGAATTTCGGCCTCCACCGAGAAGGGCATCTCAAAACGATGTCCCTTCTCGCATGCGTACTCCACCGCCTGGCGCGGGGCCAGGTCGATGCCGCGGTCCGTCTCGTAGCTGGTCACTACAAGGCGCGTGCCGCGAAGAGCTCGCTCACTCATGAATCGTGCCTCCCGGGCTTGTCGCCCACAGGACAGGTGTCGCTGTCGTCGTCATCCGGTCAACGTCCGGTCGGCGGTAAAGATTCCCGTTCCGGGTCCTGCGTCGCCGTCGTAGCCGCCCCTTGTTGTACCCACCGTCGCCCGGTTTGTCACATCTGGCATCAGATGTCACCCAACGCTTCAGTATCATTGACGCGCAGTAACGGTACGCCAGGCAGGCCAAACGCGTACACTACCGCTCTTTGGCGCCGGGCGCTAAATCCTGTCGGGTACGGGATTGCCCGCGTCGCGGATCGCCTGGCGCACCGGGACCCGCGCGAGCAGGACGAAGCCGATGGCGAAGAAGGCCACGAGCGAGATGATCGCGTCCCTATAACTTCCCGTCAGCTGGTAGGTCAACCCGAACAGCAGCGGGCCGAGCCAGCTCATTCCGCGGTCGCTCATCTCGTACGCCGAGAAGTACTCGGCCTCCTTGCCGCTCGGCACCAGGTGCGAGAACAGGGAGCGCGACAGCGCCTGGCTGCCGCCCAGGACCAGTCCGATGCCGGACGCGAGGACGAAGAACCACACGGGCGCGCCCGCGGGCAGGAAGTACCCGGCGGCGAGGGTGAGCGTCCAGGCGACGAGTGAACCGAGGATGGTGCGTTTCGCGCCGTACGTGCGGGCCAGCCGGCCCATGCCCAGTGCGCCTCCGACCGCGAGCACCTGGACGAGGAGTACGGCCACGATCAGGGTCGACTGACTGAGGCCCAGCTCCTCGGAGCCGTAGACGGAGGCCTGCGAGATGACCGTCTGGATGCCGTCGTTGTAGATGAGGTAGGCGAGCAGGAAGGAGAGCGTGAGCGGCTGGCCGCGCATGTCGCGCACCGTGGCCGCGAGCTGCCGCCACCCGTTGCCGGACGCCCGTCCGGCGGAGGGTGTGGGGCGGTCGCGCAGTCGCGCCAGCGGTACGAGGGTGAAGGCGCCCCACCAGACACCCGCCGAGGCCAGACAGATGCGCACGGCCGTCGACTCGGAGACCCCGAAACTGTCATGGGCCGTGAACAGGATCAGGTTCGCGACCAGGACCAGCGAGCCCGCCGCGTACCCGAAGGCCCAGCCCCGGGAGGAGACCGCGTCGCGCTCCTCGGGCGGGGCGATCTGCGGCAGGTAGGAGTTGTACAGGACCATCGAGACGGCCAGCGAGGCGTTCGCGACGATCAGCAGCAGTCCGCCCAGCAGATAACGGTCGCCGTCCAGGAAGAACATGCCCGTGGTGGCCGCGGCGCCCAGATAGGCCGCCGCCGCGAGCAGCGGCTTCTTGCGGCCCGTACGGTCGGCGGCGGCGCCCGCCATCGGCATCACGAAGATCGACAGGATGACCGACGCGGAGACCGTGTACGCGAAGAAGGAGCCGGCGCGGACCGGTACTCCCAGTGGGTGGACGAACCCGTCCGCGTCCGCCGCGTGCTTGGCCACCGCTGTCAGATAGGGGCCGAGGAACACGGTCAGCACGCTCGTCGAATAGACGGAGCAGGCCCAGTCGTAGAAGTACCAGCCGCGTTGTTCTCGCCGGCGCTCGACGGCCTCCTCGGCCGTCCCCGCCCGCACGGTGTCCGTGCTCACCCGTGCCCTCGCTTCTCCGTGAACGGACCGCGCGAGGAGGCTCAGAACCAGGTGCCCCGGTCTTCCAGGACCTTGCGCAGCGTGTCGATGTGATCGGTCATGATGCCATCGACTCCCAGATCCAGGAGCCGGTGCATGCGTTCCGATTCGTTCACGGTCCACACGTGCACCTGGAGCCCGCGCGCGTGGGCGGCCCGTACGAAGCGACGGTCGACCACCGGGACGCCCGACTGCGTCTCGGGCACCTGGGCCGCGACGGCGGAGCGGCGCACCGCGGCCGGTACGCCCCACGAGCGCAGCCGCAGGTTGAGCACCCCGCGGGTGCCGAACGACGTGGCGAGGCGCGGCCCGGCCAGATGCTGGGCACGGGTCACGCGCGCCTCGGAGAACGAACCGACGCACACACGGTCCCAGGCGTCGGTGCGGCCGATCAGGTCGAGCAGCGGGACGAGCGCGGGTTCGGTCTTGACATCGACGTTCCAGCGCACGTCGGGGAACTCCTCCAGAAGCTCCTCGAAGAGGGGCACCGGCTCCTGGCCCGCGACGCGCGCCTGGCGCACTTCGGCCCAGGGGAGGTCCGCGATCCGGCCCGCCCCGTCCGTGACCCGGTCGAGGGTCGCGTCGTGGAAGGCGGCCAGCCTGCCGTCCGCCGTGGCGTGCACGTCGGTCTCGATGTAGCGGTACCCGGCGTCCACCGCCCGCCGGAACTGGGTCAGGGTGTTCTCCAGACCGTCCGCCGACCCGCCGCGGTGCGCGAAGGGGATCGGGCCGGGGTGGTCGAGGTAGGGGTGACGAGTGCGCGTGCTCACCCGGGCAGTATGGCGCGCTCCGGTTGACCTGTGGCGACAACGGCGCTGCCGACCGGTGCCGGACGGGCGCCGAACACGCGCAGGAAGAACTGGGCGAGGGGTCCGATGGCGACGGCGTACAGCACCGTGCCGACGCCGACCGTGCCGCCGAGCGCGAAGCCGGTCGCGACGACGGCCACCTCGAGGACCGTACGCACCAGCCGGACCGAGCGGCCCGTACGCCGGTGCAGTCCGGTCATCAGACCGTCGCGGGGACCCGGGCCGAAGCGGGCGGAGATGTACAGGCCCGTCGCCACGCCGTTCAGCACGATGCCCGCCACCATCAGCGGAATCCGTACGGCCAGGGCGTGGACGTCCGGGACCAGTGCGAGGGTGCCGTCCATGGCGAGGCCCACCACGAAGACGTTGGAGACGGTGCCGAGGCCCGGCCGCTGGCGCAGCGGGATCCACAGGAGCAGCACCGCCGCGCCCACGATGATCGACACCACGCCGATCGTCAGACCGGTCAGCTCGGCGAGACCCTGGTGCAGCACGTTCCACGGCTCAAGGCCGAGACCCGCCTCCACGAGGAGCGCCGAACTCGCGCCGTACAGGGCCAGCCCCGCGTAGAGCTGGACGAGGCGGCGGGGAAGCCGTCCGGACCCGGGATCCTCGGCAGGTGCGGACTCGGAGCGTGTGGACATGGGATGCCCCCCAGTGGTGGTAGTGGCCTGGCACATGACACTCTGTGGCGGGGGAACTTGCTTCATCCATGGCCAATTCGGGGAAGGTGGACTGGAATCATGGCGCAGTGGACTTCGGCGGTAGGGGCCGCGCAGCTCGCCCGGCTCCTCAACTCCCAGCAGGAGCGGCCCGCGGGCCCGGGGACCCGGCGTCCGCCCGCGTACCGCGCGCTCGCCGACGGCGTGCGGCTGCTCGTGCTGGAGGGGCGGGTGCCGGTCGCCGCGCGGCTGCCCGCCGAGCGGGAACTGGCGCTGGCCCTGTCCGTCAGCCGTACGACCGTCGCCGCCGCCTATGAGGCGTTGCGGGCGGAGGGCTTTCTGGAGTCGCGCCGCGGAGCAGGCAGCTGGACCGCGGTCCCCGCCGGGAATCCGCTGCCCGCGCGCGGTCTGGAACCGCTGCCTCCGGAGACCCTCGGTTCGATGATCGACCTCGGCTGCGCCGCCCTGCCCGCCCCCGAGCCGTGGCTGACCCGCAGTGTCCAGGGCGCCCTGGAGGAACTGCCGCCGTACGCGCACACGCACGGCGACTACCCGGCCGGGCTGCCCGCGCTCCGCGCGATGCTCGCCGAGCGGTACACGGCGCGCGGTATCCCGACCATGCCCGAGCAGATCATGGTGACCACCGGAGCGATGGGCGCGATCGACGCGATCTGCCATCTCTTCGCGGGCCGCGGCGAACGCATCGCCGTCGAGTCGCCCTCCTACGCCAACATCCTCCAGCTGATGCGCGAGGCCGGTGCCCGGCTGGTGCCGGTAGCCATGGCCGAGGGGCTCGCCGGCTGGGACATGGACCGCTGGCGCCAGGTCCTGCGCGACGCGGCGCCCCGCCTCGCGTACGTCGTCGCCGACTTCCACAACCCCACCGGGGCGCTCGCGAGCGAGGACCAGCGGCGCGGGCTGGTGGACGCGGCGCGCTCGGCGGGCACGGTCCTCGTGGTCGACGAGACGATGAGCGAGCTGCACCTCGACGACGGCCTGGAGATGCCGCGTCCCGTGTGCGGGTTCGACCCGGCCGGCTCGACCGTGATCACCGTGGGTTCGGCGAGCAAGGCCTTCTGGGCGGGCATGCGGATCGGCTGGGTGCGGGCCGCGCCCGACGTCATCCGCAGCCTGGTCGCCGCGCGCGCCTACGCCGACCTCGGCACGCCCGTGCTGGAACAGCTCGCCGTGAACTGGCTGCTCAGCACGGGGGGCTGGGAGCAGGCGGTCGACATCCGGCGCGACCAGGCCCGGGAGAACCGCGACGCCCTCGTCACGGCCCTGCGCAGGGAGCTGCCCCGGTGGGAGTTCGCGGTGCCGCGCGGCGGCCTCACCCTGTGGGTGCGCACGGGCGGTCTGTCCGGTTCGCGGCTGGCCGAGGTCGGCGAGCGCGTGGGCGTACGGGTGCCCTCGGGGCCCCGGTTCGGAGTGGACGGCGCCTTCGAGGGCTATGTGCGGCTGCCGTTCACCGTGGGCGGCGCGGTCGCGGACGAGGCGGCGGCACGGCTGGCCGCGGCCGCTCGGCTGGTGGAGACCGGCGTGAGCGGCGGGGCCGACGCTCCGCGCACGTTCGTGGCGTAGCCGGACGGGCGCGGGAACGGACGCTGGACGATTGCACCGGACGGTGGGCGGCGGACGGATGTCGGGGGACCGGACGCCGGAGGACCGGGCGTTGGACGGACGCCGGAGGAACGGGTGCCGGACCGACACCGGACGGACGCCGGGCGGGCCGGACACCCATCTGGGTTTCCGGCCCGCCCGGCGTCCGTGCGAAGGCCTGGGGGCGGGAGCGCCCTATCCCTCCGCCACCGCGACCCCGGCGACTCCGGCGACCTCCGCGGGCATCTGTTCCGCGTCTCCGGGCGTCGTCCGCTCCGGGAGGAGGCCGAGCACCGCCCGCCGGTGGGTCTCGCTCGTCGCGTCGTCGTAGGGGTCCGGTGTGGCCGGGACCTGGAGGCGCAGGACGGGCCCCGTGCCCAGGCGGGCGTAGCCGCGGCCGGGCGGGACGTCGCGGGTCGGGGTGGTGTGCGGGGGCGCGCCCAGGATCGATTCCAGCTGGGCGGCCGAGGCCGCGCCGAGCACCACGCGCGCGCGGGTGTGCTGGCGTACCGCGTCGCTGAGGAAGTCGAGGTTCTCGAAGTGTTCGGCGATCACGACCGTGACGCCCGCCGCGCGGCCGTGCCGCAGCGGAATCTGGAGCAGGGCCTGCGGGTCCTTGCGTCCGTCGGCGGCGGCCAGATGACCGAGCGCGCTCGGCCGGTCCAGCAGGATCCACAGCGGGTTCTTGATGTCGTCGGGGGCGGGATGCCCCGCCTGCCGGGCGCGGTTCGCGGCGATCAGCCGCCGCTCGGTCTCGTGCGCCGCCCACTCCAGACTGCCGATCGCCCCGGCCGCCGCGCACTCGACGGCCAGTACGCCGTCGCGCCCGGTCAGGCACGCGTACTCGCCGGTGCCTCCGCCGTCGACGATGACGACATGGCCGTACTGGAGGGACTGCAGCGCGATGGAGCGCAGGAGGGTGGTGGTGCCGGTGCCCGGTTCGCCCGTGATCAGCAGGTGCGGCTCGGTGGAGCGGGTGCCGGTGCGCCAGACGACCGGCGGGACGTCGCGCCGGTCCTCTCCGTAGGTGAGGGGGAGCGTGCGCTGGACGTCGGCCGGATCGGTGAAGCCGAGGACCGTCTCGCCGGGCGCGGTGACGAAGCGCTGGGCGGCGATGTCGGTGGGCAGGGGCGGGAGGACCGTGACGGTGAGTTCGTTGCCCTCCTCGTCCCAGTCGAAGTGGTACTCACGGCCGCGGCCCGACTTGGCGTGCAGGAGCTGCTCGATACGGGCGCGGGAGTCCGGCTCGCCGTCCGTGAAGTACGCCGGGTAGTGGATGAGCAGACGGGAGATCCGTCCGTCGTCGTCGAACTCGTACGACGCGAAGGCCTTCTCCCAGTCGCCGCCGTGGGCGTACAGGGGAGCGGGGTCGTCGGCCGCGGAGAAATACGGGACGAGTGCCTCGTAGAGGGACTGGAGACGTCCGGTCTGTGCCTCGTCGGGGCCGGTCGCGGGCGGTGGGGTGCGCTCGCGACCGGTCCATGCCGCCGCCGCCATCAGGGTGATGACGGCGAGCAGCGGTCCGTACGGCACCAGGGCCACGATCAGGATCACCGAGGCCACCAGGAACAACAGCGGCCCGCGCCGGTCCTTGGGGGTGGCGGCCCACTTGCGCAGTCCGGCCGCTGCCAGCCGGCGCAGTCCACGGGTGACCGTGATCAGCGGATGGAGGACATCGGTGGCGCTGTCGGCTGCCGTCCGGGCCAGCTCCCGGCTCCTGGCGATCTGTGCGCTGCCGTTGCTGAGGATGCGGGGGAGAGGGCGCCGAGCCACTGCTGTCTCCTGAAGGTGCGTACGAGGTGGGGGGACGTCGTCAGAACTTGATCCCGCCGAGGAGGCCGGCCAGGCTCTCCCCGCCGGCCTTGATGCTCGGCGCGATGGCCGTGCTCGCGAGGTAGAAGCCGAAGAGCGCGGCCACCATTGCGTGCGACGCCTTCAGCCCGTCCTTCTTGAAGAAGAGGAAGACGATGATGCCGAGAAGGACGACGCCTGACATGGACAGAATCATTTGAGCTCTCCTGGTTCGTGGGGACGGTCACCATGAGTTGTTCCAGGATCACAGCATGTATCCATACGATAAAAGGTGCAACTGGGTGAAATCTGTCTGTTTTCACTCGCGCGGTGGAGCTGTCTTGAGCCGCCTGAACTGGTCCGTTGCGTCCGATGCGCCCTTTGTGATCTTTGCCGTGGCCGATGCCTGTCAGGTGCCGCCGGAGCCAGTACCCTGTCGATTCACCCGAACGGTTGCAGTGAGAGGCGGTCCGGCCGATGAGCGAAGTCCCCGACCCCGAGGTCGTGGAGCTCGCGACCAAGATCTTCGATCTGGCGCGACGCGGCGAGACGGAGACGCTCGTGGCGTATGTCGACGCGGGTGTTCCGGCCGACCTCACCAACGACCGCGGCGACTCGCTCGTGATGCTCGCCGCCTACCACGGTCACGCGGAGGCGCTCCGCGCCCTGCTGGAGCGCGGCGCCGAGGCCGACCGCGTCAACGACCGCGGCCAGACCCCCCTCGCCGGAGCCGTCTTCAAGGGGGAGGAGGCCGTCATCCGGGTCCTCCTGGCCGCCGGCGCCGATCCGGCCGCGGGTACCCCCTCGGCCGTCGACACGGCGCGCATGTTCGCCAAGACGGACCTGCTCGAATTGTTCGGCACGCACTAGCCCGAACGCTCTGACCAGGCGAAAAGCAAGAAAAATGGGAGGCGGAACGGGGCCGCCGGAAATACGGTCGCGGCAGGAAGAACCGCCGAGTCATCATGTCGACGTGATTCACGGACGCGATGGCTGGGCAGAAGTTGCCGCACCGCGCGGGCCGTGACGCGGCCCGCATGGGCCACCGACGAGAGGCAGAGGAAGATGGTCTACAGCAAGCAAGAGACGGCGGGCGCCCCGACGTGTTGTCACGCGGCCAGGTAATGCAGGATCCCGGTTGCGTCGACGCTTGATGTGAGGCTGTTTCCCATGTTCGATCCGGTCATAGCGCCCAGCGGAACCCTGCTCGGCCTGCTCCAGAGGGGCCGCGGCGACGGCACGCTGCACGCGCTCACCGCACCGCGAGCCGAAGCGCTCGCGGCACTGAACCACTGTGTTCTGAGGGACCCCCGCCACGACTGGCAGGTGGAGAACCGCTCGCTGTACTACGCCCGTCTCTACCTCGATCTGAGCGGTGAGCTCGACGAGATCGAGCGGCACCTCTTCGACGCCGAGGACGTCCTCGACGACTGCGAGTCACGCACGGGGCTCGCCCTCGCGGTCCTCGGACACCTCGCCTCGTACGGCAGGCGAGACGCGCTCGCGCTGCTGCGCAGGTACGCGGCCGTCGGCTCCAACTGGGCCTGGGCCCTCGACGAACTGGCCCTGCGCGACGACGACGCGGGCCTGCGCGCCCTCGCCGCCCCCGTGCTCGCCCGGTTCCCGGCCGACCCGGAGGGCGAGGCCGCCCTCGCCGTCGTCGTACGCGACTCTTTCGAGCCACGGCCCTGGCGGCTGTGGGCCGACGATTCGCGCGCGTCCGTCGCCACCCGCGTGCGTGCCGCCCAGGAAGCCGGTTCCTTCGACCGCTGGCAGCGCCAGATGCGACCGTCCGGGCCCCGCCCCGGGTGGAGCGTGAGCGCCGTCTTCGACTGGGCCCAGCAGGGCATGGACCGCGGAGCCGCGCTGCACGTCCCGGCCGCCCGCTGCCTGACCGCGGTCGCCGGGCCCGAGGACCGTCCCGAGATCGTCGAGGCCGCGCGGCACGGCGCCGAGGGCGCCCGCTGCACAGCCCTGCGCTATCTCGCCGACGGCAACGATCCGGACGCCCTCGACCTGGTCGAAGCGGCCGTCGCGGCCGCTTCGGCGACCGTCGCCGAGGCCGCCGTCGACGCCTTCGAACGGATGCGCAGCGTCGCCGCCGTCGACCGGGCCCGCGGCTGGGCGCGCCGGCCCGACGCCCTCGGCGCCGCCGCCGGCCGCATGCTCGCCTGCCGGGGCGGGGCACAGGACCGCGACCTCGTCCTGGCCGCGCTGCGCGAGGCGGTTCGGGGCGAGGGCCCCGACGCGCCGACCCTGTGGACCCTCGTCGACGGCACCGGACGGCTCGGCATCGCCTGCGCCGCCCCCGTGCTGCGGCACATCTACCGGGAGACCGCGTCATCGCAGCTGCGCCAGCGCGCCGCCCGTGCGCTGGCCGTCACCGATCCCTCCTTCCCCGCCGGCTTCTCCGTCGAGTGCCTGTGGGACTGCGAGGAGACCACCCGCGAGATCGCCGCCCGGCACGCCGAGACCGGTGACGCGCGCGTGGTGGATCAGCTGCGCCGGCTGGCGGCGGATCCGGCCGAGGAGGCCGAAGTCCAGACAGCCGTACGGAGCCGGATCGGGCCCGACATGCCGGCCGTATGAACGTTCGGTGACCCGGGAGTCAGGAACGCGTGGACGGGGGCTGACCTGGACGGGTGCGGAGCGCAACGCTCACGGGACGTTCATCGTTCGCATAGATCCACGTTGACGCGGCCACGTCCAGTGCGGCGAGAACACCCGTATGCGTGTCGTCATCGTGACCGAATCCTTTCCCCCCGATGTGAACGGCGTGGCCCACTGCGCGCTCCAGACCGCCCGGCACCTCGTCGATCGCGGTCACGCTCCCCTTGTCGTCGCCCCCGCCACCTCCCCCAAGTTCTCGGCCTCCCACGAACAGGGAGGCACCCCCACGGGAGACGGGCCCGACGCCCTCGCGCCGTGCCCGGTCGTCCGTGTTCCCTCCATCCCGCTCCCGGGCTATCCCCAGGTCCGCGTCGCCCTCCCCAGCCGGCGCGTCGCCGCGGCCATCACCGAACACCGCGCCGACATGGTCCACCTGGCCAGCCCCTTCATCCTCGGCGTCCGCGGCATGGCGGCCGCCTACCGGCTCGGCATCCCCGCCGTGGCCGTCTACCAGACCGACCTGGCCGGATACGCCCGTACGTACATCAGCGCGGGTGAGGCCACCGCGTGGCGGCGTATCCGCTCCGTGCACGCCGCCGCCGACCGGACGCTCGCCCCGTCCAGCGCGGCCCTGCGCGACCTGGAGACGCACGGCGTGCCCCGGGTACGGCTGTGGGCGCGCGGTGTCGACACGGTCCGCTTCCGCCCCGACCACCGCGACGAGGCGCTGCGCCGCGAACTGGCGCCGAACGGCGAGCTGATCGTCGGCTACGTCGGCCGGCTCGCCCCCGAGAAGCACGTCGAACTGCTCTCCGGGGTCTGTGAGATGGAGGGCGTCCGCGTCGTCGTGGTCGGCGACGGACCCAGCGAGGCCACCCTGCACGGCGCGCTCCCCGGCGCGGTCTTCCTCGGCCGGCGCACCGGCGACGAACTCGCCCGGATCTTCGCCTCGTTGGACGTCTTCGCGCACACCGGCCCCTTCGAGACCTTCTGCCAGACCGTGCAGGAGGCCATGGCCAGCGGAGTGGCGGTCGTCGCGCCCGCCGTCGGCGGACCGCTCGACCTGGTCGCCCACGGGCGCACCGGGCTGCTGGTCCCGCCGCGCGACGCCGATGCCGTACGGGACGCGGTGCGCACCCTGGCCGCCGATCCGGCGCTGCGGGCGGCCTACGGTGCCGCCGGGCACGCCATGGTCGAGGGCCGCACCTGGGCCGCGGTGGGCGACCAGCTCATCGGCCACTACGAGGATGTTCTCTCCGCACGGAAGCTGGTGGCGGCATGAGTCTGCGCATCGTACGGCTCGCCAACTTCGTCGCCCCCTCGTCCGGGGGCCTGCGCACCGCGCTGCGGGAGCTGGGCACCGGCTATCTGGCGGCCGGCCACGAACCGGTGCTCGTCATCCCGGGCGAGCGCGCGGGCGACCGCGACACCGAGCAGGGGCGGGTGATCACGCTGCCCGGCCCGCTGCTGCCCGGGACCGGCGGCTATCGCGTCCTCACGGACAAGCGGCGGGTGGCCCGGCTCCTGGAGTCGCTGGCCCCCGACCGCCTAGAGGTCTCCGACCGCACCACCCTGCGCTGGACCGGAGTCTGGGCGCGGCGAGCCCGGGTGCCCGCGGTGATGGTCTCCCACGAGACCGCCGACGGGGTGCTGCGGACCTGGGGACTGTCCGAGGGGATGGCCCGGCGGACCGCCGACGCCCTCAACGTCCGTACCGCGCACAGCTACTCGCGGGTGGTGTGCACCACGGAGTTCGCCGAGCGCGAGTTCGTGCGCATCGGCGCCCGCAACGTCGTACGCGCCCCCCTGGGTGTCGACCTGGTGAGCCGGCACCCCGAGCTGCGGGACCCGGCGCTGCGGGCCCGCTACGCGCGCGCGGACCAGGTCCTGCTGGTGATGTGCTCCCGCCTCTCGGTCGAGAAGCGTCCCGGTACGGCGCTCGACGCCCTGGAGGCGCTGCTGCGGCGCGGCGAGCGGGCCGTGCTCGTCGTCGCCGGGGACGGACCGCTCAGGGCCCGGCTCGAACAGCGGGCCCGGGAGCGGAGGCTGCCCGTCACCTTCCTCGGGCACGTCGCCGACCGCCCCCTGCTCGGGTCGCTCCAGGCCTCGGCGGACGTGTGCCTGGCACCCGGGCCCGCGGAGACCTTCGGGCTCGCCGCACTGGAGGCGATGGCCTGCGGCACCCCCGTGGTCGCCAGCTCGATCTCCGCCCTGCCGGAGATCGTCGGCTCCGCCGGGGCGACCGCCGCCGACAGCGGGGACTCCTTCGCGGACGCGGTACGGCTGCTGCTCGGCCGCACCGAGAGCGAGCGCAGAAAGGCCGCACGCGCGCGTGCCGAGTGCTTCGGCTGGGACGCCGCCGTGTCGGGCTTCCTCGCCGCCCACGACGCGGTGTCCGGGACCCGGCCGCGCCTCCAGGAGGGCGTGGCATGAGACCGGTGCGGTTCGTCGCCCTCGGGGACTCGCTCACGGAAGGCGTGGGCGACCCGGTGGGGGACCGGTGGCGGGGGTGGGCCGAACTGCTCGCTCCGGGGCTCGCCCCGGCGGGCGCGCCCGTGCGGTTCACCAACCTCGCGGTCAGCGGGGCGCAGACACGGGACGTCCTCGAACGGCAGACCCCGGCGGCGCTCGCCCTGGAGCCCGACGTCGTCTCCGTCGTGATCGGCGTCAACGACACCCTGCGGTACACCTTCGACATCCACTCGGTGGCCGAACGGCTCGACAAGGTGTACGCCGCGTTCCGCGCGCGGGACACGGTCGTGATGACGGCCTGTCTCCCCGACCCCGGCTCGATGCTCGGGCTGCCGGGAGCCCTGGCCCGCCCGCTGGCCCGGCGTCAGCACGCGGTCAACGCCGTCGTGCACGCCCTCTCGAAGCGGTACGGGGCGATGCATCTGCACGCGGCGGAGGAGGAGTGGCTGAAGGACCGCGCCGTGTGGAGCGCCGACCGGCTGCACCCGGGGGAGCTGGGGCACCGTCAGCTCGCCCTGCGCTTCCACGCCCTGCTCACCGAGGAGGGTGTCGCCGGCGGGATCACACCCTCGGCCGAGCCCGAATTCCCCGCGCCGACCCGCTCGGCGAGCCTTCTGTGGCTGGCCACGGCGGGCACGGGCTGGGTGGCCCGGCGCTGCACGGACCTGCTGCCCCAGCTGCTCACCCTCGCCGCGTCCGAGGTGCGCCACCGGGCCCGGGGCACCAGCGCCCGCCTCGACCTGAGCGCCTCGCACGCCGTCGCGTCCGCCCTGGCCGCCCTGTCCGTGTCCGAACGGCCGGACGTGGCATGAGGGGTGGGCGGACGCGCGCGGGAGGTGCCGGGCGGGCACGGACCCGGTGTCCCGTCCGCCCGTGCACCGGCCTCCGGCGGGCCTCAGCGGCGGCTTACGGCCACGAAGCGCACGGGGGTTCCCGGGACGGCTTGAGCGGCCGCCGGTAGGTCGCCGGAGCGGACGACCGCGATCACCGGGTACCCCCCGGTGGTCGGATGGTCGGCGAGGAAGACGACCGGGCTGCCGTCGGGCGGCACCTGCACGGCACCCAGCACCATGCCCTCACTGGGGAGTTCGCCGGAGACGGCCCTCTCCAGGGAGGGCCCTTCCGTGCGCAGGCCGATGCGGTTGCTCGCCGCCGAGACCTGGTAGGCGCGGCTCGTGAACATCCGTACGGCCGAGTCGGTGAACCAGTCGTCGCGCGGGCCGAGGGTCACCCGCAGGACCAGCTCGGCGGGCGGAGCGCGATGCGGAACGACGTCCACGCGCGCGTGAAGGGCGCCGGGGTTCCCCAGAGGAAGCACCGCGCCGTCGGTGAGGGGCGGCGGGCCGAGCCCCGAGAGAAGGTCGGTCGAACGGCTGCCGAGCACCGGATCGACGGCCACACCTCCGGACACGGCCACATAACTCCGCAGCCCCGCGCGCGCGGAACCGACGTCCAGGAGCGCCCCCGGTGGCACCCGGACGGGAGCTCCCCAGGCGGCCGGGCGGCCGTCCACGGTCACCGGGCAGGGCGCTCCGGTCACCGCCACGGTGACCGTCGAACGGGGGCGCAGGGCACATCCGTTGACCGTCGTCTCCAGTACGGCGGCCTCGGCGGGGTTGGCGACGAGCCGGTTGGCCAGCGCCGCCGCGGGCGCGTCGAGCGCCCCGGAACGCGGTACCCCGAGATGCGCGTGACCCGGCCGCCCCTGGTCCTGGACCGTGGTCAGGGCCCCGGCCCGCACCACCGCGAAGGCCCGGTCGCTCATGAACACCCCGCCGGTACGAAGCGGACCCGCGCGCCGGGAGCCAGCAGCGCGGCCGGTACGCGCGCGTGGTCCCACAGCACCGCGTCCGTCGTGCCGATCAGCTGCCAGCCGCCCGGCGAACTGCGCGGGTACACACCGGTGTACGGGCCCGCGAGCGCCACGGAGCCCGCGGGCACCGCCGTCCGCGGGGTCGCCCGGCGCGGCACGTCGTAGCGCGCGGGCAGTCCCGTGAGGTAGCCGAAGCCGGGCGCGAAGCCGCAGAAGGCGACCCGGAACTCGGCCGCCGCGTGGATCTCCGGCACGTCGCGCACCGTCACCCCCCAAAGGGCCGCCACATCCGCCAGGTCGGGACCGTCGTACCGTACCGGGATCTCGACGGCGTCGTCCGCGCGCGCGTCCAGCGGGGGGATCTCCCAGCCGGGCAGCCGCTCCGCGAGCCGCGCGGGGTCGTCCAGGCCGTCCAGGAGCACCGTGCGGGCCGCCGGGACGATCTCCCGCACGGACAACGAGCCCTCCGCGCGGCGCCGCACCAGCTCGGCGTGCAGGGCCTGGGCGGCCTCCCCCGAGGACACCTCGACGAGCAGCGCCCGGTCGCCGACGGGCCTGGTCCTCATGCGAACGCCTCCACGCGAACTCCGGAGGACTCCAGCCGGGCGCGCACCCGGCGGGCCAGTTCGACCGCGCCCGGTGTGTCCCCGTGCAGGCACAGAGAGCGCGCGCGGACCGGAACGCGCTCCCCGGAGTGGGAGGTGACCACCCCGAAGCGGGCCAGGCCCAGCGAGCGTTCGACGACGGCCTCGGCCTCCGTGATCACCGCCCCATCCTGGGTACGCGGCACCAGGGTGCCCTCCTCGGTGTACGCGCGGTCCGCGAACGCCTCGGTGACGACGGGCAGTCCGGCCCGCTCGGCGATCTTCAGGAAGCGCGAGGACGGCAGACCGAGCACGGGCAGGGCGGCGCCGGCGAGCACGACACCGTCGACGACCGCCGCCGCCTGCTCCTCGTCGTGCACGACGCGGTTGTAGAGCGCGCCGTGCGGCTTCACGTACGCCACCCGCGAGCCCGCCGCGCGCGCGAAGACCTCCAGGGCGCCTATCTGGTAGGCCACTTCGGCCGCCAGCTCGTCGGGCGGCACGTCCATCGCGCGCCGCCCGAACCCCGCCAGGTCGCGGTAGGAGACCTGGGCACCGATCCGTACGCCCCGCTCCACCGCCAGCTCGCACACCCGCCGCATGGTGACCGCGTCCCCGGCGTGGAAACCGCAGGCCACATTGGCGCTGGTCACGACGGACAGCAGCTGTTCGTCGTCGGTCAGCCGCCAGCGGCCGAAGCCCTCGCCGAGATCGGCGTTGAGATCGATACGGGTCATGAGCCGCCGTGTCTCCTTTTCCGGCCTCTTCAGGCCACTCGGTACTGCTCGTCACGGGTGTCCGTGAGGAACATCTGTCCGGGCGCGTGGGTGATCGCGAACGGCGGCCGGGACGCCATCACGGCCGCCTGGGGCGTCACCCCGCACGCCCAGAACACCGGGATGTCGTCCGGGGCCGCGATCACCGGATCGCCGAAGTCGGGGCGTGAGAGATCCTCGATGCCCAGCCCCGACGGATCACCGCAGTGCACCGGACTGCCGTGCACGGCGGGCAGCAGGCTGCTCTCCCGGATCGCCGCGCTCAGGTGCTCGGGCGGCACCGGACGCATCGACACGACCATGGGGCCGTGCAGCCGCCCCGCCGGGCGGCACTGACGCGCCGTCACGTACATCGAGACGTTGCGGCCCTGTTCGATGTGGCGCATCGGGACGCCCGCCGTGCTCAGCGCCCACTCGAAGGTGAAGCTGCACCCGATCAGGAAGGAGACCAGGTCGGACCGCCAGTGCTCGACGACGTCCGTGGGCTCGGCCACCAGCTCGCCGTGCTCCCACACCCGGTAGCCGGGCAGATCGGTGCGCAGGTCCGCGCCCGCGGCGAGCGGAGTGGTCCAGGAGCCCGCGTCGGTGACGTCGAGGACGGGACACGGCTTCGGGTTGCGCTGGCAGAACAGCAGCATCTCGTACGCCCAGTCGGCGGGCACCGAGATGAGGTTCGCCTGGGCGTGGCCCGCGGCGATTCCGGCGGTGGGGACCGACAGTCCCGAACGGAACCGACGGCGGGCCTTACCGGGGGTCCACGCGTGCGTGTCGCCGTGAGGCTTCGGCAGGCTCGGCGAGCGGACCCCCGTGAGGGCCGGCGGCCGGATCTGGACGGTGTCGTTCACAGGAGCTCCTTGCCGCGCGTCTCGGGGAGTCCGATCAGGGCGAGGGCGGCGAGGGCGTAGCCGATCGCGCCGAAGACCAGCGCGCCGCCCACGCCCCAGCTGTCGGCCAGGAAGCCGACCGTCGTGGGGAAGGCCGCGCCGACGGCCCGCCCGGTGTTGTACGCGAAGCCCTGTCCCGTGCCCCGCACCGCCGCCGGGTACAGCTCGCTGAGGAACGAGCCGAAGCCGCTGAAGATCGCCGACATGCAGAAGCCGAGTGGGAAACCGAGCACCAGGAGAAGGGTGTTGGCGCCGCTCGGGATGTTCGCGTAGGCGAGGACGCAGGCCGCGGAGAGGATCGCGAAGAGCAGGATGTTGCGCTTGCGGCCCAGTCTGTCGGTGAGGACACCGCCCGTGAGGTAGCCGAGGAAGGCTCCGGAGATCAGCAGTGTCAGATAGCCGCCGGTGCCGACGACGGACAGTCCGCGCTCCGTCTTCAGATAGGTGGGCACCCAGGTGGCCAGCGTGTAGTAGCCGCCCTGGACACCGGTGGACAGCAGTACCGCGAAGAACGTGGTGCGCAGCAGGCCCGGGGCCTCGGCCGTGCCGGGCTTGAATATCGCGGTGAACGACCCCTTGTCCGCGCTCTGTTCGCGGACCGCGGCCGACTCCGGCGCGTCCTGCACCCGGCGCCGGACCCAGACCACGAGCAGCGCGGGCAGCGCGCCGGTCCAGAACATCACGCGCCAGGCGATGTCGTCGTCGAGGTACTGGAAGACCAGCGTGTAGACGACCACCGCCAGGCCCCAGCCGACGGCCCAGGCGCTCTGGACCGCGCCGAGCGTGCGCCCCCGGTGCCGGGGGCTCGCGTACTCGGCGACCAGGACCGCGCCGACCGCCCACTCGCCGCCGAAACCGAGGCCCTGGAGAGCGCGGAACACCAGCAGCGTCTCGTAGTTCGGTGCGAAACCGCAGGCCACGGTGAACACCGCGTAGGTGATCACGGTGATCATCAGGGCCTTGACGCGTCCGATGCGGTCCGCGACCACACCGGCGACGGCGCCGCCGACCGCGGAGACGACCAGCGTGACGGTGGTGAACAGGCCGGTCTGGCCGCTGTCGAGGCCGAAGTACGCCGCGAGGGCGACCATGCTCAGCGGCAGGGTGAAGTAGTCGTACGAGTCGAGGCCGTAGCCGCCGAACGCGCCGCCGAAGGCGCGCCGGCCCCGCGGGCCGAGTGCGCGCAGCCAGCCGAACGCGCCTTCCTGATCGGCGGGTTCACCCGGGACGGGTGGGGTGCCGGTGGTCAGGGCCTGGGGTGGAGGGGTCGTGCTCATGGGCACCTCGCAGTGAGGGACGGAGAGTGCTTGAGGACTGAGCCGTGCCGTGCCATGCCGTGCGGAAGCTGTGGGCACTGTGGCGAGCGCCTGCCCGACAAGGTAGAGGATCGTTGAACGATCCCTCAATACCCGTGTTGTTTCGTTCTTGTATCTGCGGTTGAATTCCGGGCATGGCAGAACTGACGGAACTGGCCGACGATCGCGCCCTGTTGGGACGCACCAGCACCGCCGAGCGGGTCTCGGACATCCTCAGGAGCCGGATCGCCGAGGGCTTCTTCCCGCCCGGGACGCGGCTGTCGGAGGACAGCATCGGCGGCGCGCTCGGTGTCTCGCGGAACACGCTGCGAGAGGCGTTCCGGCTGCTCACGCACGAGCGGCTGCTGGTGCACGAACTCAACCGAGGGGTCTTCGTCCGGGTGCTCACCGTCGAGGACGTCGAGGACATCTACCGCACCCGGTCCCTCGTCGAGTGCGCCGTGGTCCGCGGCCTCGGCAGCCCGCCGTACGCCGTGGAGGGGATCGCCAGGGCCGTCTCCGACGGGCAGCGGGCGGCCCGCGAAGGTGACTGGAAAGGAGTGTCGACCGCCAACATCCACTTCCACCGGGAGCTGGTCGCGCTCGCCGGCAGCGCCCGCACCGACGAGGTGATGCGCAGCGTCTTCGCGGAGCTGCGTCTCGCCTTCCACGTGGTGGACGACCCCCAGCGGCTCCACGAGCCCTACCTCGTGCGCAACCACGAGATCCTCCAGACCCTCCGGGCCGGCGACCGCGACGGCGCGGAGCGCCTCCTCGCGGGCTACCTCGACGACTCCCTCAAGGGCCTCGTCGAGGTGTACGCACGCCGCGTGGCCGACGGCGCACAGGGCACCGGCTGACGCCGCGCGCGTTCGGTCCGCGCTGCGCGGCACGGGATCGGCCGGGCCGGGCCCGGCGCCCGGGATGCCGCGGGATCGGCTGACGTGGTGGGCCTCTGGCGCGGTCGGCCGGAGCCGTCGGCGCTGCGCGCCGGCCCCTCGGGGCGAGCGTCCGGCCCGCCCGGACCGTCCACGGAGGACCTGGCGGCACGGCGGACCGGCTCCGGCGGTGCGGAGTCGGTGTGCGAGCGCCCGGCAAGGTGAGCCGTGCCATGGCCGGGCTGGGGACCGACCCCGGCTGCGCGGGGCGGGTGTGTGGCGTCGGCCATAGGGGCTGGTGCGCGAGTGTCCGGCACCGAGCGGGGCGACCCGTGCCCTCGCTGACCTGGGCGGGGATCGGCTCTGGGGTGTGGGGCCGGCATGTGGTGCGGGCGGTGCGTGGCGGTGTGCCGGTGGCGGGCGCGCGCAGCCCTCACGGGGACCTGGGCGGCGGATCGCCCCGCCTGCGCGGGGTCGGCCTGCGCGGCCCACACACGGGGGCTGGAGGACGGGCGTGGGGCCGGCCGGGGTGGCGGGTTCGTCGCCGGGGCGGGGACGCCGGTCGCTTCTGCGCCGTTTCGACCGTTGTCGGACCGAGGACCTAGTCTGTGCACCGTGACTTCGCCTGCATCGACGGACAGCGTTCCGCCCCAGCTCAGCGCGGGGCCGCGCCCGGCGCCGGGCCCGGCCGCCGACGAGGGCCTGGCGCGGCGGCTGCGCGCGCTCGCGTGCACCGCGCCGCTGCACGACCTGGACGTGCGCAAGGCGAACCTCGCGGGCGAGTACACGGTGTACGGCATGGCCGAGGTCGCCCTCGCCGCCATCGATCTCGTCACACTGAACATGGACTTCGACACGGGCGCCGACCACGACCAGATAGTGGCCAGGCTCATCCCGCGCATCGCCGCCCAGGCCCCCAGGCGCCCGGTCGCCGAGCACGAGCGCGTGGCCCGCTGGGTCCTGGAGAACCTGATCAACGTCGGAAGCGTCGACCGGGGCTTCCGCGCCGTGTACGGCACCTTCGCGCCCGACGGCACCTATGTGCGCCGCGACTACGACTTCAAGCTGATCGAGGAAGTGCCCGGCTACGGAGGCAGTGTCTACCTCCGTACGACCGACGAAGCGGTCAACGTCCTCGTCGGCGCCCTCGACACCGACGTCACCAGCGCGCAGATCGCCGCCGAGGTCAAGCTGGAGGTCCTGATCAGCCGCGGCCGGCTGGCCGACGCGCAGCTCGCCGCCGAGCAGGCCCGCTACCGGACCGTGCAGTACGCGGAGACGCTGCGCAAGGCCCTCGACGCGACCCGGCGCAATGTCCGGGCCGTCGACTGGCTCCAGGCCGTGCCCGACATGATCGCCGAGGCCCTGGACCACGTCGCCGACCGGTACCGCCACGAGAACGCGATCCTCACCAACATCCGCAAGGCCCGGGACGAGTCCGAGGACCCCGAGCAGAAGCGGCGCGCCGCCGAGCTCGTCGACATAGTCAAGGACTGCATCCGCCGGCACACCCAGCTCCAGTCCCGCCTCCTGGAGGCCGGCCCGCTGTTCCGCGCCGAGCAGGACCGGCAGGCCTTCGGGACCCCCATGACGACCTCGGGGATCGACCTCTACGGCCATCTGGTCGCGCCGGTGCTGCCCCTGCCGGTGGAGCGGGCGCTGCGCGTCACCGACGCCTTCTTCGCGCGCGGGACGGGCCTGCGCACACCCGTCGCCGTACGCGTCGGGGACCTCGTCGACATCCTGCTGACGCCGCCGCTGGAGCGGGAGCACCTCGGCGCGGAGATGCCCGAGCCCGACCTGATCGCCACCCCGGACGACAGCCGGTTCAGCGAGGAGCAGCTCGCCTCCGCCAAGGAACTTTTGAATCTGCCCCCCGACGCGCCGCGCCGGCTGTCCGGCCTGCTCGCGGAGGCCCGCCGCCGCGATCCCGAGCTGCCCTACCTGGTGGCTCTGCTGGCCGTGCACGCCGCGAGTCCGCCGGTCGGCACCGCCTACCGGCAGGGCGAGGAGCGCCTGCTGTTCGCCGTGGACGACGGGACCGAGCTGGACGATCCCGAATTCGGCGGCGCCGATCTGATCGTCGGAATGGCCCTGCTCGACGCGGCCGGGATGAAGGCGGACCGGGCATGAACCGTCCGCCACAAGAGCGCCGGGACTGCGGGTCACCCGCGGTCCTCGCGTCCCGTCGGGTCCTCGCGTCCCGCCCGGACCTCGCGCCCGCCACCGGCCGCGCTCGCGCGACGAAGCCGCACCCCTCCGGACGGAACCCCTCCGGGCGGAGAGCCCCGCACAGGGCACCCGCCCCCACCCGGGTACGTACCCTCGTACCTCCGAACAAGGAGTCCCAGCCGTGACCGAGCACGTCGAGTGGAGTGAACCGGAGGCCACCGCCGCACCGGCGAACGCCCCCGTCACACCGGCCGACGCCGCCGACGCGGCACGGCTCGTCGCCTTCGGGCTGCAGCCCAAGCTGCAGCCCGCGCGCGACCAGGAGTACGCCGAGCTGCTGCGCCGCTACCGCGAGGACCCGCCCTTCGCGCGGCTCGCCGACGCGGTCGCCGCCGGCCTCGGACTGGTCGTCCTGGAGGTGTCCCCGCGCGCGGGGATGGCGGTGACCGCCGCCGAGGACTCCGTCTTCGCCGTCCGCATGGGCGACTACGCGCGACGCGCCTCGACCGACTCCGGGGACCGGTTCCTGCACGGACTCGCGCACCTCGCGGTCGCCGCCATGGCCTTCCCGCGCCCCGAGGACCTCGCGGACGACGGCTACATCGGGCGCGTCTCGGTCAACGGCGTCGACGCGTTCGTACGACAGGCCTGCCGGCGCCTGGAGGAGCGGGCCGAGGAGACCGGCGAGAACACCGACCCGGCGACCGACGCGCCCGGCCTGGAGGCGGCCTGGCGGATCTGGGCGCGGCGCAGCTCCACCGGGGCCACCAAGGACGCCCGAAGACTGGCCGGCTCGACGACGGGCATCATCGCCAAGGCCGTCGCCTTCCTCACCGACTCCGGGTTCCTCCAGCGCACCGGCGACGATTCCGGCGGAACGTACCGGACGACGGCCCGTTATCAGCTCCAGGTCCGCGACATGGCGGGCAGCGCGGCGATGGCCGAACTACTGGAGCTGGGCATCGTCCCGGTGACCGACGGCACGGCGACGCTGCTGCCCGCCGAGGACACCGACGACCTGGAGCTGGCGGCCGGAGCCGGACTGCCCTTCCACTCCTGACGTTCTCCGGCAGTCCTCCGGCCGTCGCCCGGCTCCCCCCACGACCTCACCTCCCCACACGACTACGAGAGTCCGCCGCCATGTACGAGCTGTCCCGGGTCCGCCTCTACTCCATCGGGCCCGCCGGTGCGCGCTACGCCGACACCGTGCTGGACCTGCGCGGAGTCGGCGAGCCCGTACCCGACCCCGCGCCCACCCAGGCGGAGTTCTTCGAGGAGGAGCCGGTCGGCCCGCCGCGTCGGCCCGCGCCCGCCGGCGTGCTCTTCCTGGAGAACGGCGGCGGCAAGTCGGTCCTGCTCAAGCTGATCTTCTCGGTCATGCTCCCCGGCCACCGCAACACCCTGGGCGGCGCCAGCTCCGGCGTGCTGCGCAAGTTCCTGCTCGCCGACGACTGCGGACACGTCGCCCTTGAGTGGCAGCACACGCTGACCGGTGAGTGCGTGGTGGTCGGCAAGGCGAGCGAGTGGCGCGGGCGGCAGGTCTCCAACGACCCCCGGAAGTTCGCCGAAGCCTGGTACTCGTTCCGGCCGGGGCCCGGACTCAGCCTGGACAACCTGCCCGTCGCCGAGGCCACCGCGGTACGGCCGCTCGTCGAGGGAGCCTCCGGAGCGCAGGGGCGGCGGCGCACCATGAAGGGCTTCCGCGACGCGATCACCGAGGCGGGCAAGGTCTATCCGCATCTGGAGGTGCACTGGGAGGAGATCCACGACCGCTGGAACGAACACCTCGGCGACCTGGGCCTCGACCCCGAACTCTTCCGCTACCAGCGGGAGATGAACGCCGACGAGGGCGAGGCCGCCGGCCTCTTCGCGGTCAAGAAGGACTCCGACTTCACCGATCTCCTGCTGCGCGCGGTCACCGACACCCGCGACACCGACGGGCTCGCCGACCTGGTCGGCGGCTTCGGCAACAAGCTGGGACGCCGCGCCGAACTCATCGCCGAGCGCGACTTCACCGCCGGCTCCGCGGACCTGCTCGGCCGGATCGTCGACGCCGCCGGGACGCGATCCCGCGCGCGTGACATCCACACCGGCGCCGAGCGGCGGACGAGGACACTGGCCCGCAGGCTCTCCGCGCGGGCTGTACGGGAGCGTGTGCGCGCCGGTGAGCTCGCCCAGCGCGTGACCGCCGCCGCGTACGCCGTCACCCACGCCGAGGGCGCCCGCGAGCGCAGCGCGCTCATCGCCGCCGAACTGGCCTACCGTCACGCCTCGCTGGCCCTCGCCGGCGCCGAGAAGTCCGCGGCCGCGCAGAAACGTGAGCTCGCCGACGCGCGCACCCTGCACGCGGCCTGGCTGGCCGCCGAGGCCGTGCTGCGCCACCGTGCCGCCGCCGACCGCTCCACCCGCGTGGCCGACGCGATCAGCGAGGCCGAACGGGACGCCGCTCCTGCGCTCGCCGCCCGCGCCAGGGCCGCCGTCGATCTCGTCCGTGCCCTGCACCGGGCCGCCGAGGGCGCCGAGTCGCTCGCCAACGAGGAGGAGGAGCGGTCCGCCGGCCTCCTGGAGGCCGGCGAGACGGCGCACGCCGAATCGACGGCAGCCGCCACCGCCGCGCAGCGTGCCCGCAGCGAGATCGGTCATCTGCGTCAGCGGCTGGCCGAGGTCGAGCAGGAGACCGCCGAGGCGGTCCGGGCCGGCTGGCTCGACGACAGTGCCCCCGACGCCGACCCGGCCCGTGCCGCCCTCGCCGCCAGCGACGCCGAGAAGACCGCCGTCGCCGCCTGGGACACCACCCGTGAGGCCTCGCGGCGCGCCGCCGACCAGGCGCGGGAGGCGGCGTCCGCCGAGTCCCGCGCCGAGCTGACCGCGGCCCGCGCGGCGGACGCGGCGACGGCCGCCGAGCGCGCCTACGAAGCGGAGCGGCGCACGGCCGAGGCCCTGGCGGAGGAGGAACGGCTCGCCGAGCTGCTGAGCCTGCCGGGCGCCGACACCCGCCACGGTGTTCCGCAGCCCCGCCGCGACGAGGAGTCCGACGGCCCGGCAGGCTCGTCGGGCGGTGCGCCGCTGGCCCCCGAAGAGCTCGACCGGTACGCCGACGACCTCCGCGAACTCCTCGACGGAGGGGTCGCCTCCGCCGAGCGGCAGCTCTTCGAACTGCGCACCGCCGCGGCCGACGACGCGCGGATCCTCGGGGCGCTCGGCGACGGTGGCCTGCTGCCGCCCGGTCCGGACGTCCTCGCCACCGTCGAGTACCTGGGTGAGCACGGCATCCCCGCGCTGCCCGGGTGGCGCTACCTCGCGCAGGCCGTCGACCCCGTCGACCACGCGCGCGTGCTGGCCGCCCGGCCCGAACTCGTCGACGGCGTGATCATCACCGACCCTGACACCCACGCGCGGGCCCGCGAGGCCCTCACCGACGCGGCACTGCTGCCGCGCTCGGCGGTGGCCGTCGGCACGGCCGCCGCCCTGCTCGCCCCGACCCCGGCCACCGACGCGGGCGACGGCGGCGTCTTCCTCGTACCGCCGAACCCGGCCATGCACGACGAGCACGCGGCCGACGAGGAGCGCCAGACTCTGCGGGCCCGCACGGGCCTGCGGGACGAGGAGATCCGTGCCCTCGCCGCCCGCCTCGGCAAGGACCGGGAGCTGGCCGCGCGGCTCGCGTCCTGGCGCACCGGCTGCCCCGCCGGACGGCTCGCCGAACTGGCCGCGACCGCCGGGGACGCGTGCGCGTTCGCGGAGGAGGCCGAGGCCGAGCTGGCCGAGGCCCGTACCCTCCGGGCCGAGACCGAAGAGACGGCCGCCGAGGCGGCCCATGCGCGCGACGAACGGCAGGAGGCCGCGCAGAAGGCCCGCCGCGCCGCCGACGCCCTCGCCGGACTCGCCTTCCGGCTGCGCGAGCGCGCCGGATGGCAGGTCAATCTCCGCGAACTCGCCGACGAGGCCGCGGAGTCGGAGGCCCGCGCCCAGGTGTGCCTGGAGCGCGCCCGCGCCGCCGACGAGGACCGCCGCGCCACCCAGCGCGCCGCCGACGACGCCCGCCGCACGGCCCGCGCGCTGCGCGCCGAGCGCGCGGAGATCGCGGGCGCCCCCGATGAGGTGACCCAGGACGGGACGGCGGCGGCCAAGGCCTCGCTGCCCGCTCTGCGGGAGGCCTACCGCGCCGCGTCGCAGCTGTACGAGAAGGTCGGCGTGGGCGCCGACCTGAGGGCCGAGCAGGCACGGGCCGAGAGCGACGAGAGCGCGGCGCTCGCGGAGCTGGACCGGCTCAGCAACAAGGTCCGCACGCGCGCCGCACAGCTCCTGGAGTCACCGGACGGCTCCGACGGCCCCTCCCGGCAGGCCGCCGCGGCACGGGCCGAGGAACTGGTGCAGCTCCTGGAGACCCGGATGTCGACCGCGAGCGAACAGCTCGGGCGGTTGCGCGGCGAGGCCGAGCGGCACGCGCCCGAGGACGGCGAGGTGCACACCGAGCTGGCCGAGGAACTGGTTCCGGGCGACGCCGAGCACGCGCAGACCCTGCTGCGCACCGCCACTACCGAACTCGCCTCCCGCACCGAGGCGTTGAACCGGGCCCGCGGGGCACACGCGGAGTTCCTCGACGCCCACCGGTCGGCCGAGGACGCGGCCGGCGGTTTCGACGAGACGTCGGCCCTGCTCAGGGATCTGATCCGGGAGCACGTCGACGAGGAGCAGGACGAGGTTGAGCCCTACCCCGGCACCCTCGAAGAGGCACGGAACTCCGCCGCCGAGAGCCGCCGCTCGCTGCGGGGCTGCGCCGCCGACCTCTCGACGGCCGATTCCGCCGTCCGCGAGGCGAGCGACATCCTCGTACGGCACGCCAACTCCACCCGCTACGAGCAGGTCCGCACGCCCGCCCGGCAGCAGATCCGCGAGCTGCCCGCCTCCTCGCTGCCCGAGCACGCGCAGAAGTGGGCGGACGCGTTCGCGCCCCGGCTGCGCGTACTGACCGACGAACTGGAGCAGTTGGAGCGCAACCGGGACTCGATCGTGGACCGGTTGCGCGGGCTCGTGGAGTCCGCCCTCGCGACACTGCGTTCCGCGCAGCGCCTGTCGCGGCTGCCGGAAGGACTCGGGGAGTGGTCCGGGCAGGAGTTCCTGCGCATCCGCTTCGAGGAACCCGACCAGGCCACCCTCACCGAGCGGCTCGGCGAAGTGGTGGACGAGGCCACCCGTGCGGCCGTCAAGAAGAACTCCGACATGCGGCGCGACGGCATGTCGCTGCTGCTGCGGGGAGTCGGCGCGGCGCTCCAGCCCAAGGGCGTCGCCGTCGAGATCCTCAAGCCGGACGCCGTGCTGCGCGCCGAACGCGTCCCCGTCGGGCAGATGGGCGACGTGTTCTCCGGCGGCCAGCTGCTCACCGCGGCCATCGCCCTGTACTGCACGATGGCCGCGCTGCGCAGCAACGACCGCGGCCGTGACAAGCACCGGCACGCCGGCACCCTGTTCCTCGACAACCCCATCGGGCGCGCCAACGCGACCTATCTGCTGGAACTCCAGCGGGCCGTCTCGGACGCGCTCGGCGTCCAACTCCTCTACACCACCGGTCTGTTCGACACGACCGCGCTCGCCGAGTTCCCCCTTGTCATCCGGTTGCGCAACGACGCCGACCTTCGCGCCGGGCTGAAGTACATCAGCGTGGAGGAACACTTGCGGCCGGGACTGCCGCGTGAGGCGCCCGCCGGGGAGACCGTGCACACCGAGATCACCGCGACCCGGATGTACAAGCGCCCGGCGCCGGTAACCCCGTAGCGACTCGGCACTGGGGAACTGCGGGCCGTCCGCGGTCGGCCCGCAGTTGCCCGTGCCCCTCGCGGGGGTGCTCGGCTACGCGTCCTCCTTCAGCAGGTCGGAGCACTTCTCGCCGATCATCATCGTGGTGATGCACGGGTTCACGGAGATCAGATCCGGCATCACCGAGCCGTCCGCGACCCGTAGACCCCCGACCCCCTTGACCCGCAGCCGCGCGTCGAGCGGGGCCGTGGCGTCGTCGTCCGCGCCCATCTTCACGGTGCAGGACGGGTGGTAGACGGTGTTGTGGGTCTTGTGGATGTAGTCCAGCAGCTCGTCGTCGGACCGGATGTCCGGCCCCGGGGCCAGCTCCGCGCCCGCCCAGCCGCTCAGCGCGGGCTGGGAGACGATCCGCCGTGCCAGGTTCAGCCCGTACGTCATCACCCGCACGTCGTGCTCGTGCGTGAAGTAGCGCGGGTCGACCCTCGGTTTGTCCCGGTAGTCGCGGGTGCGCAGTCGCACGGTGCCGCGGGACTTGGCGCGCGTGACGTTCGGGGTGAGGCAGAACGTGTTCTCCGACGTGGGGAATCCGTGCCGCGCGGTGTTCATGTCGAACGGCACCGAGCCGTAGTGGAACATCAGGTCCGGCCGGTCCAGGCCCGGTTCGGTGTCGTAGAAGATGCCCGCCTCCCACCACTGGCTGGACGTCGTGGGCATGGGCTGCTTCGCCTCCCACATGATGACGCCCTCGGGGTGGTCCTGGAGGTTCTCGCCGACGCCCGGCGCGTCCACGACCACGTCGACCCCGACCTCGCGCAGCTGTCCGGAGGGCCCGATGCCCGACAGCATCAGCAGCTTCGGTGTGTCGATGGAACCGCAGGACACGATCACCTCGCGACGGGCGCGGACCGTCCTGGTGTGGATCAGATCCGGGTCGAGGTACTCGGCGCCGACACACCTCCGTCCTTCCAGGACCAGCTTCTTCGCCCGCACCCCCGTCCGTACCGAGAGGTTCGGCCGCTTGCCCATGACCGGGTGGAGATACGCGACCGACGAGGACTGCCGGATGTTGTTCTCGTCGGAGTTGATCTGGAACCAGTTGGCGCCCCGGACCACCGTCGTACCGGTGTTGAACGCCGTGGTCGGTATGCCCGCCCGCGCGCACGCCTCCAGCAGGGCCGCGCCGCACGGGTCCTCTCCCTTCAGCGTGCGCACCTTCACCGGGCCGGTGCGGCCGTGATGCTCGCCCGGAGCGTCGTTCGACTCCAGCCGCCGGTAGAGCGGGAAGAGGTCGGCCGAACTCCAGCCCGTACAGCCCGCGGAGGCCCAGCCGTCGAGGTCCTCCGCGGGAGCCCAGAAGGCGATGCAGGAGTTGTGCGAGGAACAGCCGCCGAGCACCTTGGCCCGGGCGTGCCGCATGAAACTGTTGCCGCTGGCCTGCGGCTCGACCGGGTAGTCCCAGTCGTAGCCGGATTCCAGCAGGCCCATCCAGCGGTCCAGTCTGAGGATGTCGTCGTCGCCGACGTCGCTGGGTCCGGCCTCCAGGACGCACACGGTGACGGATGGGTCCTCGCTGAGGCGGGCCGCGACCACATTGCCCGCGGTACCGCCGCCGACCACGACATAGTCGAACTCATCGTTGCTCATGAGCTGTTGACCTCCTTCAGTCGGCCGCCGGAGCGGTGAGCGGAGCAGGGGCGGCGGGTCGCAGCCGGTGCTCGTCGAGTACGCCGGTGCGGTGGCGCTGGATGAACCAGTAGTAGGCGAAGCCGCCGGCTCCGATGACGGCGACGAACAGCACCGCGCCCCAGCGCAGATACCAGTGGAACGGCGCGGCGGCGTTGTACACCTCGGCACGCGGCCAGATCAGGTTGACCGTCATGGCCGCGCCCCAGACCACGGCGACGATGTTGACGAGAAGGCCCCAGCGGCCGAGCGAGAACTTGCCGTCGCCCGCGGGCTGCCATCTGCCGCGCAGCCGGGCCACCAGCATCGGCACGGTCACACCCAGGTAGGCGAGATAGATCATGACGATGCCGATACTGGTGACCACGGTGAAGATCTGCGGCTGGCGGATGTTCACGACGAGGATCGCGACGGCCAGGACGCCGATGATCACCGCCGGCAGCACCGGGGTCTTGAAGCGCGGGCTGACCCGGGCCATCAGCGAGGACCCGGGCAGGTTGTTGTCCCGGGACATCGCGAAGGCCAGCCGGATCGCCGCCGTGTGCACCGCGAGCGCGCACACCGTGACCGCGATCAGCACGCACCACAGCATCGCCTTGCCCGCCGTCGGGCCGAGCACGTCGAGCACGATGTACTGCAGACCCTCCGTCGACAGCTTCTCCCCCTTCAGACTGGAGACGCTCATCAGCGCGAGCAGCAGCACCAGACCGCCCAGGACGAACGAGGCGACGATCGCGCGGATGATGGCCCGCGGAGCGTTGCGGGAGGGGTCCAGGGACTCCTCACCGAGCGAGGCCGCCGTGTCGAAGCCGTACATCACGTACGCCGACGCCAGCGAGGCCACCAGGAACGCGCCCAGATAGCCGGCCGAGTGCCCGGAGCCCGTGCCCGCCGTATCCGTGACCACCTGCGGTCCGCGGGTGATGTGGACGGCGAACAGCACGATGAGGACCACGGTGGCGATCAGCTCGATGAAGACGCCCGCGCTGTTGATGGTGGCCATCAGCTTCACACCGAAGGCGTTCACCAGGGTCGTGAAGAGGATGAGCACCGTGGCCAGGACGACCGCGTTGGTCGCGACGTCGTACTTCCCGTTCCCGTCCCCGACGATCTGGAAGACGGAGGATATCTGCGGGAGCGTCAGCTGATAGGCGAGCGCCACCGCCGAGATCGTCACGATGGAGGCGATCAGCATCATCCAGCCGGCCAGCCAGCCGAGATGCGGATTGCCTACCTTCTTCGACCAGTTGTAGACGGATCCCGCCACGGGATAGCGCGCGGCCAGCTCCGCGAAACAGAGCGCGACCATGAACTGTCCGGCGAAGACCATCGGCCAGGACCACCAGTAGGCGGCACCGCCGCTGGCGTAGCCGAAGTAGAAGAGCTGGAAGGTGCCGGTGAGGATGGAGATGTAGCTGATGCCGGCGGCGAAGGTGTGGAAGTTGCCGAGCGTGCGCTTGAGTTCGGGTCTGTAGCCGAACTCGGCGAGCTCGGTGTCGTCGTGGTGGTGTGGGCCGGACGGCTGGTCTGTGGTCGTCATGAGCGGACTCCAGGTGGGCCTGGGGGAGGGGAGAGGATCGGCTCGTGCGGGTGCCTGGCTTCTATGAGGGGGCTGTACGCGGGCGCCATGTCCGCGTTCTTGCGCCGGGGCGGCCGGGTGCGCCGCCCCGGACGATCCGGATCAGGCGAACCAGCCTTGCGGGGACGGGTCGGTGTTGCGCCAGATGTGCTTGGCCTCGCGGTACTCGGCCAGCCCCGCCGGTCCGAGTTCGCGGCCGAGGCCGGACTGCTTGAAGCCTCCCCACTCGGCCTGCGGGACGTAGGGGTGGTAGTCGTTGATCCATACCGTGCCGATGCGCAGCCGGGCCGCGACGCGCTGGGCCTTGGCCGCGTCGGTGCTGAAGACGGCGCCCGCCAGCCCGTAGACCGTGTCGTTGGCGAGACGCACCGCCTCGGCCTCGCCGCTGAAGCGCTCCACGGTGAGCACGGGCCCGAAGGACTCGTCCTGGACCACGGACATGTCGCCGCTGCACTCGTCGAGGACGGTCGGCGGATAGTAGAACCCCGCGTCGAAACCGGGCCCCGTCGGCCGTGCGCCACCGCAACGCAGCACGGCTCCCTCCGCCAGGCCCTTGGCGACGTACGCCTCGACCTTGGCGCGATGCGCCGCCGAGATCAGCGGACCGGTCTGTGCCCGCTCGTCGAACGGCCCGCCCAGTCTGATCTCCGAGGCCCGCCGTACGACCTCGTCGACGAACCGGTCGTGCAGCGTGTCCTCGACCAACAGCCGAGCGCCCGCCGAACAGACCTGACCTGAGTGCAGGAAGACCGCGGTCAGCGCCATGTCGACGGCCGTCTCGAAGTCGGCGTCGGCGAACACGATGTTCGGGTTCTTGCCGCCGAGTTCGAGCGCCACCTTCTTGACCGTCCCGGCAGCGGCGGCCATCAGACGGCGTCCGGTTCCCAGGCCCCCGGTGAAGGAGACCAGGTCGACATCCGGATGGTCGGCGAGCGGCGCGCCCGCCTCGGGGCCCGCGCCCAGCACCAGATTGGCGACGCCAGGCGGCACTCCCGCCTCTTCCAGGAGCCGCATCAGATGGATCGCCGTGTGCGGAGTCAGCTCGCTCGGCTTGAGAACGAAGGTGTTGCCAGCGGCGAGCGCCGGCGCCACCTTCCAGGCCGTCTGCAGAAGCGGATAGTTCCACGGGGTGATCAGCGCGCAGACCCCGACGGGTTCGTACACGACACGGCTGTCGACGCTCGGCGTGCCCGTCTCGATGACCCGGCCGGTCTCGGCCGCGGCCAGCCGGCCGAAGTAGCGGAAGCAGTTGGCGATGTCGTCGATGTCGTACTCGCTCTCGACGAGCCGCTTGCCGGTGTCCAGTGACTCGGCGCGCGCGAGGGCGTCCTTGTCGCGGACGAGGAGGTCGGCGACACGCAGCAGCAGGTCACCACGGTCCGTGGCCGGGGTCGTGGGCCAGGGGCCCTCGTCGAAGGCGCGGCGCGCGGCGGCGATGGCCTCCACCGTGTCCTTGCCGCCCGCCTCGTCGACGACGCCGACCAGGGAGCCGTCGGCGGGACAGCGGATCTCCCGGGTGCCCTCGTCGAGCGGGCCCCGCCAGGTTCCGTCGATGTACAGGTCAGGCACGTGGGCCTCCCAGTCGCGCGATCAACCACTCATGGAAGATCCCGATGTGATGCTCGGTCGGAACCAGCACACCACCGTTGCGATAGGCCCGGGACGCCATCGCCGGCTGTGTCCTTTCACAGGCTTCGAAATCCTGCTCGTTCACCCGGTGGAAGAGCTCCACCGACTTGGACACGTCCGCACCCGACTCGACGACCTCCGGGGCGTAGAGCCAGTCGCACTCGACGACCGTACGGTCCTCGGAGAGCGGGAACATGCGGTGCAGGATGACATGGTCCGGGACCAGATTGACGAAGACCGTCGGTTTCACCGTGATCGCGTAGTAGCGGCGGTCCTGGTCGTCCGCGACCTCGGGCAGTCTGGCGAAGCCCTCGCTGCCGTCGACGGTGAAGCCTTTGATCTCCTCCCCGAACTCGGCGCCATGGCCGACGTAGTACTGCGCCGCGTAACCCTGCGCGAACTCCGGTAGCACCTCGGTCAGTTCGGGGTGGATCGTCGCGCAGTGATAGCACTCCATGAAGTTCTCGACGAGCAGCTTCCAGTTCGCCCGCACGTCGTAGGTGACGCGCCGGCCGAGTGCGAGGTTCTCGGCACCGTAGTGCTCGATGGCCGCCGCGCTGCCGAGCCGCTCCACGGCCGCGCCCGTCACCGTCTCCTCGAAGGAGGGCGGCTCGTCCGCCAGGCACACCCAGGCGTAGCCGAGCCACTCGCGCAGGGCGACCTTGACCAGGCCGTACTCGACGCGGTCCACGTCCGGCATCTTCACCAGGTTCGGTGCCGCGACCAGCCTGCCCTCGAGGTCGTACGTCCAGGCGTGGTACGGGCATTGGAGGTTGCGCCGCACCTCGCCCGACTCCTCGGCGCACAGCCGGGCGCCACGGTGACGGCAGACGTTGAGGAAGGCGCGCAGCTCACCCGTGCGGGAGCGGGTGATCAGGACGCTCTCCCGGCCGACCTGGACGGTACGGAAGGCTCCGGGCCTCGCGAGATCCGCGGAGCGCACCGCACAGAACCACATCGACTCGAAGAGCCGCTCCTGCTCCTGCCGGAAGATCTCCGGATCGGTGTAGTAGTGCCCGGGGAGCGTGGCGATCAGGCTGGGGGAAAGCGGGGACGGGGAGACAGGGATCGTCGTCACGTGCGTACTCCTCAGGCTGGCGCGGCCGCGAGGCGGTGGGGGGCGAACAGGCCGATGGGGTGCTCGGTGGAGCCGTCCAGGGCGAGATCGGCGAGGATCTCACCGACGACCGGTACGAATTTGAAGCCGTGCCCCGAGAAGCCGCAGGCCACGGTCACGGACTCCGGGTGTGCGGGATGGCGGGCGATGACGAAGTGCTCGTCGGGGGTGTTCGAGTACATGCAGGTGGCGGCCTTGAGGAAGGTGCCGGGCAGGTCGGGGATGCAGCGGGACATGTGGTCCGCCATGGCCCGGATCTCGTCCTCGCGCACGGTCCGGTCGATGGTCTCCGGGGTGCACTCGACTCCCTTGCGGAAGAAGGCGACCTTGGCGCCCAGCTCCGGTCCGTCGATGGACGGGAAGCCGTAGACCTGGACTCCGGCCGCGTCCTCCCAGATGTAGATCGGATGACGCTCGGGCTCGAACGGCCGCACCCCGCCCGTCGGCTGGAACCAGTACATGACCTGCCGCTCGATCCGGAAGGGCACCCCCAGATCGGTGAGCAGCCGCGGCGCCCACGCTCCCGGGCAGATCACCAGCTGCCCGGCCGTGTACGTGTTCTCGGCCGTGTGCACGCGCACGCCGTCCCGGTACGGCTCCCAGCGGGTCATCGGCTCTTCGAAGTGCAGGTCGGCGCCCTGTCGGGTGGCGAGCTGGAGGTGGGCCGCGACGGTGTTCTCGGGGCGGACCAGTCCCGCCCGCGCCTCGAACAGCGCGACCTCGTCGTCGTGCGGATTCAGGGTCGGGAAGCGGCGCCGGATCTCCGCCGCGTCCAGCATCTCGTGGGGCAGGTCCCACTGTCGTGCCGAGAGCAGTGAGCCGGAGACGGTCCGTGAGTCCGGGGGCCCGACCATCACGCCTCCGCACAGGGTGGCGATGTCGCGGCCCGTGGCCCGCTCCAGATCGTCGTACAGCTCGTAGGAGCGCAGGAGCAGCGGGACGTACGCCGGGTCCTCGAAGTAGGACTGTCGGGTGACCCGCGAACCGCCGTGGCTGGAGCCCCGGTTGTGCACGGGGCCGAACTTCTCCAGGCCGAGCACACGGGCGCCGCGGGCGGACAGATGATGCGCGGCGGCGCTGCCCATGCCGCCGAGACCGATCACGATCACGTCATACGTGGGGGACACAGGGGGCCTCCTCCTGCCTTTTGGTCCGGCTCTTGACCCTTCATCGGATTCAACGGCGGATTCGGTTCATCTTCGGATCGAAGAGCGGTTCCTCCGCGACGGTCGCGGGGAGCTTCTCGCCGAAGTAGCCGATGTGCACGCCCGTGCCGGTGGCGAGAGCCGGCAGCCAGGCGTACGCGACGCATCGGCCGAGCGTGTAGCCGTACGAGGCACTGGTGACGTATCCGGCGGGGGCGCCGTCGACATGAACGGGCTCCTTGCCGAGGACGACGGCGGAGGGGTCGTCGAGGAGGAGCGGGGTGAGTCGGCGGGCCGGCTGCTGCGCCATGAGGCCCTGCAAGGCCTCCTGGCCGACGAAACCGTCCTTGTCCATGCGGACGGCGAAGCCGACGCCCGCCTCGTACGGGTTGTGCTCGTCGGTCATGTCGGTGCCCCAGGCCCGGTATCCCTTCTCCAGACGGAGGGAGTTGAAGGCCGAGCGCCCGGCGGCGATCACTCCGTGGGGCCGGCCCGCCTCCCAGAGCGTGTCCCAGAGCCTGAGCCCGAGGTCGGCCGTGGTGTACAGCTCCCAGCCGAGCTCCCCGACATAGCTCAACCGCAAGGCGGTGACGGGGACATGTCCGAGGTACGTCTCTTTGGCGCGGAAGTAACCGAAGCCCTCGTGCGAGAAGTCGTCGCGGGTCAGCGGCTGGACGAGGTCCCGGGCGAGCGGACCCCACACGCCGATGCAGCAGGTGCCGGAGGTGATGTCCCTGATGTGCACGTCCCGCGGAGCGTGCCGCAGCAGCCAGTCCAGGTCGGCGGGGGAGTTGGCGCCGACCTGGAAACGGTCGGGAGCCAGCCGGGCGACGGTGAGGTCGGAACGTACGCCGCCGGTCTCGTCGAGGAGCAGCGTGTAGGTGACCGCGCCGGGCTTCCTGCGGACGTTGTTGGTGGTCATGCGCTGGAGAAAGGTGAGGGCACCGGGGCCGGTCACTTCGAGGCGGCGCAGCGGGGTCATGTCGTACAGGGCGACCTTCTCGCGGGTCGCCCGCGCCTCGGCCGCTGCGACCGGGGACCAGTAGCGGGCCGACCAGGCGTCGCGTTCGGGGAGGGGACCGAGCGTGTCGACGAGCGGCGCGTTCGCCTCGTACCAGTGCGGCCGCTCCCAGCCGCCGCCCTCCAGGAAACGGGCGCCGAGCTGCTGCTGCCGCGCGTAGAACGGGCTGACGCGCAGGGGACGCGGCTGCTCCATCGGCTGGAGGGGATGCAGGATGTCGTACACCTCGACGAACTGCTGTGAGCCGCGTTCGCGGACGTACGACGGTGAACGCTGCGCGTCCTCGAAACGCGCGAGGTCGCACTCGTGCAGGTCGATGGAGGCGCGCCCGTCGACCATCCACTCGGCGACCGCCTTGGCCACACCGGCGGAGTGGGTGACCCAGACGGCCTCGGCCAGCCAGAAACCGCGGAGCCGCCGGGACTCCCCGAGCACCGGCATGCCGTCCGGGGTGAAGGAGAAGACGCCGTTGAAGCCCTCCTCGATCTCCGTGGCGCGCAGCGCGGGAAGCAGCCGGCGGCAGTCGTCCCAGCTCGGCGCCCAGTCCTCCTCGGTGAACGGATACGAGGACGGCATCTCCATGTCGTTCGCGCGTGCCTCGTCGTACGGGAGGATCCCGAACGGGTCGACCGGCAGCGGCTGGTGGGCGTAACTGCCGATGCCGATGCGGTCGTGGTGCTCGCGGAAGTAGAGGTCGCGGTCCTGGAAGCGCAGGATGGGCTTCGAGGCCTCGGACTCGGCTCCGGCGAGCTCGCGGAGCGGCCGAGTCCGCGCGTACTGGTGTGCGAGCGGTTGCAGAGGTACGTCGACTCCCGCCATGCGCCCGATGACGGGACCCCAGAAGCCGGCGGCGGAGACGACGTGATCGGCGGGGAACGTGCCGCGGTCGGTGACGACGCCGGTGACCCTGCCGTCCGCGCTCTCGATGCCGGTGACCGTGTGACGGTCGAGAAAGCGGGCGCCCCGCTCGGTCGCCCGCGCCATCTGGGCGCGGGCGGCGAGCAGGGCGCGGGCCAGCCCGTCGTCCGGGGTGTGGAAGCCGCCGAGGACGGCCGACCGGTCGATGAGCGGCCAGAGTTCCTTGCACCGGTCGGCGCCGACGATCTCGCCGCGGACTCCCCAGGAGGCCGCGTAACCGGCCCTGCGGTGCAGCTCGGCCAGGCGCTCGGGGGTGGTCGCGAGCTCGAGCCCGCCCACCTGGTCGAAGCAGGAGACACCGTCGACCTGAAGGGAGGAGAACTTCTCGACCGTGTAGCGGGCGAACGCGGTCAGCGTCTTGGACGGACTGGTCTGGAACACCAGGCCCGGCGCGTGCGAGGTGGAGCCGCCCGGGGCGGGCAGTGGACCCTGTTCGAGAACGGTGACGTCGCTCCAGCCGCGGGCGGTCAGCTCGTCGGCGAGGGAACAGCCGACGATGCCGGCGCCGATGACGACGACACGGGGATGGCTTACGGGTGTGCTGGACATGCCCCTCCTTGCCGGGGTGGGGGAGTGAACGCGCTCAGGTGGTCCGGGCGTCGGGCCGCTCGGGGGCTGTGGTGACGTCCGCGCTGTCTCGGGTGCGGACGACCGTGTTGCCGGGGAGGGTGAGGATCCGGTCGCGGACGGCGACCCGGCCCGCCGGCTGGGTCGAGTACGGACGGCCGCTCGCGCTGAACAGGCCGGAGGTGAGGACGCGTTCGCCCCGTCCCGTGCCCTGGACGCTCACAGGACGACCACGGACCGGAGCACCTCGCCGCGGTGCATCTTCGTGAACGCCTCCTCGACCTGGTCGAGCGAGATCGTCTCGCTGACGAAGGCGTTGAGGTCCAGCAGCCCGTACAGGTACTGGTCGACGAGGAAGGGGAAGTCGCGGCTCGGCAGACAGTCCCCGTACCAGGAGGACTTCAGGGCGCCGCCGCGCGAGAACAGGTCGATCAGCGGCAGGTCGATCCGCATCTCGGGGTCGGGCACGCCCACCTGGACGAGCACACCGGCGTGGTCGCGCATGTAGAACGCCTGCTTGTACGTCTCCGGCCTGCCCACCGCGTCGATGGCGATGTCGACTCCGAAACCGTCGGTCAGGGCGCGTACGGCCTCGACCGGGTCCGTTCCCCGCGAGTTGACGGTGTGGGTGGCGCCGAACCGCTCCGCCAGGTCGAGCTTCTTGTCGTCGATGTCGACGGCGATGACCTTCATCGCGCCGTTCAGGCAGGCGCCCGCGATGGCCGCGTTGCCCACGCCGCCGCAGCCGATGACGGCGACGGTGTCACCTCGCCCGACGTTGCCGGTGTTGACGGCGGCGCCGTATCCGGCCATCACGCCGCAGCCGATCAGCCCCGCGGCCTCCGGCCGTGCCGCCGGGTCGATCTTCACCGCCTGCCCGGCCGCGACCAGGGTCTTCTCGGCGAAGGCGCCGATACCGAGGGCGTTGCTGAGAGGGGTGCCGTCGAGGAGGGTCATCGGCTGGGCGGCGTTGCGCGAGTCGAAGCAGTACCAGGGGCGGCCGCGCCGACAGGAGCGGCAGGTGCCGCAGGGGGCGCGCCAGGCGAGGACGACGTAGTCGCCCGGTGCCACTTCGGTGACGCCGGGACCGATCGCCTCGATGGTGCCGGCTGCCTCATGGCCCAGCAGGAAGGGGAATTCATCGTTGACCGCGCCGTCCCGGTAGTGCAGATCCGTGTGGCAGACCCCGCAGGCCTGGACGTCGACGAGCACCTCACCGGGGCCCGGGTCGGGTACGAGGATCGTCCGCACCTCGACGGGTGCGCCCTTTTTGACAGCGACTGCGGCACGGACCTCGTGGGGCACGACAAGCTCCTCTGCTGTTGCGCATTACACGATGGGTTGCGTGATGGGGAACATACTGAGAACGCCGTCAGGTGGCCGTCAAGGGGTGGGGGTTAACCCTTGGCAAAACGAACTGGGGGCCCGAAACGCGGCGGACACACAACGACGCGGGGGCGGGCGAGTCCCGGCCCCGCGTCATGAAGAGTGCGCGTTCTCAAGGGGCTTGAGGCGACGGCGGTAACGGTGGTGGTTGGCGGTTGAGGCGGTGTCTGTTGGAGCGTGGTGTCTGTTGCGGTGGTGGGAGTCGCTGTGGTGGGGGTGACTGTGGTCGTGACGGCGCTCCACCGTGCGGGCGCTAGCGGGAAGAGCCGGCCGGTGTCGCGATCTGCGGCTCACCGCCGTGCGCCCGGACTGGCGGCTCGCGGCTCACATCGCGGTCTGTGGCTCACGGCTCTGCCAAGGGGCGACCGGCGCCCGCTGTCACCTCGGCCGTCCCCGCCGTCTCTGCCGTCTCAGAAGCCGTAGCCCATCCGGCGGGACAACTCGGCTCCCGCCGCCACCGTCCGCTTGGACAGCTCCGGCAGGCGGTCCGCGTTCAGCCGGTACACCGGTCCCGACACGCTGATCGCGGCGATCACCTTGCCGTCGTGCGCCCGCACCGGCGCGGCCACGGCGGCGAGTCCGAGCTCCAGCTCCTCGAGCGTGATGCCGTACCCCTGCTCGATCACGGCCTCCAGCTCGGCGCGCAGGGTGGACGGCCCGGTGATCGTGCGCTCCGTGAAGCGCGGCAGAGGGCGTGCCAGCAAGCCCTCCCGCAAGGTGGGCGACATGTGCGCGAGCAGCACCTTCCCGCTGGACGTGGCGTGCAGCGGAGTGCGTCTGCCGAGCCAGTTCTGCGCCGTGACCGACGCGGTGCCGCGGGCTTGCATGATGTTGACGGCCGCGTCGTCGTCCAGGACCGCGATGTTGACGGTCTCGCCCAGTTCGTCGGCGAGTTCGCGGCAGACCGGGACGCCTTCCTGGGAGATGTCGAGGCGCACCGCCGCCGCCCCCGCGAGGCGCAGCAGGGCAGCTCCCAGGTAGTACTTCCCGCGGTCCTTGGCCTGCGCGACCAGGCCGCGGTTCTCCAGAACGCCGAGCAGCCGGAACGCGGTGGACTTGTGCACGTCCAGTTCCTCGGCGATCTCGGTGACGCCCGCTTCGCCGAGCCGGGCGAGGATCTCCAGCACGCTCACGGCGCGGTCCACCGACTGGACGGCGCTGCCCGCGCTCCTGCCGCTCTGGTTGTCGGGGTTCTCCTCGGGGCGTTCAGCCCGCTTCTGCGTGCGCGTCATAGGTCAACTCTCACCACCTGACGGCCCTGTTCGGGCCGCATCTGCGGGAAGCCCTTGACGTGACGGGATTCCCGCGCGGATTCTGTTGCGCATAGCGCTCCCTCGTGCGCCATGTGAAACATCATGTTACCGAAGCGTCCGGAACCCGGAAGGTTCCCGACGACCTGGACCTGAGAGGTCGCGGACGAAATGTCCGGACCGAGAGGGGGGCCCGTGATTCCCGTCTGCCGCCTTGAAGACCTCCCCGAGGGCGAATCCGTCCGCGTCGGGACCACGCCACCGGTCGCCGTGTTCAACGCCGACGGCGAGTTGTACGCCATCGACGACACCTGCACCCACCAGGACGCCTCCCTTTCGGAGGGATGGCTGGAGGGCTGTCTGGTCGAATGCCCGCTGCACGCCGCCTCGTTCGATCTCCGCACCGGTCGGCCGATGTGCCTCCCCGCACGCCGCCCCGTCCGTACCCACCGTGTCACCGTCGACGAGGGAATGATCCACGTCCACCTCACCGCGGAGGAGGGCACCGCCGCATGACCGCCGTGACCCCAGCCCATGGACACGGCGTCGGCCCCGCGGCCGGAATCGACGCGCCCCGCCCCGTGTCCCGACCCATCGCCCAAGTGGGCCGCATCAGCCGGCGGTGCCGAGTGGGCTACGTGTGCAGGGTGGGCCCCCTGAACCACATGAGGTACTCGAGTCCCGCGAGCGGTATGCACGGCATGAACGGCTTGAGTTCCGAGAGTCACTTGAACCGCGTTCGTCGCGCGAGTGCCACGAACCCACGTGCCGTCAGGCGGGCCCGATGAGGACCGTGACCGTCGTCGGTGCCTCCCTCTCCGGTCTGTATACCGCCCGCGAACTGCGCGCCCAGGGCTTCGACGGACGACTGGTGATCGTCGGAGACGAACCCCACCGCCCCTATGACCGGCCTCCCCTCTCCAAAGACTTCCTCACCGGTCGCGCCGACGAGGACCGACTCGCTCTGACCGACTCCGAGGAGTGCGCCGGGCTCGACGCCGAGTGGCTCCTCGGCGTACGCGCCCGCGGCCTCGACGCCCGTGGCCGCACCGTCCTGCTGGAGGGCGGCCGCAGTGTCCCAACGGACGGAGTCGTCATCGCCACGGGTGCCTCCGCCCGTCGCCTTCCCGGTGACGGCCTCCTCGGCGTCCACACCCTGCGGACCCTCGACGACGCCCGTGCCCTGCGCGCGGAACTCACCGCGGGACAGCGCCGCGTCGTGGTCATCGGCGGCGGCTTCATCGGCGCCGAGACCGCGTCCTCGTGCGCCGCCCTGGGCCATGACGTCACCGTCGTCGAAGCGGCCCCGCTGCCCCTCCTTCCCCAACTCGGCCCGGACATGGCAGCCGTGTGTGCCGCACTGCACCGGCGCGCGGGCACCTGTCTCGTCACCGGAACCGGGGTCGCCGGGTTCCGGGGGAGCGGCGGCGCGTCACCCGGCGCGGTCAGCGGAGTGAATCTGTCCGACGGCCGATCCCTGCCCGCCGATGTCGTGATAATCGGCGTCGGCGCCGCCCCGAACACCGGCTGGCTGGCGGGCTCGACGCTCGACGTGAACGACGGCGTGCTGTGCGACGACGGCTGCGCGACCGGACTTCCGCAGGTCGTCGCCGTCGGTGACGTCGCCCGGGTCGGCGGCACCCGCGCCGAACACTGGACCTCCGCCACCGAGCAACCCCGCGTAGCGGTGCGCAACTTGCTCGCCGGACGTACCCTGGCGACTCTGCGGTCCCTGCCCTACTTCTGGTCCGACCAATACGGTGCGCGGATCCAGTTCGCGGGCCGACGAAAGGAATCGGACACGGTCCGGATCGTCGAGGGAGCCCTCGCCGACGGCGGACCGGCGGCGGGCGGTTTCCTCGCCCTCTACGAGCGTGCAGGCCGCACGACAGGGGTGCTCGCGGTCGACCGCCCCCGCCCCTTCATGCGCGTTCGTCGTGAACTGGCGCGCAGCGAGGACCCGGTGGAGCCGGCGGCACTGTGACGACGTGACGCCGGTGACCGCCGGACGATGACGGACGCGAGGGGTAGCCGGAGGTCCGTCCTTTTCCCTTGAGCCGGCTTCCCCTTGCGCTGGCCGATTGCGTGAGTGGTGAACCCTCACCCTTCGTCGCGACCTGCCGCTCCTGCCCGCTTCCCGTATCCGGGGCGGAGAGGGCCTGCCGCTCCGCTACGAGTGCGACAACTGTCCGGCCCCGCCCCGCCTGCGTATCCGCTCCTGGGCCCGTGCCGAGATCCGCGCCTGACGCCTGGCCTTGCGGCGCTCGCGGCGAAGTGCCCGCGCGGTGCTGCTCGGCACCGACACCACGCCGTTCCGCTGGTTCCACACCTGACGTGTCACCCAGACGTCCAGGACGGCCCAAGTGGCGACGACCGTACTCGCCACGCTGCTCAGGACCATCGGGAAGGCCAGCCAGGACACCGTCATCGTGCACAGGAAGGCCACCACGGCCTGTATCAGCGTCACCGCGATGATGAGCACCGCGCGTACGGCCGACGTACGCACCGGGTCGGGCAGCCGACGCCTGCGCGCGGGCTCCTCGATCCACAACGGCCGGTAGTACGACCGCTCTTCGTGGTCCTCGTATGCGTCCGTGGCAGCGCCCTTCTCCTCAACTCTGCCGCCCCTGTCCGTGGCGGTGTCCTGGAGGTCCGCCGTGCCGGGTCCGCCCGTCGTGGCCCGCCGCCCGTCCGTCCGGCCGTGCCCAGCCGCCGGAATGTCGTGATCCGGTGCCCGGGTGGCCAGTTGTGCCGCCTCGCGTGTCGCAACCCCAGTAGCGGGTGCCCCGCTCCGCTCCGCCGTGCCCATCAACTTGTCACTCCCCACCGCCCAGCAGTCCTCTCGACGGGTGTCTCGCGACTCCCGCCCCCCAGTGGCTGCCCGGCTTGCGCTCTTTTACGCCGCCTGAGCGCGGCATGCGGCGCCTGTGGCCGATTCCGCCCTCAATTCCCGTACAGAAAGACGAACGACCTGCCCCGAAGATTCCCGCCGAGCGAAGAATTCCGGCCAACTGACGAAGTTCCCCGCTCCGATGCGATCCGCCCCCAAGTGCCGGATTCGGGGAGGCAATCTCCCCCAATGAACGGACAACTCCCCATGTCTCGTTCCCTGTCGAGCCGGGACCTCGTCCGGACGGGTCTTCGAGTTACCTCCGGGTCAGTAGTAGGCTCACGCCGTTTGTTGACGCACATGTGTACCCCCGGCCGGGGGTCGAGCTGGGGGAGGCCATGCGCTTTCGCGGGAAGTCCATCCGCCGGAAGATTGTGGCGCTGCTCCTCGTGCCCCTGGTGTCCTTGACCGCGATCTGGGGTTTCGCGACCGTGCTCACGGGGCGTGAGGCAAGCCAGCTCTTCAACGTGTCCGAGACCGTGGAGAAGATCGGCTACCCGACCGAGGACACCGTCAGAGTCCTCCAGCAGGAACGCCGCCAGACGCTCGTCTACTTGGCCGATCCTCGCGCGTCCGACGGGCTCGCGGCGCTCAAGCGCAGCCGCGGTGCCACGGACCGCGTCGTGGCGAAGGTCCGCAGGAACGCGCAGGACAAGGGCGTGCGCAAGGAACTGAGCGGGGGCACCGCGGAGCGCCTCACCTCTCTCCTCGACGCCGTCGACGGAATCTCCTCGCTGCGCAGCGGCATCGAGGACGGCACCGTCAACCGTGTCCAGGCCCTCGGCCTCTACAACCGTCTGATCGATCCCTGCTTCGTCCTGCTGGCCAACCTGCACGTGGTCGACGACGTGGAACTGGACAAGGAGGGCCGCGCCCTCGTCAACGTGTCCCGCGCCCGTGAACTGCTCTCCCGTGAGGATGCCCTTCTCGGCTCCGCGCTGGTCGCCGGTCACATCACACGGGACGAACTCCGCGACATCTCCGACCTCGTGGCCCAGCGCACCCTCCTCTACGACATCAGCCTGCCGTTGCTGCCCTCGTCGGAACGCGACCGCTTCGAGCGGTATTGGAGGAACGCCGGCACCGGGCCACTGCGCGTGGCGGAGCAGGCCGTCGCCGACTCCGCGGCCGGCTCGCCGAGCGGCGTCACCGCGAAGAGCTGGGACGGCGCGGCCGGGCATGTGCTCGCCGAACTCGGCGGCCTCGAGGACCGGGCCGGCGACCACTACCGGGACCGGGTCAGGCCCGTGGCCATGAGCGTCATCCTCCAGGCTGTCGTCGCGGGCGTGGTCGGTCTGATCGCCCTGCTGATCTCGCTCGTCATGTCCGTACGCATCGGCCGGAGTCTCATCCGTGACCTGCGCAGGCTGCGCCTGGAGGCCCACGAGGCGTCCGGCGTGCGGCTGCCCAGCGTCATGCGCCGCCTCTCCGCCGGTGAGCAGGTCGACGTCGAGACCGAAGTGCCGCGCCTGGAGTACGACAGGAACGAGATCGGCGAGGTCGGCCAGGCCCTCAACACCCTTCAGCGCGCAGCCGTCGAGGCGGCCGTCAAGCAGTCCGAACTGCGCGAGGGCGTCTCCGAGGTCTTCGTCAATCTCGCGCGCCGCAGCCAGGTACTGCTCCACAAGCAGCTCACCCTCCTCGACACCATGGAACGCAGGACCGAGGACACCGACGAACTGGCCGACCTGTTCCGCCTCGACCACCTGACCACCCGAATGCGCCGCCATGCCGAGGGCCTGGTCATCCTGTCCGGCGCGGCGCCGTCCCGGCAGTGGCGCAAGCCCGTCCAGCTCATGGACATCGTCCGCGCCGCCGTCGCTGAGGTCGAGGACTACGAACGCGTCGAGGTACGCCGACTGCCGCGCGTCGCCCTCACGGGTCCCGCCGTCGCCGACCTCACCCATCTCGTGGCCGAGCTCCTGGAGAACGCCACGGTGTTCTCGCCCCCGCACACGGCCGTTCACGTCGTGGGTGAGCGCGTCGCCAACGGCTTCACCCTGGAGATCCACGACCGCGGCCTCGGCATGGCCGCCGAGGCGCTGCTCGACGCCAACCTGCGGCTCGCCGAGACCCCCGAGTTCGAACTCTCCGACACCGACCGGCTCGGCCTCTTCGTGGTCAGCCGGCTCGCCCAGCGGCAGAACGTCCGCGTCTCGCTCCAGCCGTCTCCGTACGGCGGCACCACAGCGGTCGTCTTCATGCCGGACGCCCTGCTCACCGACGACGTACCGGACACCAACGGCATCGGATTCCGCCTCGACCGCGCCCTGCCCACCAAGGAGCGCCAGGCCGAGGAGCGCCGCAGCACGGCACTCACCCAGTCACCGGTGCGTCTGCCGGGACTGCCCGCCTCGGTCCTGGACGGTCCCGTCGAACTGGACGCGCCCGTCGACCTGGACACGTTCACCGGATTCCCCGGCGCTCTCGGCGACGACGACAGCGAACGCGGAGGACTGTTCCGTCCGCGGCGCTCCATCGCCGGGGTTCCCGCGGGGCGGCACCAACAGGCCGGTGACAGCGGCGACGACTCCGCCCGCTCGGGGGACGACGACCCTCCGGGCACCGCCCCCATCGCGCTGCCGCGGCGCCGGGCACCCAAACTCGTCAGCTCCCACGGCCGTCCCGTCAACCAGGCCAGGTCGTGGCGCGACCGGGCGGACGACACGGCCCAGGACCTCGAATCGGCGCGGAACCCGGGCACCCCGTCGGACTCGGAGCCGAGGGAGAACGGGGACCGCCCGGAACGCCCGGCGACGGAACGCGAAGGCGCGAAACCACTGCCCAGGCGGCGGGGCGAGCGATCCGCCGCCTCGGCCCGGCACGGCGGTGAGCGCTCCGGTGTCCCCGGGCCGCGAGGGGCCTTCGGCACACCCGAGAGAGCCGGCCTCCATGAGGCACCCGAACCCCGCAGAGCGCCCGGCCTCCGTGAGGCCCCCGGCCGGCCGGACGCCCCGGCTCTGCCCCGGCGCACCCGCACCACCGCATCGGCCGAGAGCCCGGACGACACCACCCCACGCCGCGACACCGCGGCGGGACAGGCAGAATCGGGTACGGCCCCGCTGCCCCGGCGCGTCCGGCAGGCCAACCTGGCCCCGCAGTTGAAGGACGGACCGGCGCGGCGCGCCGAGCGCGGCAACGGCCGCGACGGCACGGGGGCGGACCCCGCCGAACGGGACGCCGACGAAGTACGCAGCCGGATGGCCTCCCTCCAGCGGGGCTGGCAGCGCGGCCGCGAAGAGAACGCCGTGGGCGACCAGGCCCAGGACGGCTCAGCACGACGAACGACAAAGGGGGACGGTCGATGACCACACCGAAGGCCGCAGGGCCCACCGCGACCAGCAATGTGTCCGGCGAGCTGAACTGGCTTCTCGACGAACTGGTGGACCGCGTCGCCAGCATCCACAAGGCGATCGTGCTCTCCGGCGACGGCCTTCCCACCGGGGCCTCGAAGGACCTCACCCGGGAGGACAGCGAGCACCTGGCCGCCGTCGCCTCCGGCTTCCACAGCCTCGCCAAGGGCGTCGGCCGGCACTTCGAGGCGGGCAGCGTCCGCCAGACCGTCGTCGAACTCGACGAGGCCTTCCTCTTCGTCACGGCCGCCGGCGACGGCAGCTGCCTCGCCGTCCTCTCGGACGCCGACTCCGACGTGGGCCAGGTCGCGTACGAGATGACGCTTCTCGTCAAGCGGGTCGGCGTCCATCTGGCCGCCAGTCCACGCACCGATCTGCCTGCGGGCGGGTAGTGGGATGACATGAGCGGAGACGGTCAGGGAAGACGCCACTGGTTCGACGACGAGGCCGGACCGGTGGTCCGTCCGTACGCCATGACACGCGGCCGCACCACCAGCGCGGCCCAGCACCGCCTCGACCTGATCGCGCTGGTGGTCACGGAGCAGCACGCCGAGGACCCCGAGGCGGACCACTCGCTGTCCCCGGAACACGTGAACATCGTCGAACTCTGCCGTGACATCCCCCAGTCGGTCGCCGAACTCGCAGCCGAACTCGATCTGCCCATCGGAGTGGTGCGAGTCCTCATCGGTGACCTGGTGGATGACGAAATGGTCCATGTGACACGTCCCGTACCCCCTGCCGAGCTGCCGGACGAGAGTATTCTGCGCGACGTGATCAGCGGCCTCCGGGCGCTCTGAGCTGGGCGGAAACGGGGAACAGACGTGACAGGCTGGCAGTTCTGGGTCGACCGGGGCGGTACCTTCACGGACATCGTCGCGCGGCGCCCCGACGGCCGGCTGGTCACGCACAAGCTGCTGTCCGACCATCCGGCCCGCTACGCCGACGCGGCCGTCGCGGGCGTCCGTGAACTCCTCGACAGCGAAGGGGACGCCGCGGGCGCCCCGGTCGACGCCGTCCGCATGGGCACCACCGTCGCGACCAACGCCCTCCTGGAACGCAAGGGCGAACGCACGCTCCTCGTCACCACCCGGGGCTTTCGCGACGCCCTGCGCATCGCCTACCAGAACCGTCCCCGCATCTTCGCCCGCGCCATCGAACTCCCCGAGCTGCTCCACGAGCGGGTGATCGAGGTCGACGAACGGATCGCCGCCGACGGCACCGTCCTGCGCGCTCCCGACCTGGACACCCTCGCCGTCCTTCTCCAGGAGGCGTACGACGACGGGATCCGCGCGGTCGCCGTGGTCTGCATGCACAGCCACCTCCACCCTGCCCACGAACAAGCCGTGGGCGAACTGGCGGCCCACGTAGGCTTCCCGCAGATCTCCCTCTCCAGCGAGGTCAGCCCACTGATGAAGCTGGTGCCGCGCGGTGACACGGCCGTCGTCGACGCCTACCTGTCGCCCGTACTGCGCCGCTACGTCCAGCACGTCGCCGCCGAACTCCGGGGCGTACGGCTGATGTTCATGCAGTCCAACGGAGGCCTCGCCGAGGCCGGTCAGTTCCGCGGCAAGGACGCCATCCTGTCCGGACCCGCGGGCGGCATCGTCGGCATGGCCCGGATGTCGCAGCTCGCCGGCTTCGACCGCGTCATCGGGTTCGACATGGGCGGCACGTCCACGGACGTCTCCCACTTCGCCGGAGAGTACGAGCGGACCTTCACCACCCGGATCGCCGGGGTCCGGCTGCGCGCCCCCATGCTGGACATCCACACCGTCGCCGCGGGCGGCGGATCGGTGCTCCACTTCGACGGCTCCCGCTACCGCGTGGGTCCCGACTCGGCCGGCGCCGACCCCGGGCCCGCCTGCTACCGGAACGGCGGCCCGCTGACGGTCACCGACGCCAACGTGGCACTCGGCCGCATCCAGCCCGCCCACTTCCCGAAGGTGTTCGGCCCCGGCGCGGACCAGCCCCTCGACCGCGGCCTGGTCCGTGACCGGTTCACCGCCCTCGCGCACGAGATCCGCGAGGGGACCGGCGACGACCGCACCCCGGAGCAGGTCGCCGAGGGCTACCTGCAGATCGCCGTGGCCAACATCGCCAACGCGGTCAAGCGGATCTCCGTACAGAAGGGCCACGACGTCACCCGCTACGCGCTGACCACCTTCGGCGGCGCCGGTGGCCAGCACGCGTGCATGGTCGCCGACTCCCTCGGCATCCGCACCGTCCTGGTGCCGCCCATGGCAGGCGTCCTGTCCGCCCTCGGCATCGGACTCGCCGATACGACGGCCATGCGCGAACAGTCCGTCGAAGTACCCCTCGAAGCGTCCTCGATGCCCGGCATCCTCAAGACGGCCGACGACCTGGAGGGCGCCACCCGCGCCGAACTCCTCGCCGAGGACGTCCCCGAGCACCGCATCCGGATCACCCGCCGCGCCCAGCTCCGCTATGACGGCACGGACACAGCGCTGACCGTCGAACTCACCGAGCCCGACACCATGAGCCACGCCTTCGAAGAACGTCATCGCGCCACCTACTCCTTCACCCTCGACCGCCCGGTCGTCGTCGAAGCCCTTTCCGTGGAAGCCACCGGTCTCACCGAACCCCCCGATCTCTCCGCCCTCGCCCCCTACGAGGCCGCACTCGCGTCCCGCTCAGCCACCGCGGAGACCGTCAGCCTCCACACGGGCGGCGCCTGGCGCGATGTGCCCCTGCACCGCCGCGAGGAACTCCCGCCCGGCGAGACCGTGACCGGACCCGCGATCATCGCCGAAGCGGGTGCGACCACCGTCGTCGACGACGGCTGGCGGGCCGCGACGACCGACGACGGGCATCTGGTCATGGAACGCGCGGCGATTACGGAGAGTTCCGATCTCGACACGGAAGCGGACCCCGTTCTGCTCGAGGTCTTCAACAACCTCTTCATGTCCATCGCGGAACAGATGGGCGCCCGCCTGGAATCGACCGCCCAGTCCGTCAACATCAAGGAGCGCCTGGACTTCTCCTGCGCCCTGTTCGACCCCGACGGCAACCTGGTGGCCAACGCCCCGCACATCCCGGTCCACCTGGGCTCGATGGGGACGAGCGTGCAGGAGGTCGTCCGGCGGCGCGGCGACACCATGCGACCCGGGGACACCTACGCCGTCAACGATCCGTACCACGGCGGCACCCACCTCCCCGATGTCACCGTGATCACCCCGGTCTTCGACACGGAGGGTGAGCGGATCCTGTTCTACGTCGCCTCGCGCGGACACCACGCCGAGATCGGCGGCATCGCCCCGGGCTCCATGCCGGCGAACAGCCGCACCATCGACGAGGAGGGCGTCCTCTTCGACAACTGGCTGCTCGCCGAAAGCGGCCGCTTCCGTGAGGCGGAGACCCTGGCCCTGCTCACCGAGCCGCCCCACCCCTCGCGCAACCCGAAGACCAACCTCGCCGACCTGCGCGCCCAGATCGCAGCCAACCGCAAGGGCGTCGACGAAGTCGGCCGGATGATCGAGGACTTCGGGCTCGATGTCGTCCAGGCGTACATGCAGCACGTCCAGGACAACGCGGAGGAAGCGGTGCGCCACGTCATCGACACCCTCGAAGACGGCGAGTTCGCCTACGAGACCGACTCAGGGGCGGTCATCCGTGTCCGTGTCTCGGTGGACCGCGAAAAACGTTCCGCCACGGTCGACTTCACGGGCACGTCCGCGCAGCTCACGACCAACTTCAACGCACCCTTCGCCGTGGTCAACGCCGCGGTCCTGTACGTCTTCCGCACGCTGGTGGACGACGACATCCCGCTCAACGACGGCTGTCTGCGCCCCCTCCGTATCGTGGTGCCGCCGGGATCGATGCTCGCCCCCGAGCCCCCGGCCGCCGTCGTCGCAGGCAACGTGGAGACGTCCCAGGTGATCACCGGCGCCCTCTACGCGGCCCTGGGCGTGCAGGCCGAGGGCTCCGGCACCATGAACAACGTCACCTTCGGCAACGAGCGCCACCAGTACTACGAGACCGTGGCCTCCGGATCGGGCGCGGGCGACGGCTTCCCCGGCACCTCCGTCGTACAGACCCATATGACCAACTCGCGGCTCACCGACCCCGAGGTCCTGGAGTGGCGACTGCCCGTCCTGCTCGACGAGTTCGCGATTCGACGCGGCAGCGGCGGCCCTGGACACTGGCGGGGCGGCGACGGCGCCGTACGCCGTATCCGGTTCCTGGAGCCGATGACCGTCTCGACGCTCTCCCAGCACCGCAGGGTGCCGCCGTACGGTATGGCGGGCGGCGAGCCCGGTGCCCTCGGCGCCAACCGGGTGGAGCGCGCCGACGGCACCGTCACGGAACTCGGCGGAAGCGATGCGGCGGACGTCGGCCCCGGCGACGTACTCGTCATCGAAACCCCCGGCGGCGGGGGCTACGGCCCACCGCCGCGCGACCCCCATCAAGCAGGAGAAGAGATCGATGATCTTCGGGCGTTCTGAGCGCGGCAAGCCTCCGGTCGAGCCCGTCACGCTCAAGATCCTGGTGGCCGGCGGCTTCGGCGTGGGCAAGACGACTCTCGTCGGCGCGGTCAGCGAGATCAAACCGCTGCGCACCGAGGAACTCCTCACCGAGGCGGGCCGGCCCATCGACGACACCAGCGGTGTGGAGGGCAAGCACACCACCACCGTCGCCATGGACTTCGGGCGGATCACGCTGCGCGAGGACTTGGTGCTCTACCTGTTCGGAACCCCCGGCCAGGACCGTTTCTGGTTCCTCTGGGACGAGCTCGCCACGGGTGCCCTGGGCGCCGTCGTACTGGCCGACACCCGCCGTCTGGAGGACTGCTTCGCCGCGGTCGACTACTTCGAACGGCGCTCCATACCCTTCGTGGTCGGAGTCAACTGCTTCGAGGAAGCCGCTCGTTACCCCGCGGAGGACGTCCGCCAGGCTCTCGACCTCGACCCGGGGGTGCCCGTCGTCCTCTGCGACGCGCGGGACCGGGAGTCCGTCAAGGAAGTCCTCATCCGCGTCGTCCAGCACGCGATGGCGTACGCCGCCGCCCGCCGCGAGACCGTCACGACCTGACGCACACGCGGCTTTGCGGCCGTCATGACGCGCAGGTGCGGCCCGTACCCCCACCGACTGGGGTACGGGCCGCGGTCATGCACGCGCGCGTGGCTCACGTGAGACGTACGCGCGCGTGGACACCTGTTCCCACGGCGACACTCCGCCCGCGCCCGACTCCGCCGACGCGGACGCGGGGTCACTCGATGGTGTCGTCGTGCCAGCCGAAGCTCTTCTCCACCGCCTTGCGCCAGTTGTGGTACTCGCTGTCGCGCACCGAGGCCTCCATGGACGGCGTCCACTCGACGTCCTTCTGCCAGTGCGTCTTCAGCTCGTCGAGGTCGTTCCACACCCCGGTCGCGAGCCCGGCCGCGTACGCGGCGCCCAGACAGGTCGTCTCGGAGACCTTCGGACGGATCACCGGCACGCCGAGGACATCCGCCTGGTGCTGCATCAGCAGATTGTTCTTGGTCATGCCACCGTCCACCTTCAGAGTGGTGATCTGCACGCCGGAGTCCTGGTACATGGCGTCCACGACCTCACGTGTCTGCCAGCTCGTGGCCTCCAGGACCGCGCGCGCGAGGTGCGCCTTCGTGACGTACCGCGTGAGCCCGGTGATGACGCCGCGCGCGTCCGAGCGCCAGTAGGGGGCGAACAGGCCCGAGAAGGCGGGCACGATGTACGCGCCGCCGTTGTCCTCGACGCTCGCCGCCAGTGTTTCGATCTCGTCGGCGGAACGGATGATGCCCAACTGGTCCCGGAACCACTGCACCAGCGCGCCCGTGATCGCGATCGACCCCTCGAGGCAGTAGACCGGCGCCTCGGTGCCGATCTTGTATCCCATGGTCGTCAGCAGTCCGTTCTTCGAGGGAACGGGCCTGTTGCCGGTATTCAGCAGCAGAAAGCTGCCGGTGCCGTAGGTGTTCTTCGCCGTGCCGACGTCGTAGCAGGCCTGTCCGAAGACCGCCGCCTGCTGGTCGCCGAGCGCCGACGCGACCGGGACACCGCCGAGTTGGCCCACGGTGGTGCCGTACACCTCGGCGGATGACCTGATCTCGGGGAGCACCGCTTCGGGGATGTTCATCGCGGAAAGGATGGACGGGTCCCACTGGAGGGTCTCCAGGTTCATCAGCATGGTGCGACCGGCGTTGGTCACGTCGGTGACGTGCCGCCCGCCGTTCGTGCCGCCGGTCAGGTTCCAGATGAGCCAGGAGTCGACGGTGCCGAAGGCGATCTCACCGCGTTCGGCGCGCGTGCGCAGGCCCGGCACGTTGTCGAGCAGCCAGGCCGCCTTGGGCCCGGAGAAGTAGCTCGCCAGAGGGAGCCCGGTCTGCTCGCGGAAGCGGTCCTGGCCGTCCGAGCCGCCCAGTTCGTTGCAGAGCGCCGACGTGCGGGTGTCCTGCCAGACGATCGCGTTGTGCACGGGCTTGCCGGTGGCGCGGTCCCACAGAACCGTCGTCTCGCGCTGGTTGGTGATGCCGAGCGCGCTCAACTGGTCGGCGCGCAGCCCGGCCTTGGCGATCGCTCCCGCGACCACGGCCTGCACCTTGGACCAGATCTCGGTGGCGTCGTGTTCCACCCAGCCCGGTTTGGGGAAGATCTGGCGGTGTTCGCGCTGGTCGACGGCGACGATCGCGCCGTTCCGGTCGAAGATGATGCAGCGGCTCGAAGTGGTGCCCTGGTCGATTGCGGCGACGTATTTCTCGGCGTTGTCCGTCATGTCGTCCCCTTACGTGCTCTTCGTCAGGAGGCTGCGTTCTCGTCAGGAGGCCGCCCTACAAGGGGTGGCGGGGCTTTCGGGGGTGGCGGCGTTCTCGTCAGAAGGCCACGTTGTAGATCGCGGCGCCGAGGGCGGCTCCCGCGATCGGGCCGACCACCGGAATCCAGGAGTAGCTCCACTCCGATGTGCCCTTGTTGGGAATCGGCAGCAGCGCGTGGGCGAGGCGCGGTCCCAGGTCGCGGGCCGGGTTGATGGCGTACCCGGTGGGGCCGCCCAGCGAGAGGCCGATGCCGACGACGAGGAAGGAGATGAGCAGGACCGGCAGGCCCGCGTCACCGATACCCGCGACGTGCTTGCCGCCGCCGGCCAGCGCGAGGATGGGCAGCATCAGGGCGGCCGTGGCGATGATCTCGGTGATCAGGTTCTGCACCGGGTTGTCGATCTCTGGGCGCGTCGAGAAGATCCCCAGCGTCTCGATGGCCTTGTCCTCCTCGGCGTTGAGGTTGAACTGGCCGAGGTAGAGCAGCCAGCACAGGACCGCCCCGATGACGGCTCCGGCGAACTGCCCGAGGAGGTAGAAGGGCACGTCCGACCACTTCGTGGAGCCCTCGATCGCGAATCCGATGGTGACCGCCGGGTTGATCTGCCCTCCCGACAGCGGTGCGGCGGTGTAGGCGCCGGCGAGGACGCCGAAGCCCCATCCGAAGGCGATGACGACCCAGCCCGCTCCCTGGGCCTTGGATTTGTTCAGGGTCACAGCGGCGCACACACCCGCGCCGAACAGAATGAGAATCGCGGTGCCGATCAACTCGCCGACAAAGATGTCTCCGTTGCTCATGGCGGCTCCTAGGCTCTCGCCCGGGGCGATCCGCTCCGGGCCACCGTGCAGGGTGCGTTCCCATGGCTACTTCAGCCGAGGGCAGGGAGATCCCGCGCCCCGCCCGGCGTCCGTGACGAGCGTGCCGTCGCAGCGGAATCGCCCGTGGGGACGGCTCTGGGCGCAGGTCGGAGACCCGAGCGGTGCGGTAGCTGAAGACGCCCGAATGCGGCGATGCCGACTGACACCCGGAAGTGTTCTCCGGCGCCCAGGGGGCGTCAAGGTCGCGGACCGCAACGGTTCGAGGGCGTAAAGAGGACGCGGCGCGGAGGGCCGCCGGCGTCGTACGGTGCCCCGTTCTCGGCCAGCCCGCCAGCCCGCCAGCCCGCCAGCCCGCCAGCCCGCCAGCCGGTCAGCCCGTGAGCGTCTGCCCGTACGGCTCCATCGGCGCGGCCCCCGTGCCGCGGCGGACCTCATGACCGGGCAGCCCCGCACGCCCCAGCACCCAACTCGCCCCGTCCAGAGCCTTGGCGGCCTGCTTGAGGGGGGCCAGAGAGGCGGCCGCCTGCCGGTGGTCGATCACGCTGCCGGGGGCGCACAGCACCGTGGCCAGCGACAGCGTGACGACGCGGCCGCCCGCCGCCCAGGGTGTGTCGAGCACCGAGGCGGCCAGCGGGTCGAGGCTGTCCGGGTCGGCGAGGACCAGGAAGTCGTCGCCGCCGATGTGCCCGACGAGCGTCGCCTCGGAGGCCGCGAGCTGCAATGTCCTTCCCACGCCCCGGATCAGCTCGTCGCCGGCCGCGAACCCCGCTCCGTCGTTGACCTGCTTGAAGTGGTCGATGTCCAGCCAGCTCAGCGCGAACATCCGGCCGTCCGCGATCCACCGGTCCACCTCCCCGGTGATCGCGTCCGAACCGGGCAGCCGGGTCAGCGGGTTGAGCCCCGCCGCCTCCTCGACCCGGCTCTCGGACAGCGCCCGTACGAGGTCCGCGAGGCGTACGACGCCCACGCACCGCCCGTACCGGTCGACGACCGCGACATCGTCGGACGTACGGTCCCGGTCCCCGTCCGCGACGACGTTCAGCACTTCCCAGGCCGTGGCGTCGACACCGACCGTGCGCGGTGGATCACCGAGCTTGGAGGCAGGCCGGTCGGCGTACAGCGCATGCCCGTAGCGCCCGGACAGCGACAGCAGGAACCGTGACCGGTGCACCGAGCGGACCGGCATCCCGGACGGGTCCACGAGCAACACCCCGGAGACGTCGGGCGACCCGGTGAGCAGTGCCCTGACCTGTCCGGCCGACGCGGTGGCCGGCAACAGCGCGGCCGGGCGTATGAACTGCCGCACGGACGGCCCGGACCGGGGCGCGCTTGGGACGCCCGGTGACAGCGCCGGAACGTATACGTCCGCCGAGGGCAGCCGGGCGGGTGGTGCGAACAGTTCGCCCTGAGCGAGTTGCGCGCCCGCCGACACCGCGGCGGCGCACTGCAGTTCCGTCTCGACGCCTTCGACGGACAGCAGCGCCCCGAGCTGTTCGCACAGCGTCCTCATCGCGCGCACCGCGGCGGGCCGCGACAGCAGGGACACGTCGAGCTTCATCAGCTCGGGTGCCAGATCCGTCAGCAGGCGCAGCGGTACGTCGCCGTCGCCGATGCCGTCCGCGCAGATCCGGAAGCCCTCGCCGCGCACCGCGGCCACAGCCTCCAGCAGGGCGTGCTGCGGCACGTGCGTGTACGGCGGGCCGATGTCGATGGTGATCTCCCAGGGCAGCCGTCCGGCTTCCCGCACCTCGTTCCGCAGTGCGGAGAGCCTGCCGAGGTCGGCCAGGGTTCCCGCGAACACGTTGACGTGCAGGGGCAGCAGCGTCTCCCTGCGGGCGGCGGCCCGGATGGCCAACGCGGTCAGCCTGCCGTCCAGTTCGGGGTCGCGGCGGGCCTGCGCCAGGATGTCGCCGGATTCCGGACGGGCGAGTATCTCCAGCGCCGCGACCCCTCCGGTCGTCAGATTGACGACCGGCTGAAAGGCGAAGCGGACAGTATCCGTCCAGGAGGGCACAACAGCATACTGCCGTTGTCGGCGTACGCCGGGGGGCGATTCATGAGGTGTTCACGCAGGATTCCAGGGTCGTCACAGTGGGTGTGTACAGGAGTCCGGACCTGCCCCACACGCCTTCCACCGGGACCGGTTCGAGGGCCGTGCCGTCCAGGTCGGGAGGGGCGTACGGGGTCGGTCCTCGGGCCGGCTGCGCGGGGGCCGGTCCTCCGAGGCCCCAGGCCCGGCGCGGACAGCCCCAGGGCTACCGCACCGCCACGACCGAGGAGCCGTGTCCGAACAGCCCCTGGTTCGCGGTGATCCCGACGTTCGCCCCGGCGACCTGCCGGTCACCCGCACCGTCGCGCAACTGCCACGTCAGCTCGCACACCTGGGCGATGGCCTGCGCCGGGACGGCCTCTCCGAAGGAAGCGAGCCCGCCGCTGACGTTCACCGGTATGCGTCCGCCCAGCGCCGTGGCGCCCTCCCGGAGCAGCTTGGCGGCCTCACCTTCCCCGCAGAGCCCGAGGTCCTCGTACCACTGCAGCTCCAGGGCGGTGGACAGGTCGTACACCTCGGCGAACGAGAGATCCTCGGGACCGATACCCGCCTCCTCGTACGCCGCGCGGGCGATGGACGCGCGGAACGTCCCGGCCGCGGGCTCCACGGCGACCGCGGAGTCCGTGGCGATGTCCGGCAGATCCAGCACGGTGTTGGGATAGCGCGGCGTCACGGTCGACACCGCGCGGATCCGCACCGGCTCCAACGCCCCGTGCCGGCGCGCGAACTCCATACCGGCCAGCACCACGGCCGCGCCGCCGTCGGAGGTCGCGCAGATGTCGAGCAGCCGCAGCGGATCGGCGACCACGGCGGATGCGGCGACCTCCTCGGTTGTGACCCTCTTGCGGTAGCGGGCGTTGGGGTTGAGCGCGCCCAGGGCCGCGTTCTTCACCTTGACCTGGGCGAAGTCCTCCGTAGTGTCGCCGTAGAGAGCCATCCGGCGCCGCGCGTACAGCCCGAAGTACGTCGGATTCGTCGCCCCGAGGACCCGGAAGCGCAGCCAGTCCGGATCGTCCGGCCGGTCCCCGCCGGCGGGGCGGAAGAATCCCTTGGGCGCCGCGTCCGCGCCCACCACGAGGACCACCTCGGCGAGACCCGAGAGGATCTGCGCACGCGCTGTGTTGAGCGCCTGGGCCCCGGACGCGCACGCCGCGTACACGCTCGCGACCCGTGCCCCCTGCCACCCCAGCGCCTTCGCGAAGGTCGCCCCCGCCACGTACCCTGGATAGCCTCCGCGCACGGTGTCCGCGCCCACGATCGAGTCGACGTCCCGCCAGTCGATCCCCGCGTCGGTCAGTGCCGCGCGCGCCGCCGCGACCCCGTACTCGACGAAACCGCGCCCCCACTTGCCCCATGGGTGCATCCCCACGCCGAGCACCGCCACATCACCGGTCACGCCGCCACCCCCGTCTCTCCTGTGCCCTTCATGCCGTCACGCCTGTCGGCCGCCAGTGCCACGTCGTCCACGTCGTCTCCGAGTCCTCGTGCAGCACACCGGGGACGACCTCCACCTCCATGCCCACCGCCAGGTCGGCGACGGTGATCCCGGGAGCCGCCTGGCCGAGGACCACGAGGCGCTCGGATTCCAGCTCCACAGCGATCAACGCGTAGGGCTTCCAGGAGAGTTCCGGATCGCTCACATAGGGTGACGGAGGTCGGTACCGGCTGTCGGTGTACGACCAGACGCGGCCGCGAGAGGACAACGGCACCTCGGCCAGCTCGCCGCCCGCACACCCCGGATTTCGGCAGAAGGCGTCCTCGCGGGGGAAGAACACCGAGGCGCACGCCGAGCAGCGAGTTCCGAGCAGACGGAATCCGTTCCCTTCCCCGGTGAACCACCCGGCGACCACGGGTGTACGTGTTCGCGACATGATCCCTCCACGGCAATGAATCTGACTGGGCGTCAGAAGTGTGCCACGGGCAACGAGAATTGGGCAGGGCGTCCGGGCGAACCGACGGGCGCCCCTCGGGCGTCGGAGTCCTTGCAGGGGCGGCCGGGGCCCACGGGGGTGGTTCCGGCCGCCCCGGCGCCCTGTCCCGGCCACGTCATCCGGTCCGTCCTGAAGACGTCCGTTCGGTGATCCGCTACAGTCCGCGGCGTGTCCGAAACCCCGCACCCACCCGCCGACTTCGCGCCCGATTCGCACTGCTCGAGCTGTGGCGCCCCCTACGGAGAGGGCATCTCCGGCTGGCCCCGTACCTGCGCCGCCTGCGGCACGGTGGCCTACCGCAATCCCCTGCCGGTAGCGGTGGCCCTGCAACCGGTCTACGACGACAGGGGCGCAGCCCTGGTCGTCATCACCCGGACCATCGCCCCCGCGCGCGGGGGAGTGGCCCTGCCCGGGGGATTCATCGACCACCGGGAGGACTGGCGGCACGCCGTCGTGCGCGAGCTCAAGGAGGAGACGGGCATCGACGCGGCCAGCAGGGAAGTGCGGCTCGCCGACGCGATGAGCTCTCCCGCGGGCCATCTGCTGCTCTTCGGACTCCTCCCGGAACGCCCCGCCGCCGAACTGCCGCAGTCTGCGGCCACCGACGAGACGGAAGGCTGGCATCTGCTGCGCCGGCCGGCCGAACTGGCCTTCCCGCTCCACACCCTGGCGGCCCGTGCCTGGTTCGAAGGACGGTACATCTGAGACTCAGGGTGCCCCCAGCCCCCGCACCCGTACGGGATACGACGGCTCGCTGAGACCCCCAGCGCCGCCGGCCCGTCGCACCACCACCTCGTCCCCTTCCCAGCGGGTCACGTAACGCTCGGCCTCCGGTTCCTCCCACCCGTCGCCCGCGTCCGGCACCACGATCCCGCCTCCGCTGCGCCCGGGCGCGGGCGCCCACGCCTCCAGCTCCAGACCACCGTCGGCACCGCGTACGGGCAGGACGGTACCGGCCCGCGCGAGCACCGGAATCCGCGACAAGGGGGTGTCGACCAGCACCTGCGCCGGCCCCTCGTACGCCTCCTCGGTGACCGTGTCGTACCAGCGCCCCCGCGGCAGTTGCACCGCCCGCCGGACCGCCCCGTGGTCCAGTACCGGCGCCACCAGGAGGCTGTCTCCGAGCAGGAAGGCGTCCTCGCAGTCGCGCAGCGCCCGGTCCTCCGGATTGCCCCACCACAGCGGCCGGACGTACGGGGCGCCCGTGCGGCGCGCCGTATGCGCCAGCGTCATGAAGTACGGGAGCAGCCGCCGCCGTTCGACGAGCGCCACGCGCGCGTGCTCCAGCACCTCGTCACCGAACTCCCAGGGCTCCCTGCGCCCGGCTCGCAGGCTCGCGTGGGTACGGAACAGCGGGAGGTACGCCCCGAGCTGGAACCACCGCAGATAGAGCTCGGGCGACGGGCTGCCGTCGAAGCCGCCCACGTCGGGTCCCGAGTACGGCACCCCGCACAACCCCAGCCCCATCACCAGGGACAACGACGCCCGCAGGCCGGGCCAGCCCGTGGCCACGTCGCCGGACCAGGTCCCTCCGTAGCGCTGCAGTCCCGCCCAACCGGAGCGCGAGAAGAGGAACGGCCGCTCCTGGGGCACGAGTTCACGCAACCCCTCATAGGCGGCCCGGGCCATGCCCAGCGCGTACACGTTGTGCGCCTCGCGGTGGTCACCGCCACGGCCCTCCAGGGAATGCCGGGCAGAACGCGGCAGCGTCGACTCCCCGAAGGCCGTGAACGACGTCGGCTCGTTCATGTCGTGCCAGAACCCCGCGAACCCCTGCGCGAGCCGCTCCTCGTAGAGCCTGCCCCACCACGCACGCGCCCGCGCGTCCGTGAAGTCCGGATAGACCGACTCTCCGGGCCATACGACCCCCCGTACGAGCTGCCCCGAGGCATCCCGCACGAAGGCGTCCTCGGTGAGACCGCTGTCGTAGACGGGGTTGCCCGGCTCGGCCTTGACCGCCGGGTCGATGATGGACACCAGACGGATTCCGTCGCGCCGGAGTTCCTCCGCGAGCGCGGGAAGCTTCGGGTACCTGTCGCGATCGACCGTGAAAACCTGGTGGCCGTCGTAGTGGTCGATGTCCAGGTGTACGGCGTCGAGGGGCAGGCCGCGTTCCTGATAGCCCGCGACGATCCTCCGTACCTCCTGCTCGCTGCCGAAGCCCCACCGCGCGTGCTGGTGCCCCAGTGCCCATGCGGGCGGCAGCGCGGCGGCGCCGGTCAGCGACGCCCAGGAGTGCAGCACGCGCGCGGGAGTCCCCACCATCACCCAGCAGCGCAGCGGGCCGCCGTCCATGCGCAGCTCGCACGATCCGGCCCGGTCGTGCCCGGAGCCGGCGCCCTCCTTGCCCTCGCGCAAGGTCATGGTGCCGTCCCACGACGTGTCGTGGAACACGAGATGGGTGGCCGCGTCGGCCACCACCATCTGCACGGGCATCGTGAGGTACAGCGGATCGTCGCCCGGCCCGAAGGCCTGTCCGGGGTCCGTGTTCCACAGCCGGTACGTCCCGTCGCGCAGCCGGGTCCCCGCCGCCCGCCCGCCCAGACCGAAGAAGCGGGCGTCGGCCGCCACTTCGGAGCGCTGCATCCAGCGGGCCGAGCCGCCGTCGACGGGCTCCCACCAGCGGGGCGGCAGATCGCGACGCAGGATCACCCCACCGGGAGTAAGCACCTGGACCGCGCCGTGCCGTGAGACCACGACCGTGACCCGCTCGGCCACGACCCGCCAGCCACCGTCCTTGTCCGGCTCCAGGACGGCTCGTGGGTCCGGCTCCGGGCCGCGGCCCGCGAGGGCGTACGACGGCTCCGGCGCGACCGCGTCCCAGCCCCAGAACACCGCTCCGCCCACCGCGACCGTGATCCGCAGTTCCGAGCGCGTGAAGCGGACGACTCCGCCGCCGGGGCCCGGCTCCACGCCGAGCACCGGCCCTGGCACCCGTGCCCGCTCGGCGCCGCGCTGCGGCAACCCGGTGGCGTCGGCACGCCTCCTACGCCACGCGGCCCGCACTGTGAGCAACCCCTGAGTGGCACCCCCCGAGCCGACCGCTTTCACCGAACGCACCAGGTCACGACCGTCCATGCTGCTCACCCTGCCACTACCGGCGCCGGATGAGTGAGTCGTTCAACTGCCGTTCACCTGTAGCGACGCCACATCTTCATGTCGCGGACTATGTGTGGCGTGCCCTGGTGCAGAAGTCGATCACATGGCATCGTCCGTGTCAGCCGCGTGACGCGCACACCCCCGCTCGTGCGCGACCGACGCACACGACGCGCACAGTCCGGGAGCCGCCCCATGTCCACCACGAACCCCTCACCGCTCTGGCAGCCCGCCGACGAGGTCATCGCCCGGGCGCAGGTCACGAAGTTCCAGGCCTGGGCGGCCGAACGGCACGGAGCCCCGTCGGACGGCGGCTACGCGGCCTTGCACCGCTGGTCGGTCGACGAGCTGGACACGTTCTGGAAAGCCGTCACCGAGTGGTTCGACGTACGGTTTTCGACCCCCTACGCGCGCGTGCTCGGCGACCGCTCCATGCCCGGCGCCGCCTGGTTCCCCGGAGGGTCCCTCAACTACGCGGAGCACGCCCTGCGCGCCGCGGAGACCCGCGCGGACGAACCGGCCCTCCTGTATGTCGACGAGACCCACGAGGCCGTCCCCGTGACGTGGTCCGACCTGCGCCGCCAGGTCGGCTCCCTGGCCGCCGAACTGCGCGCCCTCGGCGTACGCCCCGGGGACCGCGTCAGCGGCTATCTCCCGAACATTCCCCAGGCCGTGGTCGCCCTGCTCGCCACAGCCGCCGTGGGCGCTGTCTGGACGTCCTGCGCCCCCGACTTCGGCGCCCGCAGCGTCCTCGACCGCTTCCAGCAGGTCGAACCCGTGGTCCTGTTCGCCGTCGACGGCTACCGCTACGGCGGCAAGGAGCACGACCGCCGTGACACGGTCGCCGAACTGCGCCGTGAACTGCCCACCCTGCGCGCCGTCGTGCACATCCCGCTGCTGGGTAGCGAGGCACCCGAAGGCGCCCTGGACTGGTCGGCCCTGACCTCGGCCGACGTGGAGCCCGACTTCGAGCAGGTCCCCTTCGACCACCCTCTCTGGGTGCTCTACTCCTCCGGGACGACCGGCCTCCCCAAGGCCATCGTCCAGTCCCAGGGCGGCATCCTCGTCGAGCATCTCAAGCAGCTCGGCCTCCACTGCGACCTGGGCCCCGAGGACCGCTTCTTCTGGTACACGTCCACCGGCTGGATGATGTGGAACTTCCTCGTCTCCGGCCTGCTCACGGGCACCACGATCGTGCTGTACGACGGCAGCCCCGGGTACCCGGACACGGGCGCCCAGTGGCGCATCGCCGAACGCACGGGAGCGACCCTCTACGGGACGTCCGCCGCGTACGTCATGGCGTGCCGCAAGGCGGGCGTCCACCCCTCGCGCGACTTCGACCTGTCCCGCGTGCGCTGCGTCGCCACCACCGGCTCGCCCCTGCCGCCCGACGGATTCCGCTGGCTGCACGACGAGGTCCGCGAGGACCTGTGGATCGCCTCCGTCAGCGGCGGCACCGATGTGTGCTCCTGCTTCGCCGGAGCGGTACCGACGCTCCCGGTGTACATCGGAGAACTCCAGGCCGCCGGCCTCGGTACCGACCTCCAGTCCTGGGACCCCAGCGGAAAGCCCCTCACCGACGAGGTCGGCGAACTGGTCGTCACCAACCCGATGCCGTCGATGCCCATCCGCTTCTGGAACGACCCGGACGGCAGCCGCTACCACGACAGCTACTTCGACACGTATCCCGGTGTGTGGCGCCACGGCGACTGGATCACCGTCACCTCGCGAGGCTCGGTCGTCATCCACGGCCGCTCCGATTCGACGCTCAACCGGCAGGGCGTGCGCATGGGCTCGGCCGACATCTACGAAGCGGTCGAGCGACTCCCCGAGATCAAGGAGTCGCTCGTCATCGGCGTCGAACAGCCCGACGGCGGCTACTGGATGCCGCTGTTCGTCCACCTGGCCCCCGGAGCCGTCCTGGACGAGGCTCTCCTGAACCGCATCAAGGGGACCATCCGTGAACAGCTCTCCCCGCGCCATGTTCCCGACGAGGTCATCGAAGTACCCGGGGTGCCCCACACCCTGACCGGCAAGCGCATCGAAGTGCCCGTCAAACGCCTCCTCCAGGGCGCACCCATGGAGAAGGCCGTCAACATCGGCTCCGTGGACAACGTCGAACTCCTGCGCTTCTACGAAGAGCTGGCCCGCGAGCGCGGCTGATCAGCCTCCATAGGTGGCCTCGGACTCGCCGAGCACAGCGGCGAAATCCGAGGCCAGCCGAACGGCGTCGGCGGGCGGGAGTTCCGCGACCGAGATGCGCACGCCGGGCGCGGCCGAGGTCCTGAAGCGCGCGCCCGCCGCGACCCACCATCCGTACGAACGCAGCCCGTTCACGACGGCCGACTCGTCCCGCACGGGCACCCACACGTTCATCCCGCTCATGCCGTGAGCCTCCGTGCCACGGCCGGCCAGCTCACGGAGCAGCGCGTTCCGACGCAGCGCGTACGTCTCCTGGGCGCGCGCCACCAACGCGCGCGTGCCCTCGTCCGTCATCAGCCCGTGCACCGTCTCCTGCAGCAGATGACTGACCCAGCCCGACGTCAGCAGCAGGCGACCGTCGTGACGGGCCAGTGTCGTCGGATCACATGCCGCGGCCGCCCACCGCAGATCGGTCCCGAGGAACTTGCTCACCGTGCGCACATGGATCCAGCGGTTGAGACCGCCCGAGGCCAGGGTGCGCAGCGGCGCGTCGGCGACCGACGACGCGTGATCGTTCTCGACGACCAGCACATCGGGTTCCTCCTGGAACACGTCGACGAGCGCGTCCCGCCGTTCTACCGAGAAGTTGCCGCCGCAGGGATTCTGCGCCCGCGGACTGCACACCACCGCGCGCACCCCCGCCCGTAGTGCCGCACGCAAGGGCTCCGGGCGGATGCCCTGGTCGTCCACCGCGACCGGAACCGTGCGCAGTCCCAGCGCCGTGACCAGGTCCAGCAGATGGTGATAGCCGGGATCCTCCATCGCGACCGCGTCCCCCGGACGCAGCTCCACCGACAGCAGCCGCCCGATCAGATCCAGCGCGCCATGAGCGAACGTCACGTGCTCCGCCGGCACCCCATCGGGCTCCAGCCAGTCGCGCACCGCCTCCTCCAGCCGCGGCAGACGCGGCGTACCGCGATGCGATCGGGCGCCGGGGGAGAGCTGCGACGGCGGCACCAGACGGGGGAGCAGTCGGGGATCCGGATGCCCGCCCGCCAGGTCGCGCAGCCCGTCCGGCACCCGCGGTGGCCGCCGTGACGCCACTGCGGGTGCGGCAGCCACCACGGTCCCGCCGCGCCCGCGGGTCACCACGATCGCGCGCCGCCGCAGTTCCTTGTACGCCGTCGCGACCGTCCCCGGGCTCACGCCGAGCAGATCGGCCAAGCCGCGCACCGGGGGGAGCGCCGTGCCCGGCTCCAAAGCGCCTTCAGCGACGCCGCGTTCGACGGACGCGGCAATTCCCTTGGCCGTCGTACCGCTGATCGAATATTGTGTTGCCACGTTTTCGAGTATGTATCAATACATAAACTGACACAAGGGGGGCAGCGAGTCCGGTGCGCCGCGCAGCCGCATGGCCGACACGCGTTCCAGGAGGTCCCGACGGCCGAAGAATGCTCTGGATCGCCCTGGTCGACCGCATCGGCAGCGGCCTGTGGGCATCCGTCTCCGTCCTGTACTTCACCTACGTCACCCATCTCTCGGCCACGCAGATCGGCACCCTCGTGGCCGCGGCCGGAGCCGTCGGTATCGCCGGCGCCCCCCCTGGGCGGGCGCATCACGGACCGCCTGCCGCTCACCCGCGTTCTCATCGCGCTCCAACTCCTGCGCGCCCTCGCCTCCTTCGCGCTGCCGACCACCGACAACTACGCCCTCCTCGTGGCGTTCTCCGCCGCGGGCAGCTTCGGCGACCGTGCCGCGAACATCCTCACCAAGCTCTACGCCACCCGCGTCTCGGGACCCGACCGCGTCCGCTACCAAGCCGTCAACCGCACCGTCGCCAACGCCGGTTGGGCCCTGGGAGGACTCGTTGCGGCCGGTGCCCTCACCATCGGAACCACCGCCGCGTACCAATGGCTGCTCGCGGGCGACGCCTTCTCGTTCGTGGCCGCCGCCCTCGCGACCGCCCGCTGCGGTGAACCGCCCTCGGCCACCCGCACGATCGCCACATCGAAGGACCCCGTCCCCGCGACGCGACCCGCGACTCCCTGACGCGACCGCACGTACCTCGCCTACGTCGCCACCGAGACCGTCCTCTTCCTCGACGACGCCGTGTTCAAGGTCGGGCTGCCCCTGTCCATCGCCCACTCCGACCGGGCTCCCCACGGCCTCGCACCGCTGCTGATGGTCCTCAACAACGTGATGGTCGTGGCCCTCCAGGTCCCGCTGGCCCGGTTCGGCGCCACAACGGCCGCGGCCCCGTGCGCTGCTCATCCCGCTCTCCGCCTTCTTCGCCCTCGAAAGCGTCACCATGGCGCTCTCCGTGACGGGCGGAACTATGGCCGTGACCCTCTTCCTGACCGCGTCGGCCGCCGCGTTCACGGTGGCGGAGATACTCCACGCCACCGTCTCCTGGGAACTCTCCGTGGCCCTCGCCCCCGGCAACGCCCAGGGTGCCTATCTCGGCGTCCACGGACTGGCGCAGGCCGCCCAACGCGGCGTCGGACCACTCGCCGTCACCACCGCCATCACCGCCGGCCCCGTCGGCTGGACCGTCTTCGACGCGACCATAGCCATGACCTGCATGTTTCAGCGTCGCATCGTGCGTGACCGACTCTCCCGCCCCGCATTGTCAGTACCAACGGTTACTGTGAGTGAGCATTGATCGACTGTGTACTGGGGGAAACATGGCGCACACCAAGCACCACACCATGCGACGCGTCCTGCGCCGCGAAATCGCCGGCACCATCGGCCTGCTGACCGACGAACAGGACTTCCGGGCGATGCGGCGCTACCGCACGTTCGCCTTCGACGACCACACGACCTATCTCCAGCAGGTCGAAGCCCTGCTCAAGACCCTCGCCGCTCAGGGCGGCCACACCACGGTGGCACTCTTCGACCCAGAGGAGTACGCGGAATTCTGCGCCGAAAGCGGCCTGGAACCCGACACCCCCGCCAGCCGCATCCGCTTCACCGCGCAACTGGCAGCGACCGGCCCCACCGTTCCCTACGACGGACAACCCCTCGACCAGCTGGTCCCGGACCTCGTCGACGAAGCGGTCCGCCGTGCCACCTGGGAGTACGCGACCACACTCCTGGCCCGCATCGGCACCTGTGCGACCTGCGGCGAGGACATCGGCCGCACCTCCTTCATCCGCGCCGCCCACCTCCTCACCCGCGTCGTCGACACCGCGGGCCCGGGAGACCTCCACCTGGTGTGCAGCGTCACGTCAGCACCCGACACACTCGTCGCCGTGCTCCGGGCGGAAGGCCGCACCGAAGGCGCCACACACCTCGACGAATCCGAAGCCCTCGAATTCACCACCGTCCTCGCCCTCGGTATCGCCACCCGCAGCGCCGGCGGACTCGTCATGCGCACCACCGCACCCGACACCACCGACCGTGTCTACGGATGGCGTCTGCGCGGCGACGTCCTGGAGCCCCTCACCGCCGGGGAGGTGTTCGACGCCTATTGCACCGACATCGAATCCGGCGACCTGGTCTCCCCGGAATCGGGCGTCGACTATTGCGTACCCCCCGACCTCGGAGACGAGGGAAAGGGGACGGGCCACACGCACTGAACGCGAAAGGGGCGCCCCATCCGCAGATGGAGCGCCCCTCCGTACCGCCAACCACTGTCGCTCAGTGGACGGCGCCGCCCGGTTACTCGCCGGACAGCACCGCCTGCGCCGCGGTGCGCGCCTCTTCCGCCGTGTCCGAGGCACGCGCGGCCGAGGCCGCGCGCTCGCACTGGGCCAGCGTGTACTTCGCCAGCGTGGCCCGCACATAGGGGATCGACGCGGCACCCATCGACAAGGAGGTGACACCCAGACCGGTCAGCACACAGGCGAGCAGCGGGTCCGACGCGGCCTCACCGCAGACACCACAGCTCTTGCCCTCGGCCTTCGCCGCCTCGGCGGACAGCGAGACCAGGTCGAGCAGCGCGGGCTGCCACGGGTCCTGCAGCCGGGACACCGCGCCCACCTGCCGGTCCGCGGCGAACGTGTACTGCGCGAGGTCGTTGGTTCCCAAGGAGAGGAACTCGACCTCCTGCAGAATCGACCGCGCCCGCAGCGCGGCCGACGGGATCTCCACCATCGCGCCGAACTTCGCCCGCAACCCGGCCGCACGGCACGCGTCCGCGAACGCCTTGGCGTCCGTACGGTCCGCGACCATCGGAGCCATCACTTCGAGGTAGACCGGCAGGCCGTCCGAAGCCTTCGCGAGGGCGGTGAGCTGCGTACGCAGCACATCGGGGTGGTCGAGCAGCGAACGCAGACCCCGCACGCCGAGCGCGGGATTCGGCTCGTCGGCCGGAGTCAGGAAGTCCAGCGGCTTGTCCGCGCCCGCGTCGAGCACCCGCACCACGACACGGCCCTCGGGGAAGGCCTCGAGCACCTGGCGGTACGCCTCGACCTGCTTCTCCTCGGACGGCGCCTGCTTGCTGTCGTCGAGGAAGAGGAACTCGGTGCGGAACAGACCGACGCCTTCGGCACCGGCCTCCACAGCCGCCGGTACGTCCGCCGGACCGCCGACGTTGGCCAGCAACGGCACCTTGTGTCCGTCGGAGGTGGCACCCGGACCCGTCGAGGCGGACAGTGCCGCCTTGCGCTGGGCCGCCGCGGACTCAAGCTGCGCCTTCTTCTCCGCGCTCGGCTCCACGAAGATCTCACCGGTGCTGCCGTCGACGGCGATCACGGTGCCTTCGGCGAGCTCACCGGCGCCGGGGAGCGCCACGACGGCCGGTACACCGAGCGCACGCGCCAGGATCGCGCTGTGGCTGGTCGGCCCGCCCTCCTCGGTGACGAAGCCGAGGACCAGGGTCGGGTCCAGCAGGGCCGTGTCGGCGGGCGCGAGGTCACGCGCGATGAGGACGTAGGGCTCGTCGCTGTCCGGGACACCCGGCATGGGTACGCCGAGCAGCCGGGCGACGATACGGTTCCGCACGTCGTCGAGGTCCGCCACGCGTCCGGCGAGGTACTCACCGGCGCCGGCCAGCAGCGCCCGGTACGCGGCCAGCGCGTCGTAGACCGCACGCTCGGCGGTGCTGCCGACGGCGATCCGCCGGTCCACATCGGCCATCAGCTCGGGGTCCTGGGCCATCATGGCCTGGGCTTCAAGAACGGCCTGGGCTTCTCCCCCCGCCAGATTGCCGCGCGCAATCAGGTCGGCTGCCACAGCCTCCACGGCCTTGCGGGCACGACCCTGTTCGCGCGCCGCTTCCTCCGCCGGGATCTGCTTGGCAGGCGGCTCAAGGACCGCCGTACCCATGTGCCGAACTTCGCCGATCGCCACACCGTGGCTCACGCCGACGCCTCGCAGCGTTGTCTCCATCTCACCCGTCTCCGATAGTGCGGCCGGTTTCGCCGCCGTGATGGTTGTCGAACGCGCCGTCCAGGGCAGCGTTGAAGTCACTGCCAGCCGAAGAGTTCGTCGCCGGCCTTCACATCGCCGTCCTCACGGACGTCGGAGAGGGAGTCCGCCGTGGCCTCGAGGGCCACGACCGGGCACACCGGGGATTTGCCGGCCTCCTCGACGGCGGCGGGGTTCCACCGCACGACGCCCTGGCCGCGCGTCACGGTGTCCCCCTTGTTGACGAGAAGCTCGAAACCCTCGCCATTGAGCTGCACGGTATCGATGCCCAGGTGCGTGAGCACGCCGTGGCCCTCGCTGTCGACGATGACGAACGCGTGCGGGTGAAGGGAGACGATCACCCCGTCCACGGGAGAGACGACCTCCGAGGGCTCACGGACGGGGTCGATCGCCGTGCCGGGGCCGACCATCGCTCCGGAGAACACGGGGTCCGGTACCGCGGCGAGTCCGATGGCGCGTCCTGCAAGAGGGGACGTCACGGTGGTCATGGGAAGCCTCCGAGGGGGTGGAGATCTATACGGGCCGTCACTGTCTGTCCCGGACAGCGCACTGTTGAGCAGGGTATGTCATATGAAGTGCCGGTTCCGCGCGAGAGATCCCGGTTGGCGCCGTAGAGCACAGGGCAAACGATTTGCGCCTGCTCCCGCACCCCATGTACAGTCGTACTCCTGCTTGAGGCTGAGCGGCGTGACCAAGCGTCGTTGCCCGGCAGCACCCAACTCGTCAGATCCTATCTCGGGGTCCTGTTTCGCATGTCTGCGGGACGGTGGTCAGAGAGACGGAAAAGCACTGATAGAGTCGGACTCGCCGGAAAGGGAAACGCGGAAGCGGGAACCTGGAAAGCACCGAGGAAATCGGATACGGAAACGGTCTGATAGAGTCGGAAACGCAAGACCGAAGGGAAGCGCCCGGAGGAAAGCCCGAGAGGGTGAGTACAAAG